>JAUWCJ010000069.1 GCA_030609365.1 Candidatus Eiseniibacteriota bacterium | reverse complement strand
GGAGTGGAGAGGGAGAAGACGCCCCGGGATAAGCTGATGCGTCTGCTGACACTCGGGCTGGAACTGATGGAGGACAATCCGGACAGCGCTAGGATCTTCCTGTCGCAGCTCAGGCAGAGTACGAAGATGGTCACGATCGTCTCGAAGCGCAGCAGCCGTGCGTACAAGGACATCATCGAGGAGGTTCTCACCGAGGGTATGCGCTCGGGCCTCTGCCGTGAGGTCAACGTGCCTGCGGTCGCGTGCATGCTGTTCGGTGCGTATGAGAGCATCGTTCTCGACTGGGTCGCGCACGAGTGTTCCTACTCTCTGACGGACCTGTCCGGAGAGCTGTCGGAGTTCGTTCTGCATGGTATCTGCTGCGAGAGTACTGAAGAGAAGGGCGCCGTGCAGTAGAGCGGTCCTTCGCTCCCACCAGCGATGGTTCGGAGCCAGGAGCAAAACGAGAATTTTTCAGATGGTACGAGGGGGCGCGTCCACGGTGGCGGCGCCCCCTCGGTTGTTGTGGTTCGACTAGGAGGACCGCGTGGAGCCGGCGGAAAGGTCCGATCGTATCTGCAGGTAGGCGATGATATCCCGGCGGGAGACGATCCCGACAAGTCTACCCGATGTATCTATGACGGGTAGCCGGCTCTGTTCCGCCGCGCTCATCCGCGACAGCGCTGTCGGTATGTCGTCGTCCGGTGACAGCGACGTCCCGGACGTGATAGGTATCGTGGTCTCACCGACGAGCGTGATGCCCCACTTCTCCCGCGGTACACGCTTCACCGACTTGATCGTAATGAGCCCGATCGGTCGGCCCTCCGATACGACCGGGTAGCTCGTGAAGTGGTACCTGAGCACGTAGTCTTCGATGAGCTCCGAGAGTGTGATGTCCGGTGGGACCGTCACCGCGTCCGGTGTCATGACGCTCGCGAGGCGGACCCCCTGGAGAGCTTCCCTCATCAGGAGCTGACGGTAACTCGCATCGGCCGCCTGTCGGAGGAACAGGGCGATGAGGATTATCCAGAGCCCCGCCCAGATGTTGCTTCCCAGGAGCCCGATGGCTACACCGACGAGCACCATGAGACCCGCGATGGCCTGTCCGGCGATGCTCGCGACGCGCGTTGCCCGACGGAGATCGCCTGTGGCGTTCCAGACGAGCGCGCGCAGGACCCTGCCGCCGTCGAGCGGCATGCCCGGCAGGAGGTTGAATCCAAGCAGCACGGTGTTGGCCACGGCCAGGTAGACGAGCGCGAGCTGCAGACCGGGGCGTCCGGGCGTGTTGCCCATGATGGCAACCGCCGTCCAGCATCCGGCCGCAATGATGGCGCTGGCTGCAGGTCCGGCCAAGGCCACTTTGAGTTCGGTCTTCGGGTCCGGGGGCTCACTGAGGATCTCTGCGACTCCCCCGAAGAGGAAGAGCACGATCCTCTTCACGGGAATTCCGCACCTGACGGCAACGATGCTGTGCATCAGCTCGTGAATCAGTACGGAAGCGAAGAAGAAGAACGCGGTGATGATGCCCAGCGTGACGTAGTGCAGAAGCGGGCGGTTGGGGAGGACGTTGGGAAACCATCCCACGGTCAGAGCCCAGACGATGATGGCGGCGATGGCAAACCAGCTGTAGTGCGCGACTATCCGGATCCCTGAGATACTGAACAGGGGAATCCCGCGTTGGCGCGAGAACAGGAAGGATGCTCGTGTGCGCAGGGACTGTGCCATGGCTGCCAACTATAGCCTCGCGGGCTCGTGGGGTCAAGCGGGGTGGTGGGCGCCTGGTGGGGGGCGCCCGGTTGCCTTCCGAATCCCGCTCGTCTACAATCGAAATGTGATCTCGACCTCGCCGCGCGCCCGTCGTGATCAGCGCAGGCTTGCGAACCCGGAGGCATCATGTCCAGCTCGGCTCAGGGGAGCGACTTCCCCCCGGTGACGATCCCGTATCTCGCGTGGCTCGGCGCCATCGCAGGAGGGACCGCGGGTCTTCTCGAGTCGCTCGCCATGCTCGTGCGCGGCGCGGCGGAGGGCTCTGCCGTGATCGTCAACACGGGCGTGTTCTACGCGGCGATCTGGGCCGTCGCGGGGATCGTCATGGGGCTGGCAGCGGCGGCGCTCAGCCTCGCGCGCGTCCGCCTCGACCGGCCCCTTGTGGGCTCCGCGGTTGTGTCTGTGGTCGTGCTCGTCGGGGCCGGCGGGTACCTCAACGTCGTGCATCTCCCCAGCATATTCTCTCGCGTGTCGCTCGTCGTAGACGCGTTGCTGCTTGCAGGCTGCTGTGGGCTCTGCGTCGTTCTTGTCAGGGTGTGGCGGGCGCGACTCGCCCGCGGACGACGCACCCGCGCGTGGTCGCCTCTCGCGGTTGCGTCAGTGCTTCTTGTGGTCGTCCTCCTTTCTGCCGCGGCGCTGCACTCCGCGGGCTCGGGGGCGAACCTCGTGCCGGCAGAGCCGCGCAGTGAGGGGCCGAACGTCCTGCTCATTGTCGTTGACGCCATGAGAGCGGACCATCTTGGCTGTTACGGGTATGAGAGGGACACGTCCCCTGTGATCGACAGGCTCGCATCTGGCGGGGTCCTCTTCATGAATGCATTCGCGCAAGGCTCCCAGACGAAGGAGACGACCGCGTCGCTCGTAACATCGCTCTACGCGTCGACTCACAACGTGAACTCGATCGGCGGCGTGCTCTCCGAGTCGTCGCCGACCCTGACGGAACTGATGCGGGCGGAGGGCTACCGGACGGCGGTCTTCTCGGCGAACGCTCTGGTGTCGCCGACGTTCGGATTCGGCCGCGGCGTCGACCACTTCTACTGTGACGTTCCCAGCGCGGTGGGGCGCACAGTGACCATGCAGGTCGCCAGACGGCTGGGCAGGCGCGTGCGCCGCATGGTCTGGCTTCCGCGGCTCATCAGACGGGCCGACGTCGTTGTGCCCTTCAGGACGGAGGAGTGCCCGTTCGACGGGACGGGATCGGACGCGATGAACGCGTCGCTCCTCACGTGGATCGACGAGGAGCCTGAGGCGAAGTTCTTCGTCTACATGCACTACATGGAACCCCACAGTTCCTAGGCGCCTCCGAGCCCGTACGATGAGTTGTTCGATCCGGACTACAAGGGCCACAAGATGGACATGCCACCCGCGTTTCCGGGTTTGCTCCCGTTCCACCCCCGGGAGGAACTGACGGCGTCGAAGCGGCGGAACATGGTCGCTCAGTATGACGGTTCGATAGCCTACTTCGGCCACGAACTGGGACTGGTTCTTGAGGAACTGGCGTCGAGGGGTCTGACCGAGGAGACGCTCATCATCCTCACGGCCGACCACGGTGAGGAGTTCCACGACCAGGGGGGGTGGGGGCACGGCCAGTCGCTCTAGGACGAGCTTGTGAAGATAGCCCTGATCATGTCGTTGCCGTCGGTGCTGCCCTCCGGGGATCGCGCGGACGCGACTGTGAGGCAGGTCGACATACTCACCACTCTGATGGGGGCCGTCGGCGTCGCCGAGGACCTCAGGGTTTCGAGTTCGAGGGAGTGAACCTCTGGTCTCTCATTGTGGGTGGTGACTACTCCTGGCCGGAACCGCCCGTGCTTGCGGAGGTTTTCCATGGAGCTCAGAGCGCGCGGTCCCTGCGGGGCGGGGGTTTCAAGCTCGTGGTGGCGAGGTCCGGTGGGGAGGAGAGCGTCCTGCTCTTCGACCTCGCCGGAGACCCCGGCGAGCGGGAGGATCTGTCTCAGACGCTGCCTGATGTGACCGAATCGATGCTCGCGCGGCTGGAACGGTTGCGCGCGGATGCATCGTCGCGTGAGCTATCCGCGGGTACCAGGGCGCTGGACCCCGAGACGGAGGAGAAACTCAGGGCACTGGGGTACATCCGTTAGTACGCGGCCATCAAGGAGTTCCCGGAGGCGACGGCGTCTCTCTTCGCTCGATTTCCGCAGTGTTCTTGACCTTGACCTCAACTTGTGCTAGAATGAAGAGTTGAGAGGACATAGGCCTGTTAGAGATGGTACCTTTGAGAGAGAGGGGGGCTCCGCAATGCGCAAGCTGGCCGCTGCCGTATTGCTGTGTGTTGTTACCCTGGTGCTCGCTGCTGGTCCGGGTTTTGCGAAGCTCGAGACCGCTGAGATGACGACCGCCGCGGTGATAAATGACGCTTACAGCAAGGGCACCATTAGCCACGACGAGATGATTCTTCAGACGGCGTACGCGCTCTACACGCCTTGGCAGGTTCGCGAGGACCTTGCCGGCGGGCTGGTCGAGAAGTGCGGGACTCCGATGGACGACATGATCCGCCTCGCGCTGCCGGACCTTCCGGATGCGGTGGCCGAGGAAATCAGAGGTCTCAGGGCCAGGCCCAGCACCATGACCTACGTTGAGACCACTCACTTCCGCATTCACTACGACACGAGCGGCACGCACAAGATCTACGGGTGGCCGGCCACGACCTACAGAGACGCCATGATGGCCGAGGCCGAGTACATCTGGACCGAAGAGATCACCAACCTGGGGTTTCGTGCTCCTCCTCCTGACGGCGGCGACCCCGATGGCGGCGGCGGCAACGACCTCTATGACATCTACGTGCAGAACCTGACCGGTCTCTACGGATACTGCGCGGGCAGTTACTACTACAACGACGGCCCCGGCGGGTATCCCCCAAACGCCGCGACGAGCTACGTTGTGATCGAGAACGACTGGGTCGGATTCTCGCACCCGGCTGTCGAGTGCATGCAGATCACCATCGCGCACGAGTTTAGCCACAGTTGCCAAGCCGCGCACAACATCAACGCGGGCACGTGGTACAAGGAGTGCACGTCCATGTGGATGGAGGACCACATCTACGATGACGTCAACGACTACCTGGGCTATCTCTCGCCTTTCCTGAGTTCGCTCTACCGCTCCATCGACTACCACGACGGCAACCTCCGCTGGTACGGTTCGTGCGTGTGGAACTTCTATCTGTCCGAGAACTTCGGCAACGGCATCATCGTCGAGAACTGGTGGCAGATGGAGAACTCGAGCCAGGTGTTGGAGATGATAAACGTCGTGCTCGGGACCTACGGGTCCAGCATGGAAGAGTCGTACAAGGACTTCGCCATCTGGTGCTGGTTCACCGGGTCTCGCGACGACGGCAACCACTTCGAGGAAGGCGGCACCTGGTACACCGCCAGCATCATGCGCGGTCACAACTCGTATCCGATCGCGATCGGCGGGCCGACTCCCAGCTGGGAGCCGGACAGCTACGGCTGTAACTACATCGCTTTCAACTACATGGGTTCCGGCCACAGCAGGTTGCTGGTCACGTACGACGGACCTTCGCTTCTCAGCGTCGGGAACGCGGCGTATCTGAACTACCGGACATCCGGCGGCGTCTACGGAGAGTACGGCGAGATTCCGCTGAGCCCGTGGGGCAACGGAGAGCTGGCGTTTGACGGCTGGAACACAATGCACTCCGTTGGCCTGGTCGTGATCAACAACGACAGTGGCACGGACAACATGAACTACTCCTACAATGCTGAGGAAAGCGACACGGGTGTGGACGACGAGTTCTACGCGTTCGGCCTCAGGGCGGCCAGCCCGAATCCGTTCGCCGAGACGACCTCGATCGCCTACTCGGTGCCCACCGGCGGCGGTCTCGTTGACATCGTTATCTACGACGTCAACGGCCGCGAGGTCTGCAGCCTCGTTCGCGAGCGTATGAACGGCGGCGCGGGCGTTGCGGTGTGGGACGGGCTCGATAACGCCGGCGAGCACGTTGCTTCAGGCGTCTACTTCGCCAAGCTCGACATCGACGGTCTCACGGCAAGCGGTAAGCTCATGATGCTGAAGTAGCCGTGACCGAGCGTTTGGTTACGAGGGGGCGGCAGAGACATGCCGCCCCCTTTTCTATGTACCGGGGCCCCGGTTCCCTCTCAGCGCTCCCGGTGTGCTATCATGTCCGGGAGGAGGGACTGAGAGATGAGCATCAAGCTCAAGAGTGAGGTCGAGTGGGGCCGGAAGGTCCGGTCCGGCTTCCGCTACGTGGCCACGGTGCACAGCCAGATAGGTTCTCTGGTCTACAAAGCGCTCCGGATAGGCAGCGGCTACTCCTCGAAGTCCCTCAGACTCCGCCACTGGGACACGACCGGCGGCCAGGTCACACTGACCGACGACGACTACAAGGCCGTTGTCCCCGTCTACGACTTCGGGTTCATCCACAATCTCTACCACATGCTAGAGCGCGATCCGGAGACGTGTGTGCTCGCGGCGTGGTACCTCGTGGCTCACGAGTGGGGGCACTACTACCTCGCGAAAGCGGACAAGCGCAACCAGGAGCGGGATGCGGACGCCTTCGTCGTCCGGGTCATGGAGCGCGAGGGGTTCAGCGAGGAAGAGGCAGTGAACGCGGAGGACTGCTACTGGACGGTCTTCAACGCGGACAAGAAGGTGAAGACCGGGGCACGATAGGAACGCAGGCGGCGCGCCAGGAGCCGGATCTTGCGGAGAGAAGCTCATGCCGATATCTCACAAGGACCTATGGATCAAGATCAAGCGTGAGTCCAAGGGAAAGTCCCCGAGAGAAGAGCTGCGTCTGCTCGAGGGCCACCTCGTCGACTGGCCGGAGTACAAGGGACCTTACCAGGAGCTTCGGAAGAAGCTCGAGCGAAGGGTCGAGGAACTCAGGAAGGTCGGCCGCGTGCTCGCGTCACACTCCGTCTCTGATGATCCCTTCTCCGTCAGGAAACGGGGACTCGCCGAGATAGTGCTCGTCGGTCTCCCGAACGTTGGCAAGACGTCTCTTCTGGACGCGCTGACCGGCGCGAACGCGGAGGTTGCCGATTATCCGTACACCACGCTGACGCCCAACGTCGGCATGTTCAGTCTGGGTGGCTGCGAGTTCGAGATCGTCGATCTGCCGCCCTTCCCGGACGGCAGGCTGGAAGACGTGCACTACGCGGACGGGCTGAAGGAAGCCTGTCTGAACGCCACGTTCCTCTGCGTTGTCATCGACCTGACCGCGGACCGCGAACTCCAGATGGACAAGTTGCGCGCGCAGCTCGCAGAGATGGGGGCGGACAAGGCCACCGTGCTCATCGGAACTCACGTGGACACGGTGGGCCCTGCGGAGCTGGCGGCTCTTCGTGAGCTCGGTGGCGGTGCGCCGGTGTTCGGCCTTCCGTTGCGGGAGGGGGAGAGGCGAGCGATCGCCGAGGCGTTCTGCGGCATCATAGGCAAGATCATTGTCGACGCGCGCGATCCTGTTTTGAAGGACGAGCCTGTCGCATACGCGGTCCCGGAGGGCGCAAGCGTTTTGGATCTGGCGCGGCAGATCCACAAAGACCTTGCTGGTAGGGCTCGCAAGGTCAGAGTGTGGGGGGCGTCCGCGAGCTTCGATGGGCAGGGTGTCGGTCTGGACCATGTCTTGAGTTCGGGTGACACGGTCGAGATCCTGACGAAGTAGGCGCGGAGTTCGCGCCCCGGGGCTTCACCTCAGCAGGGATTTCCCTGGCAACAGTATCAGCTTCCCACGACGCTGGATGGTCGCGCCGTCCTCGCCGTCGCCCGGCGCGTTCGGGGCGCCGATGATAAGCGCCGGCGGTCCGCCGTCCGAGATCTCCACGACCAGGAGCGACCCGCCGATGGAATCCTCCGGGGATTCCCCGATTACGGTCACGTCGGCGAGCTCCGTGCTTCCTGCTTTGGCAGCGATCACCGACCTCACGCTTGCCCAGTAGACATACACCTCGCCGCACATGTTCCGCTCGTCGTCGGGCCCGTCCGCGTACTGCGACGCGGCGATGATGTCGACGGATCCGTCGCCGTTGAGGTCGGCCAGGAGAACCGGGATGCCGAAGAGGTCGGACCTGGACCTGCCGTGGAACCGAGGCACGTCCGGGTCGTCGAGTGTGGTGGCCCAGACCGCGGCACCTTCCAGCTCATCGCTCTCACCGGCGCGGTTTCCGAAGAGCACGAACACCTCTCCCGTTGCCTCGAGCTTCTTCCTGTGCGCCTTCGACGCGTAGGCTGCGGCCAGCACGTCGTCGATCCCGTCGAAGTCGATGTCACCGGTGGACAGCGATCGACCGAAGAATCCACGCTCCGTGAGACCGGACAGCCCGGACATCCCGGTCAGCGAAAGAGACGCCGGCTGTCCCTCCAGAACCTCGCGCACCGGGACGACGTAGAGCTTCCCGGCGTCCGGCAGGCTCGCACCCGGTCCGTCTGCGTGAGGCGCGCCCAGGACGAGTTCAAGAACACCGTCCCCGTCGGTGTCCGCCACGGCCAGCCCCGCCAGTACGTCGCCGGCGTTCTCTCCGCTGACGCTGCCCGCGGCAATACCTGAGACGGTCGCCGCTCCATGGAGGGAACGGAGCGCCTCGCCTCTGACAACGTAGACCACACCCGATCGCGCTTCCTTCGTCCCGCCGCCCCCCGGCTCAGAGATCAGAAGCTCGGCGGGCCCGTCGTCGTCGATGTCGCGGGCGAGCATGGAGAATCCCAGTCTCGCGCCGGGCAATGAGCCCGTGAGAACTACGTCGGGAGCAGCGTTCGGTCCGTTGCTCCAGGAGCCTCCTGGCCCGCCGAAGTAGACCGACACCTCACCACGTGCGATGCCGCTCTCGTCCCCGGCGACGGGTGCGCTGACGGCAAGATCGTCGAAGCCGTCGCCGTCAAGATCGGCCATGGCCACTGCCGAGCCGAACCTGCCGCGAGTGCTGCTTCCGACAACCGTCCACTCGGCGAGGGCCGCCGCGTGGATCTCAGCGGACAGCGTGTCGAGAGTAGAGAGGCGGAACACGAAGACCGCACCCGTGTGTGCCGTACCCGCGCTGTCCGCCAGTCCCGGGGCGCCGACGACGAGCTCGGTGGAGCCATCGCCGTCGAGATCGCCCACGGCGGTGCAGTAGCCGAACTGCTCCTCCGCGTATGTGCCGAGAATGGACGGCGCGCCCTCGGAAGCAAGGTCGATTACCGTGCCCGCGTGAAGAACGGAGGCGCACAGTAGCAGTCCCAGAGCCGCGATTGTCGACGGGTGGTGTCTTCGGTCAGTCATGGTCCGGGTCTCCATGGTGAAGAGACATGGTGAAGAGACGTGGCAGATGGATTCTCGAGGGCGAGTATGCACACCCCCGAGCGGCAGCGTCAAGCGCGAGCTGCCGCTGTTGACACGTGCGGCGGCCGCGGCTAGAGTTCGAGCATGGGAGTTCCACTTCAAACAAGCGGCCGCGGGGTGGGGCAGCGCGCCTGTGCACTGGGCGCGGTGGCCGTGGTCCTGCTCTGTGCTATCTGCACGCCCTCCGCCGGACAAGCCGCGGAGCCCACCGCTGTCGATTCCATCGGGACACTGAGTCTCGATGACGTGCTCGATGGCTACAATGCGAACATACGCGTCGCGATGGCGGCCATAGAGACGCTGCGCGTGGAGCAGGAGATGCTCGAGCCCACGAAGGAAGGCGGGGAGAAGAGAGCCCTGGCGTCGCTCTTCTACGACCGTGCGGAAGGAATGCGGCGCGAGGAGCTCTCCTCGGATCTGGGTCATCCCGTGGGGGAGTATGAGCTCCGGAGTCTCGTCGGTCCCGAGCTTCTGTCCGGTGAGTACGAGGTCCTCCTTGCCGGCGTCGAGGACATGGAGGGACGCCGGTGCCACAGGCTGTCCGTCACCGCAACCGAGCGAGACGTCGGGCACTTCGACGGCACGGTGTGGGTCGAGGTCGGAAGTCTCGGGTTGGTCCGCATCATCGGTGAGGTCGCGGACCCTCCGTTTCCGGTCGAGAGGATCAAGTTGGACAAGGCGTTCGAGCCGGTGCCCGAGGGCTTCCGGCTTCTCCGAAGACACACGGGTGAGGCCGACATCCGCTTGGGGTTCGTCCGCCGCCATGGCATGATGCACATCTTCTATACGGACTATATGATCGTCACCTCCCGGTAGACTGACAATTTGATTGACAGACATAGCAATCCTGTTGTAGTTGTGCGAACAACCGTTGCTCGTCTGAGTCAGCGGGTTGAGTTGGCGTCTGCGGCTGACGTCCTCGAGCGGTCCCGCGAGGGGCCGGGAGGCCGCTTCGACCGGGGCTTCCATTCAGGATGAGAGGGGAGAACGGGAAACGGCTCCCACCGTGGCCCCGCTCCCCTTTCGCCGCACATGGGGCCAGTCTCCTGCGGCATGGCTCCGCCCCTCCCGAGCTCTCTCTATACATGAGCTGATACACCACCAAAGTGCCTCAGTACTTGATTTCTTCGGCAGAATTCGCATAGAATGGCAAGGAATTTTTCGAGAGCGCTGGGCGCGTGTGCGGTTCCAGGAGGCGTGGCCGGGGCTGCAAGGTGAGGTGAGAGCATATCGGACGGCGTCACGAACGCCGGGAAGGGAAGTTGCTCATGAAGAAGGCTCGCACAGCGGTCCTTTTGGTTGTTGTCTTCCTGCTCGCCGGCACCGCCTGGGCCGGGGTCATCGCACCCGGACTGGAATCCCAGCTGCAGGCGCTGAGCGGGGATGACGAGGTGAAGGTCCTCGTCGTCCTGCACGATCAGGCCGACATCGGCAGTATGAACCTGCAGTTGCACAACAGCCGCGCTACCCGGCAGGAACGGCACGAGGCCGTGCTCGGGGCGCTCCAGGATGCCGCTCATCGTTCGCAGGACGCGCTGGTGGATTACCTGGATGCTCGTCAGAGCGACGGCGGGATTCGCGGCTACACCGCTCACTGGCTGATCAACTCAGTCGTGGTCGTCGGCACGGTCGACGCCGTCCGCGAACTCGCGTTGCGCGACGATGTGAAGGCGATCGAGGCGGACCTGCGGTTCGAACTCATTGAGCCGATCCGAAGCGAGAAGGCCACGCCCCCGGGCGGCGACCGCAGTATCGGCATAGCGCCGGGCGTCGTGGCCGTTGGGGCCCGCCGCGTCTGGAACGAACTCGGCATCGACGGCGAGGGCGTTGTCGTCGGTATCATGGACACCGGCGTCGACGGGAATCACCCCGCGCTGTCCGCTCGCTGGAGAGGGTTCATTGCCGACCCCAGCGAATGTTGGCTCGACAACTCCGGCCAGGGCACTCCCGACTTCCCGGTCGACAATCACTACCACGGGACCCACGTCATGGGTACCGTCACCGGCCTAGCGCCGGATGACACGATCGGCGTTGCGCCGGGCGCGCTGTGGATCGCCGCGAACACTATCAATCAGGGCGTAGGATCTGAATTCGACAACGATGTTATCGCGTCCCTGGAGTGGTTCGCCGATCCCGATGGCAATCCTCTGACAACCGACGATGTGCCGTGCGTGGTCCAGAACAGCTGGGGTACCTACGAGCCTCTCGGGTATCCCGACTGCTTCAGCTACTGGTGGACGGCCATGGACAACTGCGAGGCCGCGGGCGTCGTGTTGACCTGGTCTGCCGGCAACGAGGGCTCGGGTGCTGGCACGTTGCGTTCGCCTGCCGACCGCGCAGACAGCCCGTACAACGCCTTCAGTGTCGGCTCGACCCAGTACTACGAGCCGTATGAGATCAGCGATTTCTCGAGCCGCGGGCCGAGCAACTGCGGCGGCGAGTTCGCCATGAAACCCGAGATCAGCGCGCCGGGCTCGAATATCTACAGCGCGCAGCCCGGCGGCGGTTACCAGAATCTCAGCGGCACATCGATGGCCGGCCCCCACATAGCCGGGGTGGTCGCCCTGATGTGCGCGGCGAACCCGGATATCGATGTGATCACCGTCAAGCAGATCATGATGGAGACGGCCATCGACAAGGGTGCGGCTGGCGAGGACAACACCTACGGTCACGGCTTCGTGGACGCCTACGAGGCGGTCCTGGGCGTCATGGGCGGTCTTGGCACGGTCAGCGGAACGGTCACCGACGCCGGCACGGGATTGCCGCTCGCCGGCGTGCAGGTCGGCGTGATCGATCGGCCGACCAGCAGGATCACGGACGTCGACGGGAACTTCCAGTTCATGCTCCCCGTGGGAACGTGGACGCTGACCTTCAGTCTCTTCGCCTATGGTGATGAGACCCTGATTGTCGATGTCATCGAGAACGATACAGTCGACGGGTCGACCACGATGACCGCGCTGCCGACGGCGGTGCTGTCGGGGCTGGTCTACGACTACGAGGGCGCGCTTGTCGCAGGAGCCAGCGTGCAGGTGCTCGACACGCCGCTCACGCCCGTGTATAGCAACGGCTCTGGCTTCTACACGATGGACATCCCGGCCGGCGCTGTTTACGACGTGGTGGCACGCGCGGCCGGCTACGGCGCCGACCAGCACACGGTCGACTTCCAGGGCAGCACCACTCTGGACTTCACTCTGCCGGAGCTGCTCGCCGAGGACTTCGAGACAGCCGGCTTCATGGCCTATCCGTGGGTCATGGGCGGCAGTGCGGATTGGGTCATCGACAGCTCGAATCCCTACGAGGGTTCCTGCTCCGCGCGATCAGGGGTCGTAAGCCACAACCAGCAGTCCGACCTCGAGGTCACCGTCGAGGTCACAGCGTCGAGCGACATCTCCTTCTGGTACAAGGTCTCCTCGGAAGCCACCTACGACTTCCTGCGCTTCTACATCGACGGGGCTCAGATCGCGAGCTGGGCCGGCACGGTGGGTTGGACGCAGTTCACCTATCCGGTCGCCAGTGGCTCGCGCACGTTCAAGTGGTCCTACACCAAGGACGGGTCGGTCAGCACCGGAGACGATGCTGGCTGGGTCGACTACATCGAGTTCCCGACCCTGGGCGAACCCGCACATCCGATCGTGACGGTCGCACCGGCCTCCATCGAAGAGACGGTCGCTCCAGGGGACATCGAGCAGGCCAGCATTACGCTGGGCAACGTGGGCGACGCCGATCTCGAGTACTCTCTCGGCATCCAGTACAACGACGGACCGGCGGCCGGCTTCGGCGGGCCCGACGGGTTCGGCTACAGCTGGGTCGATAGCGACTACGCGGGTGGCCCTGTCTACGACTGGTATGACATCTCCGGTATCGGAGACGTCGTCGGCGAAGGCGGCAACTTCGGTCCGTTCCCGCTGGGCTTCGGTTTCTCTTACTACGGAGAGATCTTCGACTCGATTCGCGTCGGCACCAAGGGGTGGTTGTCGTTCACGTCAGCGTCCGGAACCTACGCCAACCAGGCGATTCCGAATGCCCTGGAACCGAACAACATGCTGGCGCCGTTCTGGGACGACCTTAGCCCCAACTTCGGTGGTGCGGTCTACTACTTTGCCGACGCCGGGAACGACCGATTCATCGTTCAGTGGGACGCCGTGTGGCACTTCCCCGACGGCCCAGCGGAGACCTTCCAGGCGATCTTGAATGCCGACGGCTCCATCGTCTACCAGTACCATACGGTAGCCGTCGACGATGTCTGCACCGTCGGCATAGAGAACGCCGCCGGCACCGACGGCCTGCAGGTGATCTACAACACCGGTGGCTACCTGCATGACGGTCTGGCGATCCGGTTCGCAGTCGAGTCGAGTCTGGCCTGGCTCAGTGTTGCTCCGTCGTCAGGCACCGTGGTACCACAGGGAGACGTCCTGATCGACGTGACCATGAATGCCGCGAACCTCGACGAAGGCGTCTACTACGCTGACTTGTCCGTCACCACCAACGATCCGGCCAACCCCGTGGTCCTTGTTCCGGTCACCTTGACGGTGACCACCGGGACGGGCATCGATGACGAGCTGCCGCGGGCCGCCGTCTTCTTCGGTGCGGTGCCGAACCCGTTCAACCCGATGACCAGTCTGCACTTCGATCTTCCGCGCGACAGCCGTGTCGAGTTGAAGGTCTACGACGTCGCGGGTCATCTGGTTCGGTCGCTCATTTCCGGGTCGCGCCCGGCCGGCGCCAACAAGGTGCGCTGGAACGGGACGGACGATGGTGGCCACGCCGTCGCCTCGGGCACGTACTTCGCCCGACTGGTCGTTGACGGTCAGGTGGAGATCAAGTCATTGACGCTCGTTCGATGAGTTCTTGACGCGGGCTACATGGACGAAGACTCTGATCCAGAGATGTCGGCCCGCTGCCTTCAGGTAGCGGGTCGGACTCGTTTCCTCCAGCAGACAGGAGGTCACCATGCGAATGGCACACGTTCTCGTACTCACTCTGATACTCATCACCGCTCCGGTGCTTGCGTGGGCGGATGTAGCCGTGGAGCTCATATGGGCCACGCCGTCCTACGGGCATCACGTGCGCTGTGTGAGCGCCATTGAGGACCAGGAGGGCTTCGTGCCCGCCAGCCAGGATGTGCTCGTCGAGATCGACAACACGGGCGACCCCGCCGGTCACCTCAAGCTCCTCAGGGGCGGAGACGGCGCGGTCCTGTGGGGAGTCTCCCCTCCCGGAGGCCTGAGTGGAGGCTGCGGGTACGGAGACATGTGCCTCACGTCCGCGCCGGACCTGACCGGCGACGGCGTGCAGGAGGCGCTGCTCGGGACCTCGTGGGGCGGGCGGACCGCCTACGCGCTGATCGCGAACGACGGTGGGAGGATTCTCTGGGACTTCGACACCTACGCCGACGACCCGCCTTCGGGGTGGATCTACAGCATCGACTGGATCAACGACGTGACGGGTGACGGCATTCCGGAGGTCATCTTCGGCTGCGGCAGCGACAACAACAACGCATACTGCGTGGACGGCTCGAGCGGTGCGTTGCGCTGGAAATTCATCGCGCCGGACGCCGTCTACCAGGTCGCGCGCATAGGGGACGTCAACGGCAACGGAACCGA
>JAUWCJ010000028.1 GCA_030609365.1 Candidatus Eiseniibacteriota bacterium | reverse complement strand
GGCCACGATCGTCCCGTCGGACTTGAGACCCAGGCTGTGTTCATATCTCGCCGCGACCGCAACGAAATCGGTATTCGGTGCGGGGACAATGCACTGGTCATGGCTGTCGTACCCCCAGGCCACGATCGTCCCGTCGGACTTCAGGCCCAGGCTGTGCCCGTAACCGCCCGCGACAGCAACGAAGTCGGCGTTCGGCGCGGGGACATCGCACTGGGTATCGCCGTTGTCCCCCCAAGCCACGATCGTCCCGTCGGACTTGAGACCCAAGCTGTGGCACCCGCCACCTGCGACAGCAACGAAGTCGGCGTTCGGCGCGGGGATTTCGCACTGGCTGAAGCCGTTCAATCCCCAGGCCACGATCGCCCCGTCAGACTTAAGGCCCAGGCTGTGATACTCACCGCCGGCGACCGCCACGAACTCGGCATTCGGTAAGGGCACATCGCACTCGCCGTAGTAGTTGAACCCCCAGGCCACGATCGTGCTGTCGGACTTGACGCCCAGACTGTGATACCCACCCCCGGCGACAGCAACGAAGTCGGCGTTCGGCGCGGGGACATCGCACTGGCCGTACGCGTTATACCCCCACGCTACCATCACCCCGTCGGACTTCAGGCCCAGGCTGTGATCGAAGCCCCCGGCGACCACCACGAAATCGGCGTTCGGCGCGGGGACGTCGCACTGGCCATCGGTGTTGTATCCCCAAGCCACGATGGACTCGATCCATTGACCACTTGCGACACCCGTCCCCAGGACCAGGACGCTCAGGCAGACGAGTCCCAGAACTACTAGCAGTTGCTTCACAATGTCCGTCTCCTTTTCACAGCAGAATGCAAGATGCGATGGTGCCCCACTTCGCTCAGCGCAGCAGCACCATCCTCTGGGTCGCGACAGTTCCGTCAACGTCGAGCCGCACGAAGTACACGCCGGAAGCAACGCGCTCACCCGAACCGGCAGTCCCGTCCCAATCGACCGCCACAAGGCCTCGAGTTCCAGTCGCGGGGTCCAACCGCCGGACGAGCCGGCCAGTCACATCATGCACGGACAGCCGCGCAGACCGCCAGGCTGCGGGAAGCGTGTAGCCGATGCTCGCATGCGCCGTGGCAGGATTCGGCATCACGTATCGGATCCCGAACGCCAGCGTTCCGGGCACGGTAACTGAGGCGCGTATGTCGGTCGCGAGGATCTCGTCCTCAGAATCCAGGAGCGCGCGCAGTTCGTACCAGAACGTCCCGCCGGACCACGCGGTCTCGTCGATGTAGCTGCTCAGTATAGAGTCGAGCGGGTCCGGGGTCAGACAACTGTAGGGACCGTCCGCGGAGAGGGCACGGTAGATCCTGAGACCGACACCGGGACAGCCGGGCAGCAGCCATCGCAACAGCACGGTGTGATCCTCAGGCACGAGCGTGGCATAGAAGACGGTCTCAACGGGCGTGTCGGATCTCGTGAGACCCAGGCTGTGAAACGAGCCCCCCGCGAGCGCGACGAAGTCCCCGTTCGGAGCGGGGACAGTGCACTGGCCGTAGTCGTCTCGCCCCCAGGCCACGATCGTACTGTCGGACGTGAGGGCCAGGCTGTGATACGCACCCGCCGCCACGGCGGTGAAGTCGGCGTTCGGCTCGGGAACATCGCACTGACCATCGCTGTTGTACCCCCAGCACACGATCGTCCCATCGGACTTCACGCCCAGGCTGTGAAGCTCACCCGCCGCGATTCCAATGAAGTTGGTGTTCGGGTCGGGGACCACGCACTGGCCCTGGCTATCGCTGCCCCAAGCCACGATCGCCCCGCTGGACTTGAGCCCCAAACTGTGGAGCTTGCCCCCCGAGACAGCAACGAAGTCAGCGTTCGGTGCGGGGACGTCGCACTGGCCCTGAGTGTTCCACCCCCAGGCCACGATCGTCCCACCGGACTTCAGGCCCAGGCTGTGATGTAAGCCCCCAGCGACGGCAGTGAAGTCCCCGTTCGGAGCGGGGACGTCGCACTGGCCGAAGGCATTGTACCCCCAAGCCACGATCGTCCCGCCGGACTTCAGGCCCAGGCTGTGTTCGTAGCCCGCCGCGACAGCGGTGAAGTCGGCGTTCGGCTCGGGGACCAGGCACTGCCCTTCCCAGCTGTAGTACCAGGCTATGACCGTCCCGTCGGACTTGATGCCCAGGCTGTGATAGCGGCCCGCCGCGAGAGCAATGAAGTCCTCATTGGGGGCGGGCGCGGTGCACTGGTCGTAGCCATTCTCCCCCCATCCTATGATGGACGCGGTCAACTGACCGTGCACGACACCCGTGCCGAGGACGAATATGCCGAAGAAGACCGGAGCCAAGGTTGCTAAGACGCGCTTCATGATGCCGACCCTCCTTCCCGTTCAAGACAGGAACCCGATGACCTCACATCACTAGAACGTCTAGCTGATAATGCGTGCTACTGCCCCTTTCTATACAGGACTGCACGGCCGCGTCCACCTGTTTTCTAGTTACGTGGCTGCGAGGATTCTGCCTTCCCACTAGAGTCGGCTCGGTGACGTCCCGGTTATGTGGATTTCATCCTTGATTCGTTATCGGTACTTTGATAGTTTAGTGGCCATTGAAGAATCGGAGGGTCTCTCTGATAGGGCGCAGGCTGGCCGAGCTGATCGAGATCCTCGAGAAGCAGCTCGACATTCCTCCTATCCCCGAGTTCATAGAGATGATCCATGACGCCGGAGGCAAGCTCTACGCCTGCAAGGCTACGGTCGACATGTTCCATCTGAAGCCGGAGGATTCTTGCGACGAGGTGGAGAAGGTGTTGACCGTTGGGGAATTCTACGAGCTGTCGGCTGGCGCGGAGATTATCTTCACGTAGATGAATCTCTCTCTTCCGATACTTCCAGCACACTCCACCGCGTTGGCTCGTCGTAGAGCTCCATCGCGGCGTAGCCCGCGTGAATATGAGCGGAGTGCTCGACACCGGCCGGAATGAAGTAGTGGTCGCCTGTCGTATATGTGTGCTCGACGCCGTCGATCGTCAGGTCCACTCGCCCTGCGAGGGCGACGCCCCACTGAGCCGCGTGAGTGTGCGCGGGCACATTGACGTCGCGCTCGAACTCCATGAACACGGTCTGATGCCCATCCCCCTGTGAGAGGTAGGCCGTGACTCCCTCGAACGGGATGTCGGCGCGCGGGAGACTCCTAACGATTTCGGGAAGTGCGCTCTTCATGGTGGCTCCGTGGTGTGGTGATGTGCAAGGCTGTTCGACGTGACAGCCGGCCGCGGCATCGTTATCGGTCCGAGTCGGCACCGTCGATTCCGTGGTCCGAGTCGAACTGACGCATCCGTTCCTCGGATTCAGGTCCGCGCTCCTTCAAGCGCTTCCGCTTCGCGGCCCGCAGGGCGAAGGCCTGAAAGACCCCAACCAGGACCCCTCCTCCCGCGACGACCAGTGCTGAGATAGTTGACTTCTCCATGTACCTCCTCGATGATCAGGCTGACGGATTGCGTGTCAGCCAGTGCCTAGTCGCCTTGCTTCGCCTTCTTCGCCACGGCAGCAAGGCCGCCGCCCACCACGATCAGCGAAGCGATGACTGCCGGACGTTGGTTCATGCCAGTTCCTCTTTTGTCCGTCGGTTTCCGCTACCCGAGCTGCAGTCTAACTACACCTACCCTGCTGCGGGCATTCACCCACTGTTCATTGAGGCCCCGATCGCGCCCGGTGCGGTCGGCGTGACAGCCAAGCTCGTAGGGTGCGTGCGCTAGGCGCAGCCGGATTCGCGTCGATTCGCCATCCGAAATTCGACAAATGCCCTTCGACGCGTCGATGGAATCGACATATCGCGACGATGTGTCGAAACTATCAGCAATTGTCGACACGTAATCCCCGTCGTGTCGAAGGAATAGATCTTCGGCGCCCAACGAGCCGTGTATGACCAGCGAGCGTGAAGGGTGTCGCGACGGAACCGCCTAGGCCTCTTGCGCATCGAAGAAGCCCTTGACGAACATCATGACGTCCTTGGCTGTCCTGAGGGAGAATGAAGCGAGGTCTTGCGGCGTATTGTCGAGCTCGTCGTCGTAGTCGGCAGACTTCCTGAAGTCCCAAAGGCGCTTCAGCTTGTTCGATACACGCAACAGCTGACTGGCCTGTGGCTCCGGTCGGCTCTTGGACGCCTCATTCAGATGATTCCTGAATGCCGCGTGAACTGATACCCTCTTCGCGGGAGGCACGTAGTTCGTCGGACCGGCCAGGTCAAGCGCTCGATGGTACGCGGCGTAGTACGCACGGCTCGCCGCAGAGCGGTAGCAGGCCACCTCCGGACCTAACTCCGCGGCTCGCGCCTCAAGCGTTTCCGCAAGCGTCAAGTACTCCTGCCAGTCGTAGCTCATCGTAGTATCGGGCTGTAGCAAAGCAGGTCACCGACGATAGCCATCTTGCCCAAGAACCACTCCTCGTCGAATCGATCCAGGCGCTTCTCGACATCATCGTGCCCAAGAGGGGTCACGATGCGTGCGAACATCTGACGGTAGCCGTCGGACTCCGGGTCCTCAACGACATCCAGCTCCACGCTGGCGTCCAGGCCGAAATACTGCGAGACGCGGTCTCGTCCCTCGAGCAGCACAGGCAGCACTTCCGAGTGCTCGTCGAGGAACAGCAGTACAGCCCTCTCATCCCGAAGTACGTGTGTGCTCCTCAATTCCTCAAGAGCCGTTGGGAACTCCGAAGTGGTACTCGTCTCCAGCGGCGGGAACTCGGTGCAAGAACCTGGCAGGTGGACGTTGCGCATGTAGGGTTGCAGATGGATGATTCGCTCGTGGACCGGTTTCTGGAAGAGCGCCGTCCCCTCTGTAGCGAGTGACTGCCCCACCCAGATCACGCCGGGAGCCAGTGTGCCGGAGCGGGTCTTGCGCCCCCAAGTCCCGAGCTCAATCACGTCAGCATCGAAGTAGCGAACGAGACCAGCACCCGATCGCCCCGAAGGGAAAAGGAAGGCCGCCGCTTTGCGCTCGCATTCAGTGCTGTTGTGTGTCGTCGCCACGCCTAGGACTCCTCTGTCACCAGAGCCGGTACATCCCGAACGAGTCGCTTGTACTCATCGCGATACGCCTGGTCGAGCCCAGCTTTGTCCGGGAGCTGCACGCCGGCGCACTCGACGTGGACGTTCAAGGAGACCTGAAGTCGCTCCGAATCGACAGGCTCGAGTCTCAGCGAGTGCAGTGCCGCGTCTCTCGTGAACACGAACTTGGGTGCAAATGAGACTAGCTTCCCGCCAACGACGGTCTCGATGGCACCGACGTCCCGAAGGAAGCACTCCGTCGTGATCGAATGGGGGTCTCCCTCCGCCATCACGAAGCCGATGTCGATGTTGAATCCATAGGCGCGGAGCTCCGAGCCCAGGCCGGTCACGAGCTCGTGGCTCTTCTCGACAATGTCCCACATCGGCTCCTGCCCAACTCGGCTACCCTGCTGACTCAGTGTGACGCTCACGCGTTTCTCCGCGAGGCGCACGGTCGCAGCCAGTGTCGGGTAGACAACCATGATGAAGTCTGGCGTATCCCAGACAGTAGGCCCGGGATCCACGTCAACAAGAGATTTCAGCTGGGTCGTATCGACCTTCCTCAGGTCAAGCTGATCGTAGACTGTAGTGATGTTCTGACTCAGGACTACGGTGTCGCCTATCTTCACAGTGGACTCCCATTCAGACGACTATCATCTGTTCTCGCAAGTCTATCGAACTGGCACACCACTGTCAAACATGCGTGGAGGCAGCTGTCAACACCGTTGTCTGTGGCCGGCGGCGCGAATGATACTACGACCGCCTGAAAAGGGTGGTGTGGCTCCGTACGTCCGGCTGCGGGCCCTTCGGGAGCTGCTGGAGTGAAGGACGTGCAAGGGATGGGCCACTCAGCTACTCCCCCGCCCGCCGCGCATACAAGTGCTCCTGGAATCCGACGAACACCTCCCGGATGTCAGCCTCGTTACCCAGCAACGCAACGGCATCGGCGACGGCGTGGTACTTCAGCTCAAGAAGACGGGGCAGCTTCTCCTGGTCGAGCTCCCCCACGCCTTGCTTGACGTACTGTTCAAGAACGAAGTCCAGGAACTCCCGCTGCTTGCTGTCATAGTCTTCGAAGATCATGCGCCTGCGCGTGCTCACGCGTTCCTCGCGCGTGATCGTCGGCCGGGCGAAGGCGACGTAGGCCAGCACGTCGTAGAGATCGCTCTTCTCGGCATCGAGCACTCGGCTCAGTTCAGCCAGCTCAGCCTCGCCGCACCCCTTCTCGACCAGCCCATCGAGTAGCCTCCGGCGCGTGTCGGGCCTGCTCCAGAGCCTCCGTAGCTCATCTTCGTCCTTGAAGAACTCCGGAAGGTCGCCGAAGAGCTGCTCGACGAACTGGGCCGCGGACATCGGCCTGCCGTCGGGGCTCCAGAACGACGTCGCCATCATGTGCTGGATGGTGCGCTCCTTGCCGTCGGCGAGCTTGACCTTGATCTTCTCCGGCCTGCGCGGTCGGTCTTCCGGATCATCGAAGTCGACACCCGGGTCCCGAACCTCTCCGGGATCGTCTTCGGTCCGGGCCACGACCGCCACCGGCTCCTCCGGCTCGCCGTCCCACTCCGGGTCGTTGAAGTGCTCGTAGGCCTTCACGAAATCATAGATCGTGAAGTAGTCCTTGCCGTCGAACAACCGTGTCCCGCGTCCGACGATCTGCTTGAACTCTATGATCGAATTGACGGGACGCATCAGCACGATGTTCCGCACGTTCCGGGCGTCCACGCCGGTTGAGAGCTTCTGCGAGGTCGTAAGGATCGTCGGGATCGTCTTCTCGTTGTCACGGAAGACGCGCAGGTGCTGGTCGCCGAGCGCGCCGTCGTTCGCCGTCACGCGAACGCAGTAATTCGGGTCCGAGCTCCTCTTGATCTGGTTGATGAGGTCGCGGACCGCGAGCGCATGGATCTGCGTCGAGCAGAACACCAGCGTCTTCTGCCGCTGGTCGATGTCCTGCATGAAGATCTCGACGCGCTTCCTCTCCCGCTCCGTGATCTCGATGATCCGATTGAAGTCCCTCTCCGTGTAGCGCTTGGCCACGTCGATCTCACCCTGGTACACGCTGTCGTCCGGCGTGTAGACGTAGTCGTCGAGCGTGGTGGCGATCTGCTTGACCTTGAAGGGCGTCAGGAAACCGTCGTTGATGCCCTCCTTGAGCGAATACACGTAGACCGGATCGCCGAAGTAGGCGTAGGTGTCGACGTTGTTCGTGCGCTTCGGGGTCGCCGTCAGGCCCAGCTGCACTGCCGGCGAGAAGTACTCCATGATGCCGCGCCAGTTGCTCTCGTCGTTTGCGCCGCCTCGGTGGCACTCGTCGATCACGATCAAGTCAAAGAAGTCGGGCGGGTAGTCGCCGAAGCTCGGCTTGGGATTGCCGGCCTCGTCGTGCCCGGTCATGAAGGTCTGGAAGATCGTGAAGAAGACGCTGCCGTTCTTGGGCACGCGGCCCTTCTTGCGGATCACGTCCGGCGCGATGCGCACGAGGGCGTCCTCGGGAAACGCGCTGAAGGCGTTGAAGGCCTGGTCGGCCAGGATGTTGCGGTCGGCAAGGAAGAGTATCCGGGGCCGGCGAGCAGGCTCCTGCCCCTCCTCGATGCCATTGCGCCAGTCGGTCAGGTTCCAGCGGCTGTGGAAGAGCTTCCAGGCAATCTGGAAGGCGATCGCTGTCTTGCCGGTCCCAGTAGCTAGGGTCAGCAGGATGCGGTCCTGCCCCAGGGTGAGCGCATCCAGAGCTTTGGTGATCGCGTTGTGCTGGTAGTAGCGGGCCTGCCACTGGCCGCCCTTGTCCTCGAAGGGGATTGCGGAGAAGCGACTCCGCCAGTAGCTCTCCTGCGCCTCGCTCTCGCCGAAGGTCGCGTCCCAGAGCTCGTCCGGCGTCGGGTAGCAATCGACGTCGCCCTCCTCGCCGGTCTGCATGTCCACACGATAGATGCTGTTGCCGTTGGTCGAGAGCGCGAAGCGGGCGTGGAGTTTCTGTGCGTACTTCTTCGCCTGACCCAGCCCTTCCGTGACAGGAGCACTCTCACGCTTGGCCTCGATTACCGCGAGCTTGTGGTTTCGGAAGATAAGCACGTAGTCGGCGATGTCCTGCTTCGCTCGCGTGCCCGCGCCCTGAAGGCGACCGAGCGTGATCTGGTACTCTCGAGCGACGCGGCTGCCCTCGACGACGCCCCAGCCCGCGGCCTTGATGGCAGGGTCGATGAGTTCAGCGCGGGTCTCGGCTTCGTTCATTTGAGCACTTCCCAGTGGCCGCCCTTGGCGGGGCCTACTCGTCGCAAGTGACCAGATTCCCGCAAGTTGTGGATGTTACGCTCAATCGAGCGCTCCGTCACATCGAGGCGGGCGGCCAACTCGGGAATGGTAATTGAGGAATCTTGCCGAAGGATCTCCAAGATCCTCCCCGACGTTTTCCCCGACGTTCTTTCGGTTTTCCCCGACGTTTTCCCCGACATCTCCGCCAACCCTGTCACCGAAGTGGGGCTAACGGCTTCGGATAGGGCGAGGCGAAGGCTGAAAACGTCACCCTCGATCAATTCCGGGTCGTGGCCGCAGTAGGTTCTGCAGTACTTGAACAGTCTGCGAACGCCGGATCCAAGTTCGTCGGCAAGGCCGATCTCCTTGAACACACGGGCGATGACCGGGTTCTTCGGATAGGGCGAGAACAGGCGCGGGTCGATGGGACCGTGGCCGTGCGGCCGATTAGCGTTCTCTGTGAACAGTCGTTCACACTCTATCACGAACTTCGCCGGGAATGCGTTGCTGTGATTGCGTGTCATTGCTGTCATCCTCGTGCTGCCGTGGGAATACTGACACCCGCCTGGTCTCGCGCCGCCAAACGAACCGCGGGTTTCCGCTTCGTTTCTCACTCATTGTCCTTTTCGGATGATCTCGTCTCAGGCAGTTCTCGCGCCAGGTCTTCCAGCTCCCTGATCTGGTCGTCTTCCGCCTGGGTTTCGATAGCGAGGCGACGGCGGTTGCTGAACTCCTCGTACTCACGAGCAACCTTCTCGTCCGCCTTCTCGCGGGTCACGCTGCCTGCGTCAGGCAGAACGCCGCGCTCGTGGAACTGCAGGAACTCGTCCAGTTTCGATTCCCAGTCGCGCAGAAAGACCTGCTTGCGGCGCCTGGCCTGGTCCTCTGCGAAGTCGAGGAACATCACCACGATCCGGTTGAGTTCCTCGATCTCGTCGTGCTGGAGGTAGTTCTTGGCGATACTCACATCGCCCCTGCGGACCACACCGCTCTTCCAGCTCGTCAGTCCCATGTTGGGCTGGGCGGCGTCAGCCCGTCCGGAGATCAGTTCCGGAGCTGTCTTGCCGGTCGCGGCGAAATGGAGCTTGTTCTGTACGATCTGAAACGCAGTGCGTGTCTTGGCAACGGTTGGATCATAGTCGGCAGCCAGGGCGAAGATTTCCCGCACGCGAAGATAGACGCGCCTCTCACTCGCGCGAATGTCGCGGACTCGCTCCAGGAACTCGTCGAAATAGTCGGGCACACCCGGACCAGGTGGGTTCTTGAGCCGCTCGTCGTCCATGACGAAACCCTTGACCAGATACTCGGTCAAACGCTCCGTGGCCCACCTGCGGAACTGGGTGCCGCGAGAGCTCCGGACCCGGTAGCCGACGGACAGGATCACGGGGAGGCTGTAGTGCTCGATCTGGCGGGCCACCTGGCGCGAGCCCTCCGTTCGAACCATTCGGAACTTCCGAAGAGTTGCCTCAAGTTCCAACTCGCCGTCCGCATAGATACCCTTCAGGTGCTCGTTTACGGTCGGCACCGTGATCTGAAACAGCTCCGCCATCAGCGCCTGTGTCAGCCAGATCGACTCATCCTCGAAACGGCAATCGATGTGTGTCTGCCCGTCGTCGGTCTGGTAGAGGATGATGCTCGTCTCAGGCGTGCTCATCTGCTTCGCTCCAACCGGGGAAGATAGCCGAACGTGAAACCGAGTTTCGTTTCATCTGTTTCCACTCTGGACACAGATGCCTCCAATGCCGGGAGTCCTCTTCTGGGAACATGGCCGCTATCAGGGGTGCGGCAGCAGACCGGGTTGATGCTCAAACTTCCCCCTTCGAAAGCGCGACGTCGGCGGCGTTGAAGTCAGCAGTCAGCTCGCCGGTGAAGGCCTTGTGGAGGATGGACTGCTTGAGTTCGGTCAGAGAGCTGGCTTTCGCCTGATAGCTGAGTGCTAGTCTCTCGATCTCAGCCTTGACGGCTTCGATGCGCATGACGATCTCTGACTACTCATCTCTATCTGGCATGCGGACTGCCAGGACCGAAAGCCCCTTCTGATTCAGATTGCTGATATTCGTACCACCGCCTGACTTCACAAGCTTCTCTCGAACAACACCAGACCTGAGGTAGTGAATGAGATACATAGGGTCAAGATCTGAGGAGTGGACGCGGATTCGTATCGTGAATCCAGAGTAGGACACCTTCTCTGGGACATCGCCCACCAGAATGCAGCAGCCAATCAGTTGTCTGTTGCCGTTCGATCTCACAGTCAGGATGTCGTGCTTTCTGAGAGTGTAGGGCTCACTCAATGCCCCTTCAATCTGGACGGTGTCGAGCTCATCCATTGGTACCCAATGGTTCGACTGGAAGTTTCTCACGCCTACGATCTTGACTATCTCTCCAGTGCTGTTCTTCGTGAAGTTCAGTCCGTTCTTGAAGGCTGCGACATTTCCGAGGGCAGTCCTCTTGTCAACGTGGATTCCTCCATGTGGCGCCGGCCAACTGCACATATGCTGCCGACAGCTCGCGTCAAATGAGTGCCAAGCGGACCGCACGCCCCCCCCTCACTCCCCCAACACTTCCTCCACGTACACCCGCACCGCATCGAGGCAGGCATGAGCGGGGTCGTCCGTCCACACGGCCGCGGCGACCCGCTCACTGGCCACCACCATGCCGCCGGGTCCCTCAACTGACAACGCCTCGCGACGCTCTGGCGTTAGAGGCTCCGTGAACTCAAGCGCGAACACGCCTGTCTCCGCCCCGCGAGCCGACTCGTAGATCGCGACGTACGCGGCGCGAACCGTCGACGTGCGCTCCGCTATCAGTTCCTCGAAGCGCTTCATCTCGACATCCGGAGTCACCGTCGACATCTCAGCCTCCCAGGCGGCCTCATCTTCAGGCGTGGGCGGCATCACGAAGAGGCTCACGAAGCCGATGACACGGCGATCCGACGTGATCATGGGATTCGAGTCTACGGGAATCGGCGCAGCGCCTATCATGTGATCGAGCGGCTTGAGCGCACAACCCTGGGGCAGTTGCGACCCGAGCAACGTAAGGCGCTCGAGAGGAGGTGAGTCGATATGATCAAGTTCGGGCATGCGAGCCCGGGATCCCGGTGATGCAGGGGCGCCTGGAGTAACGTGTCCACCGAGCGTGGGCTTTCGCCCCGACACCGGCAACTTGCCAGCCTCCGGCTCCGCAAGCACGAGCAACAGATTGAAGCTGTTGAAGCCGAGGCCAGTCGGCACAATGTTGGGCGTAGAAGATGACGGCTCGGCCCAGAGCATCCCGTCTATCACGAACTTGAACGCCCACGAGCCGTACTCCCCAAACTGCTCAAGAGGTCGGCGAAGCTCAAAGACGCCCGGCTCCACCAGTTCCATCATCCACGCGTGCGTCGACCATCCGTTGAACTCCCCCGCCACCGCGACTCCGGAGCGCTCAGACAGCTCGGTATCCGCCATCGCCATCCGCTGCCCATTGTCACCGCGCGCCACAGACTCATACTGACTGCGGTCGAACGTGAACACGACCTCTTCCCCATCAATGTGGAAGCCCACGAATCCAGAATCCTCGACCGCCGCACTGTCGACGGCCTCAACCTGAACGGCAGCCGACTGCGCCACCACCGCAACTGCCACGAGAAGACAGACGACCACGGCCGTCAGGATGCGCGCGGCGTTCCCGGGTGCGCCCGCCAGGAGACTCACGATCCCCCTCACATCTCCCCCTTCTCCAACGCTCCCTCAAGCTCCGCCGAGAGCACGTTGACCACCTCGGCCACCCTCGCGGTGCGCTCCCGGTACTCCGCGAGCAGCCGCTCGCCGGCGTCGGGCTCGTCCTTGTAGTCCATGTTCATCGCCGATGCGACGATGTCGAAGTACTCGGGCCGGAGCGTGTCCTCGGCGCCGACGGACAGCCGGTAAGCGTTTCTCAGGTTCTTCAGAAACTCGAGTGCGCCGCTCAGGTAGGCCACCTCCGGCGAGTGCCCGGAGTCCCGCCTGGCAATGATGGGAAGCAGTCCCATGTTGACCGGGTGCCTTATCTTGAACGCGGTCTTGTACATCAGAAGCAGCATCAGGATGTCCCTCAAACCCCCGATGCCCTCCTTGACGTCGGTGGACCCGAGATCACTCGCCGCCACGTCCGCGTGACGCGACTCGAGTTCCTTCCTCATGCTCGTCACGTACTCCAGCCGCTTGGTGAACAGGCGCCCGCGGACGATGCGCCGCCAGTAGGCCTCCGCGAACCGCTTCGTGCCCACGATCATCCTGGCCTCGAGGATCTGGGACCTGTCGATGAAGGCATCGGGCCTGTCCGTATCCAGGAACGCCTGCAGCTCCGTCAGCGTCGTCACGTAGTGCCCGAAGTGGTCGGCAAACCGATAATGCGGCAGCGTGCCCCTCTTGATGATCTCGGCGTTCATCTTCGCCACGATCCTGTCGGCGTAGACCCGGACGTCCTCGTTGTTGGAGTTGAGGAGTATCATGAGATCGAAGTCGTCGTCGTATGCCTGCTCCCGCCCCAGGCCACCGGTCGCATACACCGCTAGCAAGTCGTGGGTGGTCACCCGGAACTGTTCGTTCCTGTCTACCTCTCGCTTGCAGTTGTCGAACAGACTCTCGAGGTACGTGTCCGCGACCCGCGTGAACTGCGCGTCGGTCTGTGACGCCGGCTCTCCGGAGAGCGTGCCCAGTCCGATGCGAAGGAACTCGAGGTCGTAGTAGTCCCCCAGCTTCTTCACCCTTGCGGCGTGCTCGGTCTCAGAGTCGACGCCCGCAATGACACCTCGGGAGATGTCGCGGAGCGCGCTCTGGTTGTCCAGGTTCGTCAGGCACGCTGCGTAGTCTTCTCCGGCTCTCTCGAGGAAGCGCAGGAAGTAGCGGCTGGACCCCGTGTGGACGTCCAGCAGTCTCTGCAGCCTGTCGCGCCACAGGACGACCTCCGGATCCCAGATGTCTGTCTTGAGAAGCTCGGACACCTCGCGCACCGCATCATCGCCCAGACTGAGCAGGTACTGATTGACCAGCTTCGGCCATCTGAAGAAGAGCTCGATCAGACGAATCCCCGCGTAGGGCGCGTCCATGAGCCTCTTCCGGAACGCGGTGCTCAGCTCCTCGAAGAGCCGACCGCACGGCTCGCAGTTCCTGCTCCTGTAGAGGATCGCGATGAACGCCATCACTGTGCCGAGCGCGTGGTCGGCGCAGCCGGCGAGCGAATCGATGATCTTTGCTCTCGAGGCGTCCGAGAGCGTATCGAGGTCAGTGATGTACCGCCTGAGCAGGCGGCTGTCGTCCTGCTGGATTATCTGGATGAGGTCCCGCCAGTACGTCGTCCCCCTGAAGAAGGTGCTGCGGCGTGCGAAGTCCACGGGAACGTTGCCGGCGTACGAGGGTGAGAACATGTCCGCGAAAACGGTGGTGCGCTTGAGGTGGTCGGTGCAGAGCGGTATCAGGGAAGCCGCGTTCTGGCGGACGCTCTCGATGTGCTCGTAGTAGTCGACCAGAAGCTGCGTGCCGGGGCGGATGGTGCCGACCGGCCTGTAGCCCAGTATCTGCGCCACCTTGTCCAGGTTGTCCCGCATGATGTCATCGTCGAGGTAGATCTCCTCATCCTGCGCGATGACAAGCTGGTATATGAAGCGGAAGATCTCGAGGAAGCTCAGGGACTTCTCCAGGTCTTCCAGGATCCCGACCTGCTCCGGCATCTTCAGCTTCAGCGCGTCGGAGATGCGCCACGCGTTGACCTCGCCCACCTGGTAGATGGTCTTGAGCACGGCCAGGAGGCCCTTGATGGTCCTGAGCCCGTCGTCCTTCGGGTAGATGCGCTCGGTCGCCAGCGGCCTGCTGAGAAGCGACCGCACCTCTCCGAGCATGCCACGCAGGTAGCCCTCGTGCCACTTCTGGTCCTCACCCGGGCGATGGAAGTACCGCGAGACGATCGACATCTGAAACTCGTGGAAGAGCTTCTCGTCCCCCGTGATGATGGCCCCGCCAAGCATCTCGCTGACGAGGACGAAATCGTGCACCGCACCGTCGAGCATCGTGCGGTACTCCGGGATCGCGGCGCTGTAGCCTCGCTCACCCACGTGCTCGGAGATGTGGAAGTGCATGCTGGTCGCGTACCGCAGCATCTCGGAGCTGACCTTCGCGACCGCATCGTTCAGGTTGTCACGTCCGGGGCCACCGTCGTCGAGGATGCCCACGTCGATGTCCTCGAGATCGGCCTTGGTCCCGACGCCGATAATGGCGTAACTGGGAACGTCCTTGCCCGCGAGGAACAGTTCGAGAAGCTTCGTCATGTAGGTGCCGGAGAGCGTGCGGAAGGTAACGCCGGTCTTGAGCATGAACTGCCGCTCGACGGCCGACCTGTCCATCGGCGACGCGAGATTGAGCTTGAGCGTGTCGAGGCACCCCAGGCTCATCCTGAGGAACTGGAGACAGTAGTAGCATCCGAGGAAGGCGAGCTGTTCCCTGATGTCGCTGCCGACACCGACAACGACGTCCATCTCCTCCGCGAAGTCCTCGGCAGGGCGCCACAGGTGCACGCGTCCGGCCTGCCTGTGCCCTTCGAGTTTGGAGATGACGGCGTCGAGGTGACGCCGGACGGCGTGGATATAGCGTCGGTTGTGGTTGGCGAGGACCTGCGCGTCCTGTTCCAGGATCTGCAGCGGGTTGCGCATGTGTCTCCTCGCTAGCCCCGGAGTCCCTTCGACAGCTCGAGTCCGGCGCGGAAGGCCTGCAGGTTGAGGTCCTCGGTTCCCCGCGGGACCCGCGCGCGCACCGCGGATTCGAGCGAAGGAACCGTCACGACATCGGTCAGCCCGGCGATGAGCCCCACGGCAACCAGGTTGGCGGTTATCGGCTTACCGATGCGGTCGCGTGCGGTCGCGATGATGGGCGCGCGGACCACGCGGTAGTCTCCGTCGGGGACCGACTCCACGAGGCTGTCGTCAACGAGCACGGTCCCGCCGTCCTTCATGTCGCCGATGTAGGCCTCGACGGATTCCTGCGTCATCGCCAGCAGAAAATCGAGGTTCCTCGCGACCGGAAAATCGATATCGCCGTCGCTGATGACCACATCCGACCTGCTGACACCGCCGCGCGCCTCGGGCCCGTAGGACTGGGCCTGAGTGGCCGTCCGCCCGTCGTATATCGCGGCGGCCTCGGCGATGACCTTCCCGGCCAGCAGCAGCCCGTGACCACCGGCGCCGCTGAGACGCAGCTCATACCGGGAGCCCATGTTCACCTCCGTTCTGATGGAAGATGTGAGGCACAAAAACGCGGACGCCGATGAGGTCGGCGGCTCGCCCGTCTACTTGTCGGACTTCTTCGCGGCCTTCTTCACCGGGGCCTTCCTCGCGGCCTTCTTCGGCCGCGCGGGAGCCGCCGGCTCCTTCGCCAGAAGCTCGACGCCGTACTCGTAGCCCTTCTCGAACGCCGCCAGGTTCAGGTCGATGAAGCGTTCCGGGACAGAACTCGGCAGCGCCTTGCGCGCCGCGTCGACCGAGACGATCCCCGCGATGGCCGTGAAAAAGCCCAGCATAACTATGTTCCCCGCGATCCTGTTGCCGAGCTCCTCCGCGATCCGGGTGGACGGGATCGCGTACATGCGCCGCTCGCGGTCGGACGGCGTCGGCTTGACCAGGTCCTCGTCGATGAGCAGCAGGCCGCCCTCGACCAGATCCGATCCAAACTTGTCGTATGCCTCCTGCGACATGGCGACGACCGTGTCCGGCTGCGTAAGGTACGGGTAGCGGATGGGCTCGGCGTCCACGAGGATCTGGGCGCTGCAGGCGCTGCCCCTCGCCTCCGGCCCGAAGCTCTGCGTCAGAGTCGCGTGCTTGTCGTCGTACAGAGCGGCGATTCTCCCGATGATATAGCCGCAGCGGATGACGCCCTGTCCGCCGAATCCTGAGATCCGTATCTCGTTCACTTGACTGACCCCTCGTATGATTCGTACTTGTCGCCGAATACCTCGCCGTACCATTCGTTCATCGAGTCCACGTAGGTCGGGCGGTCGCGGTCGACGAACTTGCCCACGATGATCTTCTCCTGGAACCCGATGTCCAGGTCCCGGGTGTCCGCGCCGTGCTGGATCTCGCAGTTGTCGTGGTAGAACTTCATGAGGTCGAGCCCCGTACCCAGACGGTTGCGTCGCGAGTAGAGCGTCGAGCACGGGCTTATCACCTCCACGACCGAGAACCCCGGCTTCGCGATGGCCTCGGCGATCGCGGTGGTCAGCCGCCGCACGTGAAGTGAGGACCAGCGCGCCACGTAGACGGCCCCGCACGAGTCTGCAAGGTACGGAATGCTGAAGGGCCGCTCGAAGTTGCCGTAGGGCATCGTCGACGCGTTCGCCTTGAGCGGCGTCGTCGGCGCCACCTGCCCACCGGTCATCGCGTAGATGAAGTTGTTGACGCAGATAACCGTGATGTCGACGTTCCGGCGCGCCGCGTGGATGAAGTGATTGCCCCCGATGGAGAAGAGGTCACCGTCACCGCTGATGACAATGGTCTTGAGCTTCGGATTGACCAGGTGCAGCCCCGTCGCGAACGGGATCGCTCGTCCGTGCGTCGTGTGGAACGAATCGGTCTTGACGTACCCCGCCACCCTGCCCGTGCACCCGATGCCCGACACGACGACCACGTCGTCGAGCGACATCTCGAGCTTCTCTATCGCGGACGCGAAGGCCGTGACGATCGTCCCGAGCCCGCAAGTGGGACACCAGATGTGAGGCATCCTGTCCATGCGCAGGAGATGCTCCATCGGGTGTTTGGGGTCCGGTGTGCTCGCTTTCTTGTCTGCTGTCATTTGGCACCGCCTCGGATTGCCTGGTAGATGTCCTCGTCGTCGTGCACCCAGCCTCCGGCGTGCGGGACCAGTATCGTCTCCGCCCTGCCGGCCGCGCACCGCTCGACCTCGAGGCAGATCTGACCCAGGTTGATCTCGGGAACCACGAACGCCTTCACCTGACCGGCGAGTTCGCGGATCCTGTTCTCCGGGAACGGCCAGACGGTCACGAGCCTGAGGCTTCCGACCTTCATGCCGTCCGCCCGCGCCCGCTCGACGGCCGGAATCGCCACGCGCGATGAGATGCCGTAGGAGACGACGACAACGTCGGCGCCCTCCATCTCCTCTTCCTCGAGGATCACGATCTCGTCAACGCGGCTCCGGATCTTATCGACGAGACGCCCGACGTTGTCCTTCTGGCACTCGGCGCTCATCACCGGATAGCCGCGTTCGTCGTGCGTCAGACCGGTCGTGTGGAAGCGGAAGCCGTCCCCCACCTTGACCATCCACGGGACCATGTCGTCATCGGGCTTGTACGGAAGGTAGTCCTCTGTAGACCCCTTGAACCACTTGCGCGGCTCAATCTCGATCTCCTCGGCCTTGGGAATGACGATCTTCTCCGTCATGTGCCCGACGCACTCGTCCATCATGAGCAGCACGGGCACGCGGTATTTCTCCGAGAGGTTGAAGCACGTGATGGTGTAATCGAAGCACTCCTGCGGCGAACTCGGCGAGAGAGCAATGATCTCGTAGTCGCCGTGCGAGCCCCACCGGGCCTGCATCATGTCCGCCTGGGCCGGGAGCGTCGGCAGGCCGGTCGAAGGGCCGCCTCGCTGCACGTTGACGAGGACCGTGGGCACTTCCATCATTACCCCGAGCCCCAGGTTCTCCATCATCAGAGAGAAGCCCGGCCCGGACGTCACCGACATCGACTTCGCCCCGCCCCACGCGCCACCCAGGATCGCGGCCATCGATGCCAGCTCGTCCTCCATCTGCACGAAAAGCCCCCCTACAAGGGGAAAGCGTGCGGAGATTCTCTCGGCGACCTCGGTCGAGGGCGTGATGGGATAGCCGGCGAAGAAGCGGCACCCCGCGGCAAGCGCGCCCTCGGCGACAGCGTGGTCGCCGTCGAGGTAGTGGCTGCCTGTCAGGACCCCCTTGGGATCCGCTGTTATCATGATTTACCTTCCTCGTCGTCATCCGCGACGCAGAAGATCGCGAATTCCGGACACAGCATCTCACAGAGCCCGCAGTTCACGCAGGTCTGCCCCTCGGTAACTTCCGGGTAATGGTAGCCCTTGATGTTGAAGTCCGCGGACATCTGGAGGGTATCGCGCGGGCAGTACTCGACGCAGAACATGCAGCCCTTGCAGCGGTTCACGAGTATGCAGAGCTCGCCGCGCGGGACCTTCACCGTGTCGGCGTCGAGCGGTTTGCGCCAGAACTTCGACTTCGTGCTGTCGGGTGCGGTGGGCAAGTCCCTGGGCATCGGTGGCTCCCGGCCTTGGCCTTGGTGAGTGTTCCCAATAGTACCGCACAAAAGGGAATCGCGCAGGCGATACGGCCTGAGAATAGGGCCGTCCTCGCGTGCCGAACTCCCTGTGAGGCGAGTTTACGATATGCTCCTCAAAGCGTCAAGGAATGGGTGCCGCGGGCGGAGGTGCCGCGGGCGGCAGCCCCCGGGCACATTTCAACTAAACACAAGCGGCCCCGGAGGAGTCATACTGTGTGAAAGCGCGGAGAGTGCTCGAGCGTGCAATGCACGCCGCTTTGACGAATGTCAGGGAGGAGGGGACCTTGAACTCGATTGGGACAAGAACGGCCGTACTGCTGGCATCTGCCGTGTTGCTGCTGTCCATGACCAGCTGCGTCTGCGGCGGAGAACGTGTGGAGCTCGTGGACCTGCGGACGGAAGAGCAGACGGTGGACCTCGACGGTGCGGAGCGCGTCGTCATTGAACTCGAGATCGGGATCGGCAAACTCAACGTCAGGGGCGGCTCGTCCGCTCTCCTCGACGCGGAGTTCACGTATAACGTCGCGGAATGGGCGCCCGTGGTCGACTACAGCGTCAAGAACGGGAAGGGACATCTCTCCATAACTCAGCCGGACGCCGAGGGCAAGAGCGTCCCGGACAAGGCCCGCAACGAGTGGGAGCTGTCTCTCAACAACGAGATTCCCCTCGACCTCAGCATAGATATGGGTGTCGGTAACGTGGGGCTGGAGCTGGGTGACATCAGCCTGACCGACCTGTCGGTGGACCAGGGCGTCGGCAACGTCAAGATCAATCTGGTCGGCGAGCGGACGGCCGATCTCACCGCTTCCGTGGACGGTGGAGTCGGGGAGATCACGGTCCTGGTGCCGTCTTCGATCGGTGTGCGCGTCGAGGCGGACACGGGCATCGGCTCGTTCAACACGCACGGCCTGAAGAAGCGCGACGGCGCGTACGTGAACGACGCCTACGGCGAAACGGAGTCAACCATCACGCTGTCCATCGACGCCGGCATCGGGAAGATCACGGTGGAGACGGAGGACGGCACAACGAGCATGTAGGAAAATCAGTGGCTGGGCCTCCGCGGCCCGACCTTCGGGACCTCGCCAGTCTTCTCCCCCTGGCACTGCGCCTCCGGGTACCTTCGGGAGCCCGGAGGTGCTCTTTTCAGACATCCTCCCCCGCTCCTAAGAAACCAGTTGACAGCGCAGGCCGTCTATCGTATTCAGGTATCGCAATGCGTGAATCGTGACGTCGTGCGCTCGGGCTCTCTCGCCCGAGCAGCATCCGACCCACCGAGCGGAGGTTCCCCGAAGTGAACGGTCTCGTGAGAACATCGGAAGCGGCCGCGCTGGCCCTCCACGCAACGGCCATCATGGCGAGCAGCCCGGGGTCACATGTGACGGCGGCCGTCATGGCCAGCGGCCTGTCGGCTTCGGAGGCCCACCTGGCCAAGGTTCTCCAGCGGCTGGCGAAGGCGGGAGTCGTCGCGGGCACGCGAGGACCGGGCGGCGGGTTCCGGCTGACCAGACCCGCGAAGGATATCTCCCTGCGCGAGGTCTACGAGGCGATCGAGGGGCGGCTCCAGGTGGAGCGGTGCATGGTGGGCAAGCCGCTGTGCAACAAGCTCGACTGCCCGCTGGGCAACCTCTTCGCTCGACTGAGCAACGACGTTCTGAAGACCCTGGGCAAGACGACCCTCGCAGACATCGAACTTCCGCTGGACGGTCAGTCGCAGACACAGTGATCAGCAGGCCTGCCGGAAGCACACCGGAGGCACGCAGGAAGCGCGTCAGAGGCATAGCGCTCAGAACGGAATTGTGGCCGGGAGCGGCGTGTGTAGTGTAGTTGTCACTTAAGGACTTCACCCCGGTGAGAGAAGTTCCTTTAGTCGCTCCCGGTCGGGTATCCCGCCGGACCGGAACCAGAAACACGGTGCAGGGACGCAACAGAGCCGCTTTCCCGTCGGGAGGGCGGCTCTGTCGTGTAGCCTGCTTCTGTCGTGTAGCCTGCTTCTGTCGCGCAACGTGCTAGATCGTCTCCACGAGCGGGTCTGCAGCCGACTAGAACCCGTGCCAACCGCCGGCCGCCCATATCAGCAACCTGATGAACCAATCCACGATCGTCTCGCCGTCGCCGTCGGCGGCAAGTGCAACCACAGGAGACGTGAGGACGACTAGAAGTGCGATGTTCGTCCTAACCAGAGCTCTCTTCATGGTACCCACCTCCTCTCAGATCGAAAGAGTCCGGGACCCAGCTTCCGTACCCCGCCGGTAGCGAGTTCTCCGGAAATCTAACCGCGGCCAGGTAGCCGCCACTTCTTGCTTTGCCGTACCGACCGGAGTCAGCCGTCAGTACGACCGTCTGTTCGCTGGTGCTGAACACCTTCGTCTCGCGCGGGCCGTCGGTCAGCAGGATCTCGGTGCTCTCGATCTCGTGACCACCGTACCTGAAAACAAAACTGGTGCTCTTATCGAGCACCAGCCGTTCGCCTTCGTCCACGTAGATGACGCAGATTATGTAGTCGTCGGGATTCGTTCGCACTCGCACGTGGAGCCTGAATCCTCCGGCCGCCTCAAGGCGCAGCACCTCTCTTCCAGCGTGCGTCTCAGCGAGGGCCGAGGGCCACGTTTCCTCCTCTATCGCGATCTTGTGCTTGAAGCTCGCGCTGACGCCGGGGCACACGTCGCCGGTGATGGAAGGCTCTCGCCCGGCGTGCGCGCAGACCGCCGGTATCAAGAGGAGCAGTGCTATGAGAACGCAGGGTTTCAAAACCTCCCCCAGGTCGGTTCCCGAACCGCGTCTCAGTTCACTCACATGCCACTGTCACTGCATCGGCCATGCCAGCGACCCCGGGCACGGGTGCCGCACCAGAGCTAACTGCGTGCAGAGCGAGCAATTGTGCGTTGTGATTTCTTGAAGGGATGGGTGCTGTCACCTACGAGGTGTGAACTCCGTGTACGATGTGACTCGCAGTTCAGATTTCATTGGCAAGAACGTGTGGCGAAGCGCTGTGCGGTGCGGCCTGCGCAGCCGCCCGGCGAGCTGTGCCATGCGAAGCAACCCGCTGCATCACCTGATGAGGACTACACGCAGGATCCCGGCCTCTTCGGCTGTCTCGACCCGGATGAAGTAGACGCCCGAGGCGACGCGCCGTCCGCGGTCGTCGGTCCCGTCCCACCGGACCTCCTGCTCGCCCGCCCCGACCACGCGGTCGAGAAGCGTGTGCACCTTCCTCCCCGCCACGTCATAGACGCACGCGGTCACCGCCCCGCCCGGCGACGAGAACGCGAGCCTCGTATCGCTCCTGAACGGATTCGGTCTGCCCGGCGAGAGGAACGCCACGCCGGCGACCACACCGTCAACTCCGGTCCCCCCGGCTCCCTCGTACCCGCCGATGTCGATCCTGCCGTCCTCGACCCGCGGCTCCCCCGCGATATCCACCGGCGCCAGTCGCAGTCCGGCCGTGTCCGGTTCCCCGGCATTCACACAGGGCGAGTCCTCGAGCAACGCGAAGGGGTGCTCGCCGAACCCGACGAGAAGCGCGTCTTCGTCGATGTTCCCCTCTCCCGCGTGGCCGTACTCAATGTCACAGAACGTGGTGTAGTACCCCTTGCCCTCGCGGATCTGTGTCGGGATGAAATACGCGGAGCTGTTGTCCCGCAGGATGGAGCCCTTCGTCCGCGGCTTCGAGATGTGACTGTGGATCGCGCCCGTGTCGTCGAACGGCTCCTCGTTCAGGCAGTCGTTCGAGACGATGGTGCAGTTGCTGACATCCGGGTAGGAGTAGAGCACGTAGATCGCGGAGCCCCGCAGGAACGCGGAGTTCCCTTCGATCAGGCTCCCGACCAGCATCGGGGACGCGTGATGAGAGCAGAAGATGGCGCCACCATAGTCGGCGACGTTGTTGCGAAAGATACTGTTCCGCACAAGCAGCTTGGAGAAGCCGACCACCGAGAGCGCCCCGCCCCACGACTCGTCGCCCAGCGCCTTCGAGAACTCGATGGTGCAGTGCTCGATCCTCGACTCCTCATTGATCGAGCTCGTCCAGGGGAAGCGAATGCCGTTCCAGCAACCGGCAGTTGTGGTGTCCGGCGCGAACGCCTCGGGTTCGTCGGTTGTGAAGATGATGGGGTCGTCCACGGAGCCAACGGCGAGCAGCCGCCCGAGGACGGTGAGGCGATAGAAATCGGCGAACTCGATGCGCGTGCCCGGCACTACGGTGAGAGTGACGCCGTCGTCGATGGCGACATTCCCCACGACGCGAACCGTGTCGGCATCCCAGACTGTATCGAACGCGATGGCTCCTGCGACCTCCATGCTCGAGCGACCGGCGCCCGGCCGGTGCGCGCCCGTGTCCGGCCACGAATCCACGCCACCCCGGACGGCGAACGCCTCCCCCGCGAACGGCCGTCGCCCAACAGGCACGCCCGCGAACCGCGCGCCCCCGACCGCGGGGAACGTCTGACACCCGTACCCGGCCGCCGCCGGGCCCGGTCTGAAGTCGCCGTGCTCGGGGTCAACGAGTTCCGGCTCGACCCCGACAACGTTCAGGTTCGGCGGCGCACTGGCCTCCGGCCAGTCAAAGGGCTCGAATCACCCGTACTCACAGAGGAATGAGAAATGGGCGAGTGGGATCGCGTTCACAACGGGGTCGGAGTGCCAGGTCCAGTTCTCCCGGACGACCGGCACGCCGTAGTACCCGAACTGCCCGCTCATGGAGATGTTGGTACCCGTGGGGATCCATTCGCTCGAGGCGCCGTGCATGTAGATGTAGTCCCACCCGGTATCCACAGCGTCAACGACGATGTTCCGTTCGATCGTGATGTTCCCGCCCGAGCCCTGGAGACGCACGCCGTAGTCGTGGGGCCCGTAGAACGTGCAGTAGCGGACCGACCCCTCGGGGATCTCCACGTAATCACCCGTGTTGATCCCCCGGAACCGGATGTTCCCGTTCAGGACGATGCAGTCCTCTATGTCGAGACGGTTCTGGCAGAACGAGATGCAGATCTGCTCCCCGCGGAGATCGAGGATGGCGCCGTTCCCGGTGATCCGGACGTCACAGCCGCGCTCGCCTTCGAGCTCCCAGGAGAGGGGCGAGAGAATCGGCCCGATGAGAAGCCCGCCCGTGTAGACCTGCCCGGTCTCGAGCACGACGTCGCGGTCGTAGCCCCCGCCCGGTTCCGCGGCCTCGTAGACCTCACGCAGCGTCACTCCCTTCACGGTGGCCGGGAGAGTCGCGATCAGAACCGCGATCAGGAGGGTCGCTGTCCGAAGCATCGGTTCCCTCTCGAAGACACGGTGGACGGGCCGCATCTACTTCAGAAGCACCATCTTCCTTTGGTCTATGAAATCGTCCGCCGTGAGCCGGTAGAAGTAGACACCGGACGACACGTGCCTGCCCTGCTCGTCGGTGCCGTCCCACGCCGCCGCGTGCCGCCCCGGCTCCAGCTCCTCGTCCACGATCCGCCTGACCAGAGTTCCCGTCACGCTGTATACAACCAGCTCGACCTTCCCCCCCGGCGACGGGACGTCGTACGCGATCCGCGTGCTCGGGTTGAAGGGGTTCGGGAAATTGCGCCCGAGCGCGTAGCTGCGTGGCATAGCATCGTCCACGCCCGTGCCGGGGCACTCGTAGTATGTCTCAACGTGGAGGGAGTCCGTCCACGGAGTGAAGTTCACCGGCCCGAAGAACCGCGTCGAATCCACGCACGTGCCGCCCCAGTAATTGAGCTCTGCATCCACCGCGGCGGCGCTCGCATTGAAGACCGCGAAGTACCCGCCGTCCAGGAAGTCGTTGGCCGCGGCCAGGCTCCCTCCTACCAACGGTCCCGGGTCTCCTGCGTTGTTGACGTGCGCCAGCAAGTTGCCCGTGAACACGTTGCCGGAGAGATGCGGTCTCGCGGAGTCAGCGCAGCTGAGACCATTGTAGTTCTCGGTGAACACGTTCCGCGCGAGCTCGGGTTCCGCCCCGTCGTGGACGAACGCGCCCGCGCTCGATCCGCCGCGCAGCACGCAGTCGACGACCTCGATGTTCGCGTTCGAGATCTCGATGGCGTTTGTCGCGGTGCCGAGCCCGTCGAATGTGAGACCCTGCAGCTTGGTGCCACCACTCCCTGCGACGGCGCTCACGACGCTGCCGGTCGTGGAGACTATGGATGTACTGCCGGCCCCGGACGTACCGATTATTACGATCGGCTCATCCAGAACGAGGTTCCCGCCACAATCGCCCGGGAACACGAGAAGTACGGCTCCGCCCGCCGCCGCCGCGATCCCCTCCTCCATCTCATTGAACGGATAGGAGGAAGTGCCGTTCTCGTATCCGGAGGCGCCGCAATCGACGAAGACCGCCCCTCCGGGCGCTGCGACGCCGGCCACCGCGTCACTCGGCGCGCTTCGCAGCCCTCCTGCATCCACGGCCCTGACCGTGTACCAATAGACGGTGTAGTTCACGGCCGTGGCGTCTTCGAAATGCGTGTACGGCGTTGCTCCCAAGGAGTCACCGGCGCCGGCCGCGAGCGTGTCGCGATAGACGATGTACCCGGCGAGGTCCAGCTCGCTGTTCGCGTCCCACTCCAGATCGACCACGCCGTCGCCGCTCTCGGCCACGAGCCCCTGGGGTGGCCACGGCGGCATCATGAACGGAACGCACGAAATGGTATCGCTGGGCGCGCTCAGAAGTCCGGCCCAGTCGACCGCGAAGACGCGGTAGTAGTACTCGTTGTCCGCAAGCGGACCATCTATCCGGAACGTCAGCGGTGTGGTCAGTTCCTGGGTGCCCTCGTCGAAGTCCGGTGACAGGTCACGCTGAATCAGGTAGTGGTCGAGGTCGGGCGAATCGACCGCGTCCCACGAGAGATGGACCTGGGCGTCGCCCGGCGCGGCGGCGAAGGCCGCAGGTGTCCCGGGCGGCGTCTGGAGCGGAACACCCGAGACGGTGTCACTCGGTTCGCTGTCGTTCCCGCCTGTACCCACCGCGATCACGCGATAGTAGTACTCGCGGATCTCGACCAGGGGAACGTCGACGTAGGACGTGTCGGTCGTTACGAACTCAACGGTCGCAGCACCAAAAGCCGCACTCGTGTCGCGCTCTACCCTGTAGTAATCGAGCTGCGGGTCCCCGACAGGAACCCACGAGACCGCGAGTTCCGCCTCACCCGGCGTCACCGAGACACCGGACGGCACCGACGGAGGCGGGCTCTCCGTGAAGATCCTGAACTGGCCGACGGGAAGCGAGTCGTAGGTGTTAACGATACCGCCCGGCCACCGGATCTCCAGCGTGTCGACCTGCGATACCAGTCCCACGCCGAACTCTTCGGTCAGCGAGTTCTGCGAGAGGTAGCCCGACCCACCCGAGACCTCCCTGACCTGCTGGCCGTTCGACGTCACGATCCTGATTCGCGCGCCTATCCCCGAGCGATTGGAGACGGTGCCCTCGAGAGTGATGTGAAGGAAGTTGGCGGTGTTGGCGGTCCTCCCCTGCAGGAGAAGATTGGCGCCGTTTCTGTTCATCACCGCCAGATCGAGCCGGCCGTCCCTGTCGAAATCGCCCCACGCCGCACCCTGCCCCTCCCCCGCGTCGTCCAGAGGTGACGTGGTCACATCGAAGAACTCGTCGCCCCCGAGATTGCGCAGGAGCCGGTTCGCCGAACCGTCGTTGACCACGTAGAGGTCCAGATCGCCATCGACGTCGTAGTCGCCCCAGGCCACTCCGGTCCCGTTCCCGGCGTCCGCAAGCTCGCCCGTGGCGACATCGGTGAAGACGCCGCCGTCGTTTCTCAGAAGCATGTTCGCGCCGCCGTAGTTGGCGACGTACAGGTCCAGCTCCGTGTCGTTGTCGTAGTCACCCCAGGCGGCCCCGGTCCCGTTTCCCGCATCCGCGAGCGCCCCG
>JAUWCJ010000056.1 GCA_030609365.1 Candidatus Eiseniibacteriota bacterium | reverse complement strand
CAACCTGCTGGTCATTCCGTTCACCTCCATCACAGATCTCAAGCTTGGTGAGTACGCCACGAAGGACACCGCCGTGGCGTGGGGCGATACGAACGCGGTCCGAAGAGAGCAGTTCAAGCGGGTCGGGTGGCCTTCGCTCTCCAGGGTCCGCCGCCTCGGCGTGGGGGTGAGGAACGATGTGGCGGGAGGCCACGACATCACCAGCGAGATGTGGCTGGACGACATCCGTCTCTCTGACGTCCGGAAGGACATCGGGTGGGCCGAGAGGCTCACGGTCGATGCCAAGTTCGCAGACTTCCTGGACATGGACTTCGATCTTCGTCACGTTGACGGGGAGTTCCGTTCGCTCAAGCGGGAGCGTGGATCGGGGAAGGACAACGTCACGTACAACCTGACCGGTACTATGAACGCGGACAGGTTCGTCAGCGGCCTGGGTATATCGACGCCGGTGAACGTCACCTGGAAACGCTCGGTCAGTCGGCCGAAGTTCTCGGTCGGGTCCGACATCGTGCTCGACAAGGAACAGAGCGAGCTCGAGAGGGAAGAGACGCTCGACAGGAGCATAGCGGTGTCGCTGTCGAGGAAGCGACAGTCCCCGAATTTCTGGACGCACCTGCTGGCCGATGGCATCTCGCTGCGCGCGTCACTGGGCCAGCACGAGAAGGCGTCGCCGACGAAGGCAGACACTTCGAGGACCATCAGGGGGAGGCTCTCGTACAGGTACTCACCGGAGAAGCAGGGCATACGCCTGTTCCGGAACACCGAACTCTTCCTGAAGCCGAGCAGTATCAGATTCAATGTGGACACGCACTTGATTCAGACGCGGAACTACGACATCTCGGCGCTGGGTGTGCAGACCAAGCGCTCCGACAAGCACAATAAGAAGCTGAATGCGGACGCCAATATCGATTTCCAGCTACTGGATAACCTCAGGACCTCTCACAGCGTGGCGATGAAGCGCGACCTGGAACCCATCAACAGGGTTGTGTACAAGTTGAACACCGGTATCGAGACAGAGCGGCGCTACTCGAACTCGCTGAGCTTCAATCCGAAATTCGGGAGGTGGTTCGCACCGCAGTACAGCTTCAGCTCGTCCTTCACGGACGACCACGGGCCCCAGGTGCGGCGCCCGAGCGATCCCGCCGGCATCAGGAGTGTCCGCGCGCAGAGCAGTCATGACCTGCGCGCGAGCTTCGATATCAAGAAGCTGCTCGGGTCGCCTTCGGCCGCGCGGCGGAGCGCTCCGAGGGGCAGACGGGAGAGCTCCGACCGAGGCGCTCGTGCTGGAACCGCCGGCGCGCGCGACCGAACTCCTGGAGCTGAGGATGGGGGGGAGAAGCGGACTGCCGGAGAAGGCGCCGGCGAGGATAGAGCGAGCGGTGAGGAGGACGAGGCGGACGGCGCGAGTGGTGAGGGCGCCGGGGTGGACGGCAGTCGTGGGGAAGAAGAGGGAGGACGGGCAGGCGGCGCGGCTGAGGATGAGCCCGAGGGACCGGGGTTCAGGGACTTCGTGCAGCCGGTCCTGACGCTGCTACGCAACACCGACGCGATCGATGCGCGCTACTCCATCAAAGCAAGTTCACGCTACGACCGCATTGCGTGGCAGGAGCTTCCCGGCTGGAGCTATCGTCTGGGGTTGTCGAGCGGCGAGGGGGCGGACGACAGGACGGAAGAGCACACGCTGTCACTGGACTCGGGCCTGAAGCTGACGAGCCAGGTGCGCCTCAAGGGTTCCTACAAGAGAACCAGGGGAGGACGGTGGTACAAGAACGCTCTCTCGGACTCGGTGACCCTGACGACCGAGACCGGGTCCATGAACGAGAGGAGCAAGGGCTCTCTGTCGTGGAACGGAATCGAGAAGCTGGGTGGCATCTCCAGGATATGCTCGAGTGTCCGCGCCAGGAGTGGCGTCGAGTACAAACGGTCGCACTCGGGCCCGGCCGGCGATCCAAAGGCGCGCTCCAAGGGACTCGCCATGAACCCGGTGATCTCGGTGGATACCACCTTCAAGAATGGTGTGACGGGCAGTTTCTCGTGGGACAAGAGGAAGACGACGAGCTACAATCTCACTGGTGCCGGATCGGTCACCGAAGACAACACCGGGGCCATGAGCCTGAGTCTCAACTACAGGTTCTCGGCGCCTCAGGGTCTCAAGCTGCCGTTCTTCGGGCAGAAGCTCAAGTTTCAGAGCAACCTGGACACGTCTCTGACTCTCCGCACGTCGTCGAAGGTGTCCAAGACGGCGCAGGACGAGAGCTCGCTGCTTCAGGTGGACCCGATGTCCTCCATCAGCGACTTTTCTGTGACGACGGATCTGACCTACAGTTTCTCGAGGAGCGTGTCCGGTGGCCTCCAGATCAGGTTCGGGCAGAAACGGGACGAGAAGCGCGACCAGACGCGTCGGACGATAGGCGTACACCTTTCAGCGGAGTTCAAGTTCTAATGGCCCTGCGCGATGCCATCCTGCGACGCGGCGCTACCATCGTCCTGCTGGCGATTCTCGCCGGCTTGGGCGTGACGTGTGGCTGCGGTAGTCCCACCTACAGTGGTGAGATGGCCTTCTCATTCCTGGAGAAGCAGTGTGAGTTCGGCCCGAGGCCTCCGGGGAGCGATGCGCACGAGGCCATGCGGGAATGGCTCGTCGGTGTCCTGCAGGGCTACGCGGACGAGGTGTCCGTCCAGCGATTCACGGCGCTCGATACCGAGGGTAATGAGGTGGTGCTCTCGAACGTTATCGCGTCCTTCCGGATGGAGGCGCGCGAGAGGGTGCTGCTCGGGGCCCACTGGGACACGAGGTGGATCGCCGAACGGGACCCCGATGAGTCCAATCGCGCGACGCCGATCCTGGGGGCGAACGACGGGGCGTCCGGAGTCGCGGTCCTGCTCGGGCTCGCGGCGATGATGTCCGATCGCGATCCTGAGGTGGGTGTGGACCTGGTTTTCTTCGACGGAGAAGATGGGGGGAACGGCGGCGGCTTCGACAGCTTCTGCGTCGGCTCGGCTTTCTTCGCCAGTCAGATGGGCGACTACGCACCCGCCTACGCTGTGGTGGTGGACATGATCGGGGACAGCGACCTGGCAATTCCGATAGAGCCGAACTCGATGAGCGCCTGTCCTTCGGTAGTGAGGATGGTCTGGGAGGCGGCCGAGCGCGTCGGTGCTGCGAGCTTCAGCGAGGAATCAGGCCCGGCGATGTTCGACGATCACATACCGCTCATCAGGGCGGGTGTCCCCGCTGTACTGATAATCGACTTCGATTACACCTACTGGCACACCATCGAGGACACGCCGGACAAGTGCAGCCCCGAGAGCCTGCGAGAGGTCGGGGCGGTCCTGACGGAGCTTGTCTACTAGCGGGCACCCGGGACATCGCTGTTTCGAACGCAGGGGCGTGCGGATTCCCGCACGTTTTCCCTTGCGTCGTATGTAGGAGCGTGCTACCTTGTCATCGGGAAGTGGGCAGGGGGCCCGCTTTTGTCGTATTAGGGGCCTGTGGTGCGGGGACTCCAGATGGAACGGATGGACGAGAAGCTCTACGGACTCTCCCGGGGTCTCGTCGAGGGGATGGGCTTCGTTCTGGTGGACGTGGACGAGGTCGTTGAGCACGGGCGAAGGGTCTTCCGATTCTACATCGACGGCGAACGGGGCGTCAGTCTCGGGGACTGCGCGGCCGTGAGCCGCGAACTGGCGTACCTGCTGGACGCGGAGCCTGAACTTGCCGGCGGGTACGTGCTTGAGGTGAGTTCTCCCGGTCTCGACCATCGTCTCAAGAAGGAAAGGGAGTACGTTCACTTCGCCGGCCGGGAGGCACGCCTCGTGTTGAGGGGTTCCATGGAAGGCCGGAATGTGGTGGAGGGTGTGATTGTGGGCGCGGATACAGGGATCGTTCGCATCGCGCCAGTGGACGGCGAGGAGCTGTCTATACCTCTTGTGGACATAGCCCGAGCGCGGCTGTCTGTCTGACGGCGTGCGGGGTGGAACTTGACGGCGGCGGCAGGAATCTGCTGCCGTTCGGGAGCTTGAACGATGAACACTGGTGTACTGGAAGCTCTGAGAAGAATAGCGCGTGAGAAGCAGCTGGACGGAAGCCTCCTTGCCGAGGCGCTCGAGGCCGGCTTGCTCTCGGCAGCGCGGAAGAAGTACGGACCTGCGGCGGAGATCGAGGTCATCGTGGACCATGAGGACGACGCGATCGGCGTCTTCCTTAACAAGACCGTCGTGGACACTCCCGAGGACGACATACTCGAGATCGACGTCGAAGAGGCGCAGGAACTGGACACGATCTATGAGATAGGCGACGTCGTGCGCGTAGAGGTGCCGTTCGACGAGTTCGGAAGGAACGCGATCCAGGCCGCGAAGCAGATCGTCGTGCAGAGGGTGCGGGAGGCGGAGAGGGAGCAGATATACGGCGACTTCCAGGACAGGATCGGCGATATCATCACCGGGGACGTGCAGCAGATCGAGCGCGGCGGCATTGTGGTGAACCTCGGACGTACGGAGGGCCTGCTCCCCGCGAGGGAGCAGATCCGACGCGAGCGGTACCGGCAGGGCGACCGTATCAGGGCCTACCTTCTGTCCGTCGAGAGGACCACGAAGGGCCCTCAGATCATCCTGTCCAGGACGCACCCCAACTTCCTGAAGAAGCTCTTCAAGATGGAGGTTCCCGAGATATACGACGGAGTCGTGGAGATCATGACGATCGCGAGAGAGGCCGGTGGGCGTTCCAAGGTCGCGGTGGTCTCGCACGACGAGCGGGTCGACCCGGTGGGCGCCTGCGTGGGCGTCAAGGGCTCGAGGATCCAGACCATTGTTCGCGAACTGGCGGGCGAGAAGATCGACATCGTTCCGTGGAACCTGGATCCGTCGGTTCTCGTGTCTCGCGCTCTCAATCCGGCGAAGGTCTCCAAGGCCATCGTTAACGAGAGCAACCACGCAGTCAGAGTCGTAGTGCCGGATGACCAGCTCTCTCTGGCCATAGGCAAGGGAGGGCAGAACGCGCGCCTCGCGGCGAAGCTCACTGGATGGAAGATAGACATCGTTGGCGAGACAGAGCACTCGCGCGAACTCGAGATCAACCTCGCGCAGCGGGTCCAGGTCGGAGAGCTGCCCGGCGTCGGTCCGAAGCTGGCTACGAGTCTGGCCGAGGCCGGATACCGTCACGTGCAGGATCTGGACGGCGTCGACACCGAGGCGATCCTCCGGGTGCCCGGTGTTGGTTCGAAGACCGCGGAAAGGATTTCCATCGCAGTGGCGGCGGTGCTCGAGGTTCTTGAGGAGGAGAAGCTGGGACTCCTTAAGGAGATCGAGGACCAGGCGCGTGCTGAGGCGATGGAGCGTGCTGCGGCCCGTGAGGCGGAACGCGCGGAAGCCGCGCGCGCTGAGGCTGAGATGGCTGAGGAGGACGCCGAGGGGACTGAGGCGGTTTCCGACGAGACCGCAGAGGCCGACGGTGAGATCGATGAGGACGCCGAGGAGGTTGAGGCGGCTTCCGACGAGACCGCAGAGGCCGATGGTGAGCCCGAAGATAACACTGAGGAAGAGACCAAGGAAGAGACTGAGGAAGAGACCGAGGAAGAGACCGAGGAAGACAAAACTTCCGAGTAGATGACGGTTCTGGCACCTGACAACACGGGGCCGCGACCGTAGACGGCTGGCGCTCCACGACGACTGAAGACACGGAGGTATCGCTTTTGAAACGAAGGGTGTACCAGGTTGCGAAGGAGTTTCGCATATCGAGCGAAGCTCTTATCGGCGTGCTCCGGAAGCTTGGTTACGACGTCACGACGCATATGAACGCGATCGATGATGACGTGGTCGCGAGCGCTCGTGCCGAGTTCGAGAAGGAGAAGGACGCCATCAAGGTCGAGTTCGCCAAGAAGCTGAAGAAGGCGGCACGTGAGCGGGCGAAGGCTCCTGCTACTGGGAAGGGCAAGGGGACCGAGGGAGCGGAGAAGCCGAAGGCGGCCGCTGCCGGTGCGAAGAAGGCGGTCGAGCCGAAGAAGGCCGTTGGGGTGAAGAAGCCCGTCAAGTCAGCGAAGCCGGTCGTCGCCGGTGTGCAGAAGCCGGTCGAACAGACGAAGAGTGCCGAGGCGGCGAAGGTCGTCGAGCCGGCGAAGAGCGCCGGTCCATCGAAGAAGGGCACCGGACCGGTCGCCGCGACGCCTGCCAGAACGGCGCCGGCGAAGCCGGGGCGCGTGGACACATCTCAGAAGCGTCGCAAGGGAAGGCGGCCGCGCGTCGACCAGAAGACCGTTGAAGAGACGGTCCGACGGACGATGGCCGCGACCGCGGGTGACCGACGTCCCAAGCGGCGTCGCAGGCGGGACAGGACGGACGGCACCGGGGTCGAGCAGGAGCAGAAGCTTCGGATCCCGGAGTTCTCGTCGGTCGCCGAGGTCGCCGAGAGCTTCGAAGTCCCTGCGAACGACATCATCAAGAAATGCCTCGATATCGGTCTTATGGTCACGATCAACCAGAGACTGGACGAGGACACGATCCTGCTCCTCGCTGACGATTTCGATGAGGACGTGGAGTTCATCAAGGAATACGGGGAGGACATCCTCTATCAAGAAGAGGAAGAGGCAGTCGAGGACGCCGAGCAGCTGCCGAGGCCACCCGTCATTGTCGTCATGGGACACGTCGATCACGGTAAGACGCTCCTTCTGGACTACATCAGGAGTAGCAATGTCGTCGCCGGCGAGTCTGGCGGCATAACGCAGCACATCGGTGCGTATGAGGTCGAGGTCGACGGCAACCGGCTGACGTTCCTGGACACGCCGGGTCACGAGGCGTTCACGGCGATGCGCGCCCGCGGAGCACAGGTCACGGACATCGTGGTGCTCGTGGTTGCGGCCGACGACGGCGTGATGCCTCAGACTCTCGAGGCGATAGACCATGCGAGGGCGGCCGGTGTTCCGGTTATCGTAGCGCTCAACAAGATGGATCTTCCAGGCGCGAACATGGATAAGGTCAAGGCGGAGCTCTCTAATCACGGCCTGGTCGTTGAGGAGTGGGGCGGCGACACGGTTGCCGTGGAGACGTCGGCCAAGACGGGGGAGGGCGTTGACAAGCTCCTCGACATGGTCCAGGTGCAGGCTGAGGTGCTGGAGCTGACTGCCGCGTCCTCCGGCCCGGCGAGAGGTGTGGCCGTCGAGGTGGAGAAGGAGCGAGGCCGCGGTGTCGTCACGACCGTGCTCGTTCAGAGTGGAACGCTGCGGATCGGTGACCCGTTCGTCGTCGGTCTGGTCGATGGGAAGGTCCGGGCGCTCTACAACGAAGTGGGCAAGAACGTGACGGAGGCAGGGCCGTCCATGCCCGTGCAGATTTCCGGGCTCAAGGGCGTGCCGCAGGCCGGTGACATACTGGCCGTGGTCTCCGACGAGCGCCTGGCGAAGGAGATAAGCGCGAAGCGCAGCCAGCAGCAGTGGGAGCGTCAGACGCGCTTCCAGCACCGGGTTACCCTTGAGGATCTCCACAAGCAGATCGTGGAGGGGGCCGTCAAGGAACTCCGGATCGTCATCAAGGGCGACGTCGACGGGTCCGTCGGCGCCCTGGCGGACTCTCTCGAGAAGCTCTCTACGGCAGAGGTCAAGGTCGAGGTCATCCGGAAGGCCGTCGGTGCCGTCACTGAGACCGACGTGCTCTTGTCTGCGGCGTCGGACGCGATCATAGTAGGGTTCCACATCGGCGCGCCTGTCGATGTGCGGGAGCTGGCAAGGCGTGAGCACGTCGAGATAAGGTTGTACAGGGTCATCTACGAGGTCGTCGAGGATATCAAGGCGGCGATGGAGGGCATGCTGGAGCCGGAGCGCCGCGAGGTTGTGGCGGGGACCGCGGAGGTGCGAGAGACGTTCAAGGTGCCGAATCGCGGTCTGATCGCGGGCTGCTACGTGCTGTCCGGTACGATCAAGCGAAACGCCAAGTGTCGTGTGATACGCGACGAGATGGTTGTGTATGAGGGCAGAACAGATTCGCTCAAGCGCTTCAAGGATGACGTGCGAGAGGTGCAGACAGGCTTCGAGTGCGGCATCGGGATCGCTGGATTTGACGAGCTGAAGCAGGGTGACCTGATCGAGATCTACGACATCAAGGAGATCGCCCGGAAGCTCGGCGATCCCACGCCCCGCTAGGTCGGATACGCGCGGAGGCTTCGGACGGTGACGATTGGCACTCTTGAGATTGTCCTCCTGATTCGCGAGAGTCACTCGCTGAAGTCGCGGAGGAGAGTCGTCAAGAGCCTGACAGACAGGATCGGGTCGAGGTTCAATGTGTCTGTGGCCGATCTCGGAGATCAGAATCTCTGGCAGAAGGCTGTGATAGGCGTAGCGGTCGTCGCGAACGACGGCCGCTTCGTCAATCAGGTGCTGTCCAAGGTCCTGGATTTCGTCTCTTCTGATCCGAGGGCCGAGATCATCGATCAAACGATGGAGATCCGGTAGGACGTGACGCGGACGCCGTGAAGCCGGAGGGAGCTGCGTTGTCTCACAAGAGAGTGCTCAGGGCGAGCGAGGCCATCAGGAGGGAGCTGGGCTTCATCCTCGACAGGAAGCTCGCTGACCCGCGGATAGGGATGGTGACCGTGACGCGCGTGGACCTCAGCGAGGACCTTCGCTACGCCAAGGTATTCGTGAGCTTCCTCTGTGACGATGAGAAGCGGGATGAGTCGCTCCGCCTGCTGCGCAAGGCGCGGCGCTTCGTCAGGGGCGAACTTGCACACGCGCTGCGTTTTCGGGTTGCGCCGGAACTCACGTTTCTCATCGACGACTCGTCCAAGAACTACATCCGCATCTCAAGTGTGCTCAAGGACATAGAGGAAGAGGACTCGGAGGGGCCGAGTGAACAGCCTGATGAAGACGACGGCGGAGGGTCACAGGAAGATACTGGAAGCGCTTGAGGGACCAGGTCCATTTCTGGTCGCATCCCACAGAGGGCCTGACGGCGACGCCCTCGGGAGCGCCCTCGCGCTGAAGCTGTGGCTCGAGGATCGCGGCAGGCGTGTGGAAGTCGTCAATTCCGATGGCGTGCCGGATCCGTTCGGGTTTCTCCCGTCGGCCGACCGAGTGCTCCTGGAAGCCCCACCCGACCTGATCGGCTGCACCGCGTTCGTTCTGGACACCCCCGTCATATCCAGAGTCGCGCTTACGGAGGGCGTGCTGGAACGTGCCTCCCTCGTGATCAACATCGACCACCATCCTGACAACACCGGCTACGGCGACGTCAACTTCGTAGACCCATCGGCTTCGTCGGTGGCACTCATCATCTACGAACTGCTGGCCGATACAGGGGAACTCTCGGGCGCCATCGCGTCGCTGCTCTACGCCGGGGCGATGACGGACACGGGTGGTTTCCGTTTCGGGAACACTGACGCCCGCACGCTTCGCGCGGCCGCGGAACTCGTCGTTCTCGGAGCGAACCCCGCCGGGCTCGCCAACGCGGTTTATGGCGAGCAGCCCCTGGGACGGCTGAGGTTGCTGGGGTTGGTGCTCTCGGCAACGAAGACGGAGTTTGACGGGAAGGTGGCGGTCTCCGTGATGACGGAGCGCATGAAGAGCGACACCGGTTCGACGGGCGAGGACATAGAGGGAATCGCCTCGGTCGGGCGACTGATTCGTGGCGTCGAGGTGGCGCTTCTCCTTCGTGAGGAGGACGGGCGCATCCGGGCGAGCCTGCGGTCGAAGGGCGCGGTCGACGTCAATGCCGTCGCGCGCCGCCTGGGTGGCGGAGGACACAGAGCTGCGGCGGGCGTGGTGCTTGACGGGCCGATCGAGTCGGCCCGGGAGCGGTTGCTCGAGGCCGTTGGCGAGACCATGGCCGGGGAGGATCCGTGAACCGCATCCTGGTCATCGACAAACCCAGGGGACTGACCTCGCACGATGTTGTGGCGCGCGTGCGTCGGATCACAAGGGTGCAGAAGGTGGGACATGCCGGAACGCTTGACCCCGCCGCCACGGGAGTGCTCGTGGTGCTGGTGGGGAAGGCCACGAGGCTGGCCCAGTTCTTCGTCGATCTTGAGAAGCGCTATCGCGGGCGCGTTGTTCTCGGCGTGACCACGGACACGCAGGATTCCGAAGGGAAGGTCGAATCGACCGGTGACGTTTCCGGTGTCACCCGGCCGCAGATAGAGGAAGCGTTCGCGGCATTCGAGGGCAGGACCGAGCAGATACCGCCCATGGTTTCGGCACTCAAGCGCGACGGGACGCCGCTCTACGTTCTCGCGAGACGCGGGGAGGTCGTGGAGCGGGCGCCGAGGCCCATTACGATCACTGATCTGAAGATCCTCTCCGTCGAGATGCCCGAGGTTGAGTTCGAGATGACGTGTTCAAGGGGAACGTACGTTCGCACGGTGGCCGCGGACATCGGGGAACGGCTCGGCTGCGGCGCTCACCTGGGGCAGCTTGCGAGAACCGCCGTGGGGCCGTTCGACGTGGACGATGCCACGAGCCTTGATGAGCTGGCCGGAGCGCTGGGTGATACGGAGGGTACGGGGTACTCGATGTACGATGCTCTGTCCTTCATGCCGGAGGTTCGGGTGACCGAGAGAGAGGAGGAAGCGCTCTCGACGGGCGGCATGATAGGCATCGATCCGGGACGGCTTGGGGACGACGTTGGCAACTTCGTTCGACTGAGTGCGGACGGCTCGGAGCTCGTCGCCGTGGGCAGGAGAGTCGAGGCGCCTCCCGGGAACGAGGGCGATGCGGCCGTCCCTGACAAGATCCGGATCCAGCCGGTCCGGGTGTTCGTTGAGCCCCTGTGAGCCGCCGCGAGCGATCCACCAGAACGAGAGAAGAGAGCACGAGAGCATGCGAGTAGCACGGACACCCACGGAGCTTGCGGCCGACAGTGCCGACCAGCTGACCTTCACTCTTGGGAACTTCGACGGTCTCCATCTGGGGCACCAGGCGGTCATTGCTGAGCTCGTCGGTAGCACACGCGCCCGCGGCGGGACGTCCGTGGCGGTGACGTTCGATCCCCATCCTCTGTCGGTTGTCCAACCGGACCGCGCGCCGAGGCTCCTGACCCCGCTTGCCGAGAAGCTTGATGCAATGGCCGACACGGGCATCGACGTGGCGCTGGTGGTCGACTTCACGCCCGAACTTGCCTCGGAGGACGCCGCGACCTTCCTCTCGTGGCTCGGAGTCGCACGGGGTTCCCATCTGGTTCTGGGCTACGATTTCCAGATGGGACGTGAGCGCGCGTGCGACCTGTCCGCGCTGTCGGCGATGGGGGCGGAACTCGGCTACGGGCTGGATGTTGTTCCGCCGGTCGAGCATGAGGGACTGCCGATCTCGAGCACGAGGGTTCGAGAGAGCGTGAAACGCGGGGACGTTGAGGACGCGGCCGCCATGCTGGGCCGTCCATACCTGGTGCGGGGCACGGTGGTCGAGGGAAGCGGCGTGGGCCAGGGGCTTGGCAGTCCGACCGCTAATCTGGTGCTGCCGGGCGAGAAGCTGCTTCCGGGCGACGGCGTCTACTTCGTGACCGTGGAGAGCATGGGAGGGCGTTCCGGGGTGATGTACGTCGGTACCAGGCCGACTCTGGATGCCGGGGCGCGCGTTGCAGAGGTGCACGTGCTGGACTTCGAGGGAGACCTGTACGGGCAGGAGCTGCGCGTAGGGCTGCGCAGGCGCCTGAGAGGCGACTCTCGCTTCGGGAGCAGGGAGGAGCTCAAGCAGGGCATCAAGGAGGACCTGGAGCGCGCCAGAGAGGTGGCGGAGGGTCGCGGTGGTGCGTGACGGAGCGTGAAGGCGGCGGTTTTCCCGTTTGACACCCTATGGGTCTTGTGCTAGGTTGACCCAAGTATTGCTGGGTTCTGATGCGTCGATAGATGGAGGAAGCAGAAATTGTCGTTGAGCAAGGAGAAGAAGAGGGAGATCGTTCAGCGCTTCGAGACCCACTCCGGTGACACCGGGTCCGCTGAGGTGCAGATCGCGCTCCTGACGGAGAGAATCGAAACCCTCTCACAGCACTTCGAGAAACACAAGAAGGACAACCATTCACGACTTGGACTGCTGAAGATGGTGGGGAAGAGGCGCCGCCTCCTGAACTACCTTAAGGATCAGAAGTCCGACAGCTACAAGCTGGTGCTCAAAGAATTGGGGTTGCGCAGGTAATTGGTACCTGCAGACTGCGCGCCACCCATTTGCTGGCCCTCCCGCGAGCTTACGGGAGGGTCTTGTACTAGATACTCAGGCGCGCTTGGAGGTAAGAGATGCACAAGGTAGAGATGGAGTGGGCAGGTAGGACACTGTCCATCGAGACTGGCAGGCTCGCAAGGCAGGCCGGTGGCGCCACGCTGGTTCAGTACGGCGACACGGTCATTCTTGCCACGGCCACGATCTCGAAGAACGAGATACCGCGAGACTACCTTCCTCTGTTCTGTGAGTACAGGGAGAAGTTCTACGCGGCGGGCAAGATTCCGGGCGGTTTCTTCAAGCGTGAGGGAAGACCTCAGACCAAGGAAGTGCTGAGCTCCAGACTGATCGACAGGCCGATCCGTCCGCTCTTGCCTTCGCACATGAGAAATGAGATTCAGCTCTACGTGAACGTCCTGTCGGCGGACACGCAGAACGATCCCGACATCTTGGCCTTGATCGGTGCCAGTGCGGCGCTGTCCATCTCGACGGCCCCGTTCGATGGACCGACCGCCGCCGTGCGTGTCGGGCTTGTGGATGGCGAGTACCTCGTCAACCCGACCTTCGAAGCGCTCGAGGGAAGCCGACTGAATCTCGTTATCGCCGGCACCGACGAGGCGGTCGTAATGGTCGAGGGGTCGGCGCTCGAGATCTCCGACGAGGAGATGCAGAAGGCGCTTGAGATCGGACACGCCGAGCTCAGGAAGGCCATCGCTCTTCAGAACGAGCTGCTGTCGAAGCTCGAGATTAAGAAGCTCGAGATCCCGGCGCCCGTGCTGCCCGATGGGCTCGCGGACCGGATTCGCAACGATTACGGCGCTCGCGTGATCGAGGCGGTCCACATTCAGGAGAGACTGCCCCGGGGCGAGGCCCTGGACGCGATCAAGGAAGAGGCTCGTGCCGCTCTGGATGAGGCGTATCCGGAGCAGCGAGGGACCATCGGCGATATCCTCCACGACCTGGAGAAGGTCGAGATTCGCAGGAGGGTGCTCGAGGACGGGACGCGTGTGGACGGACGCGGCATGGACGACGTCAGGTCCATCACGTGTGAGACGTCTGTTCTGCCCCGGACTCACGGGTCCGCGGTCTTCACGCGAGGCGAGACGCAGGCTCTCGCGGTAATGACGCTGGGCTCAACTCGCGACGAGCAGAAGATCGACGCGCTCGAGGGCGAGTCGTGGCGGAGCTTCATGCTGCACTACAACTTCCCGTCGTTCTCAGTCGGTGAGGTCAGGCCCATCAGGGGACCGGGGCGGAGAGAGATCGGCCACGGCAATCTGGCCGAGCGGGCTCTCATTCCGATCATCCCGCTGGATGAGGTCTTCCCATACACCATCCGTCTCGTGTCCGATGTCCTCGAGTCGAACGGCTCGTCGAGCATGGCCACCGTCTGTGCCGGCTCGCTGGCGCTGATGGATGCCGGGGCGCCGATCAAGGCGGCCGTTGCGGGCGTCGCGATGGGACTCATCAAGGAAGGCGACCGCCATACGGTGCTGACGGACATACTCGGGCTCGAGGATCATCTCGGTGACATGGACTTCAAGGTCGCCGGCACCCGGGAGGGCATCACGGCCTTCCAGCTCGATTCGAAGATCGGCGCGATTCCGACGGCGCTGCTCAGCGAGGCCCTGGGGAAGGCGAGGACCGCTCGAGTCCACATGCTGGATATCATGGAAGCTGAGCTGTCCGCACCGCGTCCTCAGCTGTCTGACTACGCACCACGGATCGTCATGGTGACGGTCCCGCCCGAGAAGATCGGCGAGATCATCGGTCCAGGCGGCAGGGTCATCCGGAAGATGCAGGAAGAGACCGAGACCAAGATCGACATCAACGACGAGGGCATCGTCAAGATCTCCGGTGACTCCGCGGACGGCGTTCAGTCCGCGCGTGAGACCATCGAGCTCATGATGAAGGAGCCCAAGGTCGGCGAGGAGTACGAGGGCCCGGTCAAGAGCATCACGGACTTCGGCGCTTTCATCGAGATACTCCCGAATCGCGACGGCCTCTGCCACATATCCGAGCTTGAGTACCATCGAGTCAACTCGGTTGAGGACGTGGTGAAGATGGGGGAGATGGTCAAGGTCAAGGTCATCGGTATCGAGGACCACGGCAAGGTAAGGCTGTCGCGGAAAGCGCTCATGCCGAAGCCGGAAGGCTACGTGGAGCCGCCGAAGCGCGATAGGCCTCCTGCTCGCTCCGGTTCGCGGTCGGGCGGTAGGTCGTCCGGTGGACGTGGCGGCGGCGGACGCGGCAGGCGGTAGACCGATCCGGACAGACGTGTGGATGGCAGGCTGACGGCGGCCGGGAACGGTCGCCGTCCGAGCCGCCACACCGGCAGGACGTTCCGGCCAAAACCGAATCGGAGTGCGTGCGGTGATGGACAGGATCGAGGTCGAGATAGTGCGGCTTCCGGGTTCCGAGGGGCTGCCGTTGCCACGCTGCATGAGCGGCGGGGCAGCAGGGCTGGACCTGCCCGCGGCGGTCCCCGCGACTGTCACCATCGCGCCCGGAGCCGTCGAGCTCATCCCGACCGGGTTCGGCATAGCAGTTCCTGCGGGGTACGAGGCTCAGGTGCGTTCGCGGAGCGGCATGGCCCTCAAGCACGGTGTCTTCGTGCTCAACAGTCCCGGGACGATTGACTCGGACTACCGGGGCGAAGTGGGCGTGATCCTGGCGAATTTCGGTCGCGAGCCCTTCACGATCGCGCGTGGAGACAGAGTTGCGCAGCTGGTCGTTGCCCGCGTGTCAACCGTCTCGTGGGTCGAGGGCGAGGCGCTCGTTCCCACCGGGCGTGATTCGGGCGGATTCGGCCACACGGGCGGCCACGGCGGCGCCGGTTCCTGAGAGGGAGAGGGCGAATGGCTGGTTCCGAGGGCCTCAAGCGCTCGGTGCTCCGTGTTCTGGACTTCATCTTCATTCTGAGACCCACGGTCGCAGTCGGCATGTGGGTCTTCTTCTTTGCCGGGGCGGCGCTGGCGGCGAGAGCGGGCGGTGCCTCGTTGTCGTTGGTTCTCCCACCAAGAGACGTGCTCCTGGGATTCGGCGCGATGACCGCCGTGCTCGGTGGCGGGTGCCTCCTGAACCAGATCTCCGACGTCGAGACCGATCGCGTTAACGAGAAGCTCTTCTTCCTGCCGCGCGGTATGATCTCGATGCGCGCGGCCTGGGTGGAAGTCGTCGTCGTCTGGGTTCTGGCGGCGGTCCTGGCCGCTCCTCTGTCGGCGGGCTTCCGGGTTGCTCTCGCCGCATCGCTTCTCCTGAACATCACCTACTCGGCGCCGCCTGTGAGGGCCAAGTCGCACTGTCCGTGGGACATGGTGTGGAACGGTCTCGGGTTCGGTTTCGTCTCCGCTGCGGCCGGCTGGTCCTCTGTTGCGCCCCTTAGCCCGGCCATCATCCCGCTCGGACTGACCTACACGCTGGCCGTCGCCGGCGTGACGGCATCGACGACCGTGCTGGATGTGGAGGGGGACCGGGCTCTAGGGCTTCGGACCACCGCGGCGGTTCTCGGAGGGTCGGGCGCCAGCGCACTGACTCTTGTCCTCGTGGCTGCTGCGGGGCTGATGGGCGCCGTGCTGCGCGATCCGCTCGGGTTCCTCGGACCGGTGCTGTCTCTTCCTCTTCTCATCCGGGCGCACGTGACGCGCGACAGAGCGCACAGGATCGCGGCCAACCAGTTCATGGTGGCCGCGTTCGCCGTCGTTGCGGCGATGCGAGCGCCGTATCTGCTTCTGCTGCTGGCCCTCGTCTACTTCGGGTCGCGTGGCTACTACAGGGCACGCTTCGGTTTCTCCTACCCGGGTGCGGGAACCCCCTAGCCCCTCAGGATGGCGTTCCCGGGCTTTTCCATTGACATCCGTCAAGCACGCTCCCTATTCTCGCCAAGTTCACCGAGGCCTCCCGGGAGGATCAGACGTGCCTGAAACCGTCCGCGACAGAAGTCTCAAGTGGCTGTCCCGCGTCATGTTCCTCGTCGCGGGAGTCGCCGCCTTCTCGCTCGTTGCGCAGTACGGGTTCTACCTGAGCGATCGGGAACGGAGCGTCTTGAGTACGGTGGACCTCGCCATCGTCGGCGTCTTCATGCTGGACGCTGTGGTACGGTTCGCCATGTCGCGCAGGAAGGGTCGATATCTCAAGGCGCGCTGGCCGGCGGTGAGCATCGTGGTGCTGATAGTCGCCCAGCTGGTCCTGGTGTTCTTTCTCCAGGGACGCGGCGGCCTGCCCGTCTTCATGGCGTCACCGGGTGTCTTCTCACTGGCGAAGGGCTACATCGTCGTCCTTCAGGCCTACCTCGTGGTTCTGATCCTCGGTGAGGCCGTGCGAGCCAATCGGAGCGTCGCCTCGACCAGGATCGCGCCGGCGCGAACCGTGATCGCGTCCTTCCTGCTCATCATCGTGGTCGGTGCTCTGTTGCTGGCGACGCCCCGAGCGACAGTCGGGGGACATATCACACCCATTGACTCGCTGTTCACCGCTACGTCCGCCGTGTGCGTTACGGGCCTCATCGTTGTGGATACGGGCAGTCACTTCACCAGGATCGGCCACGCTATCATTCTCACGCTCATCCAGCTGGGCGGCCTGGGACTGATCACGTTCGTGACCTTCTTTGCGGCGGTCCTTAGAGGAGGGCTGGGCGTTCGCGATAGCCTCGTGCTGCGAGGCATGATGACGTTCGAGACCATCGGCCGAATAGGGCGAACCCTGAGATACGTCATCGGCATCACGTTCCTCATGGAGATCGCGGGCGCGGTGCT
>JAUWCJ010000193.1 GCA_030609365.1 Candidatus Eiseniibacteriota bacterium | reverse complement strand
TGGCCGCACGCGCCACTTCCTCGATGGTCGAGTGTCCGTCGCTGTAGTTGGAGTGCACGTGAAGGTCGCCGCGGATGTCAGCGAGTTCCACGAGCTCGGGCAGTTCGCCCTCGAGCGCGGCCTCGACCTCTCCCCTGTCCTCGCGAAGCTCGGGGGGAATGAACGGAAGTCCCAGCTTCTTCATCACGGCCCGCTCGGTTCGACCCGCGACGCACCGCTCGCCCTGGAACAGACCGTACTCGCTGAGCTTGAGACCCTTCGACTGTGCAAGCCCGCGGAGCTTCACGTTGTGCGCCTGCGACCCGGTGAAGTACATGAGCGCGGCGCCGTAGACGGAGGGAGGCACGACGCGCAGGTCCATCTGGAGCCCGTCGGCCACACGGACGCTGGCCTTGGTCGTGCCGGCCGCGAGCACCTCGATGACGCGAGGCAGCTCCGTGAACGCCTTGATGACCGGGGCAGGCTTGGAGCTCAGGGCGAGTATGTCGATGTCGCCGATCGTCTCGCGCCACCGCCGTATCGAGCCGGCGACCTCGATGTCATCGATGCCGGTTGCCTCTCGAAGCTCCGCGACGGTCGCGAGCGCCGCGGGCAGAACGGTTCCGAGGGTCAGGCGCCCGGAGCGGGACTCGTAGACCCGGATGCCCGCCTCGATGTTCTCGACCTTCTTCGCACCCATGCCCGGGAGCTCGAGCATCTTCCTGCTGCGAAGCGCCCGCTTGAGGCTCTTTATGGATTTGACGTTGAGCTCGTGCCAGAGGAGCCCGATGGTCTTGGGGCCCAGTCCGGGGACCGAGAGAAGTTCCGCGAGGCCCTTCGGGATGCTCTTCCTGGCCTCCTCATACCTGCTCATCTTCCCGGTCGCGAGATACTCCTCGACCCCGGCGACGGTACCCTTGCCGATGCCCTTGATGTCGAGGAGCTCGCCCGACTCGACGAGGTCGGCGACGTCCCCGGGAAGGTCCTCAATGATGCGAGCGACCCGCCGGTACGTGGTGACGCGGAAGAACTCCTCTCCACGTATCTCGAGGATGTCCGCCAGCCTACTGAAGATGTCGGCTATCTCCTGGTTCTTCACCAGACCCTCCGCTACCCCTTGATGACGCCGAGGGGCTTCAGTCGCGCGACCTTGCGCGCGATCCCGGCGCGGTCCATCACATCCACAACGTCAGATACGTTCTTGTAGGCGGCGGGCATCTCCTCGGCCAGCGTGCCCTTGCCGGTTGCCATGACGAAGACGCCCATCTCCGTCAGTTCATCGATGAGCTTGCGCCCCGCGGCCGCCTTCCGCGCCTTCGACCGCGACATCACGCGTCCCGCCCCGTGACACGCGCTCCCGAACGTCTCGGCCATCGCGGCGTCAGTGCCCACGCACACGTACGAGTGCGTCCCCATGTCGCCCGGCACGAGCACCGGCTGACCGACGGCGCGGTACGCGCTCGGGACATCGTCGTGCCCCGCCGGGAACGCGCGGGTCGCGCCCTTCCGGTGAACGCACAGCGTCTTCATCTTCCCGCGGACCTCGTGACGCTCGAGCTTCGCGATGTTGTGGCAGACGTCGTAGACGAGCCTGAGCCCCAGCGACTGCTCGCTTCCCCCGAGCACGGACGCCACCGCCCGCTTGGCGAGCGCCATCATCACCTGCCTGTTGGCCCACGCGTAGTTCGCGGCGCATGCCATCGCCGCCAGGTAGCGCTTGCCCTCGGGAGATTCGACCGGCGCGCACGAGAGCTGCCGGTCCGGAAGCCGGATGTCGTACTTCCTGACGGCGTCCTGCATCACCTCGAGGTAGTCGTCGCAGACCTGGTAACCCAGGCCCCTGGACCCCGAGTGGATCATCAGAGTGACGCCGTTCTCAGCAAGGCCGAACGTCTCGGCCACGCGCTCGTCGTAGACCTCGTCCACGACACCCAGCTCTATGAAGTGGTTCCCGGAACCCAGAGTACCGACCTGGTCCAGTCCGCGCTTGATGGCCCGTGGTCCGACGTGCGATGGATCGGCGGCAGAGAGACACCCGCGCTCCTCCGTATGATCGAGGTCCGCGTCGGTTCCGAAGCCCTTCCTGACGGCCCACGTGGCCCCCTCGGTCACGACCTCCTCGAGCTCGCTCTTCCCGAGCTTGCCTATGGCGCCGCGTGAGCCGACCCCACACGGGACGTCCCGGAAGAGCGCCTTCACTATGTCGGCGACCCGGTCCCGGATGTCCTCGTGAGTGAGGCCGCTGGCGATGAGCCGGACGCCGCAGTTGATGTCGTATCCGACGCCGCCGGGCGAGACGACGCCGCCCGCGGACGGGTCCGTGGCCGCGACCCCGCCGATGGGGAAGCCGTAGCCCCAGTGGATGTCCGGCATGGCTAAGGAATAGCGGACTAT
>JAUWCJ010000010.1 GCA_030609365.1 Candidatus Eiseniibacteriota bacterium | reverse complement strand
GATGTCGCTGAGCTGGTTCGGGGTAAGACAGGACGGGTCTATGGCAAACTTATGGCTCTGCTGGTGACTATGAAGGCTCTGCCCCTGTCCTATAATAGAGATATGCAGGAGGATAAAGAGGGTTTGTTTGATACTGTAGATACATTGTTATCTACCTTAGGAGTATTTACTGGCATGATTAAAACCCTGCGGGTTCAAACTGAAAATACTGAGCAGGCGGTTAAGCGAGGCTATATTCTAGCCACTGACCTAGCTGACTATTTGGTCAACAAGGAGGAACCCTTCCGCACCGCTCACGATATAGTAGCTAGGTTAGTTAGCTATGCTATGGATAAGGGTAAATCGTTCAGTGAACTTAGCCTTACTGAATATAAGGGTTTCTCTCCTTTGTTTGGAGAAGATGTTTACTCACAGGCACCTCGGTGGTAACGTCCATTCGCGCCTTGTCGAAGAGCAGGTGCCTCGCCAGCGAGTAGCCGTTGGTGTGGAGCCCGGTCGAGCCAAGGCCGATGAGGATATCGCCGGGAGCGATGGGCGGAACATCTGTGATCTCGTCTCTCCGAGCGACGCCGATCATGCACCCCACGAGGTCGATCTCACCCTCGTGGTACACGCCAGGCATCTCCGCGGTCTCCCCACCTATCAAGCTCGCTCCCACCACGCGGCAGGCCTCGGCCATGCCGCCCACTGCCTCTGCCACTATCTCGGGTGTCAGGGAAGAGCTGGCGAAGTAGTCGGCGAACAGAAGGGGACGCGCGCGCTGAACGAGGAGGTCATCAGTGCAGTGGCCGACGATGTCCATTCCCACGGACGCATAGGCTCCGCACATGACGGCGACCTTGAGCTTCGTGCCGACGCCATCGATGGTCACTGCGAGGATGTCGCCGTGGTCTCCCTCTGAGAAGTTGTACAACCCTGCGAAGGCACCGTAGCGGCCCAGCACGTTCTTGTCCCAGGTAGAGCGTACCGCGTCTCCCATGAGCCGGACCGCATCCTGCCCGGCGTCAATGTCGACACCGGCTTCGGCGTAGGTGTTTCGTCGCTGGCTTTCACTCGGCATAGCCAATCCTGTCCATGACGTTGCTTCCGAATAGCACCACCTATTCACCACTCATCTGCCTACGCGGACGCCAAATCGACGACCTCTACCTTACCGGCCTCCAAGACAGCCAGGAAAGCCTCAACCACTTTCGAATCGAACTCGGTCCCCTTACCATCCTCCAGTTCCTGAAGAGACTTCTTCAGACCCAACGAGGACCTGTAGGGTCGGTTCGACATCATCGCATCGAACGCGTCGGCGACCTTCGCGATCCTGGCCTCGAGGGGAATCTGAACTCCGACAAGCCCCTCAGGGTAGCCCTTGCCGTCATAGCGCTCGTGATGATAGAGAACAACCTCACGAGCCCCCTTTAGAAAGTCCAAGTCAGAGACGATGCGCGCGCCGATCGCCGGATGCTCCTTCATGCTCCGCCACTCGTCCTCAGTTAGAGAGCCCGGCTTCGTGAGGATGTCATGGTTGATGCCTATCTTCCCCATGTCGTGGAGGAAGCCCGCGTACTCAAGCGCCTGAACGCGCCGCTCAGAAAGGCGCATCTCTCGGGCAATCGCGACTGAGTAGTGCGTTACGCGCTCGGAGTGCCCTCGTGTATAGGGGTCACTAGCATCGATGGCAGACGTCAGGGCGCGAACCGTGTCGAAGTGAACCTGCCGCATGTCTGTGTAGAGCTTGAACGAGTACCTGGCCAGCATCAGCGGAACTAGGAAGAGCGCGACACCGGGAATGCCAATGTGCAGGAAGATGACGACGATTATCGCTCCCAATGGAACGAATCCGACGAGATGCGTGATGGTCGTCCACAGATACGTTCGTTGCCAAACTCTCCACGCGCTGACTCTCTGTGACAACGCGACGATTATGCTCACACCGAAGGTGTCAATCAGGAAGTAGGTGATGCCGCACGCCGCCATGGGAAGCACGAGCTCGCGAATCTCCTGAGTCGCGGTGCCACCGGCAAGCTTGAAGACGTAGCCGGCCGCGAAGATCGTGACAATGAACAGGCAAACGTTGAAGAGGACCTTGTGAACCGGCTGACGAGAGACAGTTAAAGATGACACGAGTGCGGTTACTGCCGCAATCATTGCGGCAACAGTGGGTCCGAACACGACGATCGCTGCATAGTCAAGCGCTGATGAAACGGTAATGTACGCCTGAGAACCAGGGAGTGCTATCGGACTCATCTCAGCAATGAATGCGAAGGCCACCCAACAGAGAAGAGGCCCCCAAGTATCAACATGTGCACTGGGGAAGAATCTGAAGGCTAGGAACAGCCCGATTCCCACAACTACGAGGTAGTACGCCTTGAAGCCGACCGAGGTGCCGTCAAATGGACTCCGCGCACGGGGACCACTCAAGAGAGATACCTCTCACACTAGGCAGGCCGACACCGGACTCACTTCACTACAACCAACCAGATCTACCACTCAGAAGAATCTCGATGAGTCTACCGATAAGGAACAAAATTCCACCTCCTCGCGTATTCTGCTACCCCTGACCGGGTGTCATCCGCTGACTCTCGGGTCCATACAAGCCAAGGGCAAAAGGGGACGCGCTTCGCTATGAGGTGTTCTTCCGCTCCGCTCCTTATCTAGCTACTGACTGGTTGTGTCGCTCTCCGATGCCGGCCCGATTTCATACTCAGTAGGCTCCTTGAGTTCCAACCGCCTCAGGAACCTGTTAACGGCGTCCAGTGTCGCGAGTGCCACCGCCCTGGGAACGTCCCCGCTGGTCGGGCACGCTCCGACGAGCACCCGCTCGCTGCGTTCATACACGTAGGCGACAACCACCACTACGATGGGCTTCCCGCCGACGGTCATCTGCTCTACCGCGGTCACGGTAAAGAGGCCGCTGTCCTCGTAGTACCTCTGGACGGCCTCCATCGTTGCCTCGGCGACTATCCTGAGCACGGAGTCGCTCGAATCCGCGCCCGTCGCCTCCGCGACCGTGCCCACTCCCCCGCGCGAGAGTTCCACTCTCGCCTGCGCGACCAGATTCGACTGCGCCAGGCTCACGCCCACGAATTCTATGCGTTTGTCCTCTGGCGCCAGGTAGAGACCGGCCGGCGCTTCGACACGCTCCGGCGGCGTGGCCTCCGCGTGGCTCGTCGGCCTGGCTTCGGCGGTCTCCTCCCCATCCTCCTCTACCTGCGCGACGCTGATCTTCCTGTGGTCGACGGACAGCCCGATCTTCGCGACGAGTATCGACTCGACGTCCCGGGCGACCATCTTCGCGCTTCGCGCAGTATCGGCAACGACGTGAATCTCGAGTATTCCACCCGAGTCGTTCGTGACGATGCGCGCAGACCGCACGTCTTTGAGACCGGTCAGCGCCCGCTCAACATCCTCGAGCGGGAAGACCTGATCCCTTCCTTTCAGTAGAATAGCAATCGCCTCCGGTTGTCGTATCCAAGGTGTGATTGCTCCAGCGCCAACTCGATGCAACACTGATTCTATCATAAACAACAGCTTGTGGCGAGAGAGTCAAGGGGAATCGCTCTGCAGGGGAAAGCAGGGGTGCTACATCCTGTCCGGCGTGGTGATGCCGAGCAGCGTAAGGCCGTTTCTGAGAACGATGCGGGTCGCCTGAGAAAGGAACAGCCGGGCGGCCGTTGTTGCCGGGTCCTCCGTCACGATGCGGTTGTCATGATAGTACGAGTGGAACCTCGCCGACACGTCGCGCAGGTAGGTGGTCAGTCTGTGCGGCTCCCGCGCGAGCGCGGCGCTCGCCACGAACTGGGGGAACTCCGCCAGCAGGAGCACTAGCGACTTCCCATTGCCGGAGCTTATGTCGCTCAGATCGACGTCGTCGGGGGAAGGCACCACCCGCCCCTTCTCCTCCGCGAACCTGACCAGGCTCGCCACGCGCGCGTGCGCGTACTGTACGTAGAAGACGGGGTTCTCGTCGGTCTGCTGTCTCGCGAGGTCCAGATTGAAGTCAAGATGGCTCGCCTGCTTCCTCATCAGGAAGAAGAACTTGGTCACGTCGACGCCGACATCGTCCACCAGATCTCTCAGCAGGACTATCTTCCCCGCCCGTTTTGACATCTTGACGGCCTCGCCGCCCTCCAGCAGGTTGACCTGCTGGACTATCTGGATCTCCAGACGTTCCTTCGGGAACCCGAGGATCTCGAGCCCCGCGTGCGTCTCCGCGATGTGAGCGTGGTGGTCCGGCCCCCACAGGTCGATGACGGGGTTGAACCCTCGCCCGAACTTGTTCACGTGGTACGCGAGGTCCGGCAGGAGATACGTGGGAACACCGTCGCCCTTGACGATGACCTTGTCGTCGTTGGTGCCGTGCGGCTGCGTCTTCAGCCAGACGGCGCCCTCCTTCTCGTAGGTCTCGCCGGAGGCCTGAAGCTTCTTGAGCGTCTCCTCCACCGCCCCCGCCCCCGCCAGCTCGCTCTCGCGGAACCAGCGATCGAACTCGACACCGAACGCGGCGAGGTCGTTCTTCTGGCTCTCCACCAGATGCTCGATGGCGGATCTCTTGAAGAAGGCCACGCGCTCCGCGGATGCCATGTCAGCAAGACCGGGGTTCGCATCCGCGATGGCCCTAGTCACATCCGCCAGATACTCCCCGTGGTACCCGCCCTCCGGGATCTCGAGCGGCTCGCCCGAGAGCTCACGGAACCGCGCCTCGGCCGAGAGCGCAAGCTTGTCGACCTGCTGCCCGGCGTCGTTGACGTAGTACTCACGCTCGACGTCCGCGCCGGCGAACGCCAGCAGGTTCGCCATCGCATTCCCGACCGCCGCCGCACGCGCGCTGACTACGTTCACCGGACCCGTCGGGTTCGCGCTGACGAACTCTATCTGGATGCGCTGGCCTGCCGCGACCTCCGTGCGACCGTAGTCGCTGCCTTCCGCCACCACGTCACGCAGCGCGCCCTCGTACCACACGGGCGCGAACCGGAAGTTGATGAACCCCGGCCCAGCGACCGCGACCTCAGACACGAAGTCCGGGGCCAGCTCGAGCGCACCGACGATCTCCTGTGCCAGCTCGCGCGGATTGCGCCCCTCGCGCTTGGCTAAGGCCAGCGCGACGTTCGTCGCCGCGTCACCGTGCGATGGGTCACGCGGCGGCGTCACGTCGATGCGCCCGGCTTCGAGGCCAACCTTGCGGATGGCCTCGGCCAGTCCCGTTCTGAGTATCTGCTCGAACAACGGTCGCCTCCGCTACTCGACGATGTCGACGAGTTCGATCTCGAATATCAGGGTCGCGTTCGGTCCGATGACCGGCGGCGCGCCTCTGTCCCTGTAGGCGAGCTCCGGCGGCGCGAAGATCTTCACCTTACCACCGACCTTCATGAGCTGGAGCGCCTCCGTCCAGGCGGGAATCACACCCTGGACCGGGAACTCGGCGGGCGCGCCTCGGTCGTACGAGCTGTCGAACTTGGTGCCGTCGATCAGCGTGCCCGTGTAGTGGACCTTCACGCGCGAACTCGGGCTCGGGCTGGCGCCCTTGCCCTCTTCGAGCACGATGTACTGCAGGCCCGAATCGGTCGTCTTCACGCCCTCGGCCGTCTTGTTGGCCTCGAGGAACGCGGTACCTTCAGCCAGGTTCGTCACTGCTGCGGTCTCAGCTTCGGCCATCTGCTTCTCCCTCATCTTTGTAGCGAAGTCCTGCATTATCTGCATCTTCTCAGCCTCGGTCAGAAGCGGCGTGTTGCCTTCCAGGGTGTCACGGAACCCCTGTATGAAGGAGGCGACGTCGAGTTCAAATCCCGACCTCAGCATCGATGCCGCGACGTCCATTCCGTACGCGTAGCTCGCCTCCTCGATCTCGTTATCAAGCGACGTCTTCCGCGCCTCGCCTCCACCTCCGCAGGAGGCGCACGTCAGCGCCACGGCGAGCAGAGCTGCAATCACCAGAAGCTTCTTCACACTCATGTCCTTTCCCATGCCAATGACCCACGGGGGATCTTCAACACGTGCAACGCCCGTCGCCGGGCAACTCGCGCGCGGAGCATCTGGCCCGGCACGCATAGACAGGAACCGCAGGCTCACGAGACGCCGCCGGTCCCCTTCATGAACTGAACACGTTCGTAGGCCGCGGGGTCCTCGCTCTCGTCCTGGCTCATCTTCCCTCTGAACTCATCGAGCGACGAGTACCCGTACCTGTCCATCCAGTCCGTCAACTCACTCAGTATGTTCGTAAGATGCCCCACACCGTTCATATAGAGCGTGGAGCAGACCTGCACCGCGGTGGCGCCGGCCAGGAGCTGCTTGACGACGCCCGCGCCGTCGTGCACGCCGGTGGTCGCGGCGATATCGCACTTCACCTGGCCTGACAGGATGGAGACCCATCGGAGCGGCTTGGCCATCTCTTCCGGGCCGCTAAGGTAGGACCCGGGCACGAGCTTGAGTTCATCGATGTCGAAGTCGAAGCGGTAGAACCTGTTGAACAGCACGAGCGCGTCCAGCGTGGTCGCGGAGAGCTGCACGGCCGTTCTCGACAGGCTCGAGAACGCGGCGCCGATCTTGAGCGCGAGCGGCAGCGACGATGCGTTCTTCACCGCCTCAACGACGTCGAAGTAGACCTGCTCGTTCTCCCGCCCGTCGCGCTTCGGGTCGGACGGCAGGACGTAGACGTTAAGCTCGAGTCCATCCGCGCCCGCCAACTCAACCTTGTGCGCGAACTCGGTCCACGCGCCGGCCGACACGCAGTGCACGCTCGCGATGACCGGAATGTCCACCGCGTCCTTGGCAGCCTTGATGAGGTCGACGTACGCCTCCGCGGCGTGGTGGCGTCCATACTCCCGGATGTACTGCTCGGCCTCCGGGTGCCAGTTCGACGACCCGCTCGCCTCCCGGATACTCGCGACCTCCGCGGTGATCTGCTCCTCGAAGATAGACTTGAGCACCACCGCCCCCGCCCCCGCCGCCGCGCATTCCTTCACCTTCTCTACCGTGGCCGTCAGGCCGGAGCTTCCGGCGATGACCGGGTTCTTGAGGTCGAGCCCCATGTACTTGGTCGTCAGGTCCGCCATAAATCTCTCCTGTTCACGTCAGGTCAGTGCCGGGCCACCGAGCGGCGCCTCGCCGCCCGCCGCCCCTACCACCCGTTCCTGTGCACACGCTCCTCGTCGTACTGCGTCCGCGACTCCTTCTCCTCCGCCGGGTGTCCTATCGAGAGCACGGCGATCGGCACGACGGGCGCAGGCACGCCGAGTATCTCGCGCACCGGCCCGATCCGCTCCGGGTTCGGATGGCACCCGAGCCAGACTGCACCCAGTCCCAGCATCGAGACCGCTATCAGCAGGTTCTCCAGGGCCGCGATGGAATCCTGGTCCCAGTACTTCTCCGATATCCCGGGGTCGCCGCATACGACGACGGCCAGGGGCGCCTCCTTCAGCATCGCCCAGGAGTTCGTGGTGGCACCCAGACGGTCCAGCTTCTCCCGATCGGATACCACTACGAAGTGCCAGGGCTTGCGGTTCATGCCCGAAGGGGCCGACATCGCGGCCTCGAGCATCGCCGTGATGTGCTCCTCGGACACGGGCTCGTCCGTGTAGCTCCTGATGCTCCTTCTAGCCAGGATCGCGTCTATCATATCGTTGGTCCCCGCTGGGTTGCCGGTCCCAGGGAGTCCGCCGCCGTGGCGGCCCCGTCACTCTCGTCCGGTGACTCGTCCTCGAAGATCTGGAGCTTCGCGTCGCCCCACAACCGCTCCAGCTGGTAGTAGTCGCGCGTCGGCACGTCGAACACGTGCACGACCACATCGACGCAGTCGATGAGTATCCAGCGCTTCCCTGCGTAGCCCTCAATGTGCCAGGGCTTCTCTCCCTCTTCGGTCAGGCCGTCCGTGATGGCGCTGGCGATCGCCGCGACCTGGATCCCGCTGGTCCCGTTGCATATGACGAAGAAGTCACACGTCGAGGTCAGCCCTCTCAGGTCCATCGAGATCACGTTCTCGGCCTTCTTGGTGAGCGCGAGCTCCGCGGTCAGCACCGCGAGCTCCTGTGATGTTCTGGCCAAACGTTATCCTCCGAACTTCACTATCTCAATGCGAGGGGAAGCCTTGGCCTCCTCCTCACTGAGCACCCTCAACACTGTGGCGTGCCTGCTCTCCGTCTTCCGGACCTTCAGATCGAACAGCCACACTGCCACAAACGATACGACGAGGGAGGCGACCGCGAGCGCGATGGGCAGGATTGACTCCTCGGACCCGTCCGAGATGGCGCTTCCGACCATGAAACCCAGGATGGTCATGAGCACCGGCAGCATGTAGAGCGAGAAAGCCGCCACCAGGACCTTGCCCGCGCCTATCTCGATCTCGACGGTGTCACCCGGGCCCGCCCCGGCCTCGTTCCTGGCCAGAAGCAGGACCTCCTTGCCGTCGCTCGAAGCCATGCAGAGGCCGCACTTGCTGCACGACCCCGACTTCCCCATGGCGACGACGGCGACATCGTCATTCACTGAAAGGACGCGCCCGATCTCTGTCACGGCAGCTCTCCTCTGCGCCCGCCTGCTTCCGGGGCGTGTGGACCCGCCGGCCCCACACGCCGCTCCAGGTCCAAACGCTCATTATCGCCTGATGAGCCCCAGTTTCTCAAGGGCGAAGAGCGCGATGAGCCCTGTGGCCAGCCCCGTTGCGGCCGAGACCAGAAGCGCCACCGGCAGGAGCCTCAGGGCCGGTCCCGGGCCCGTGTAGAACCCGGAAAGAACACCAAGCTGCGCCAGGTTGTGCAGGACGGCACCCACAACGCTCACGCCGACCACCGAGAGCGGCGGGAACGCGAACCGCGCGGCCAACCCCATCCCGACCACACCCGCTACTCCCCCGGCCATCGCCAGGCCGAATCCCGGCCCGAGGAACGTCCCGACCACGAGCGATGCGACGATGACGCGCAGCAACGTGATGGCGAGCGCGTCGGTGAAGCCCAGAGTGATGAGCGCGATCAGAGTCGCGATGTTCGCAAGCCCGATGCGCAGGAACGGGAACGGCGACGGCAGCGCGCTCTCGACCGCGTAGAGCGCAAGCGCACTCCCAAGGAGCATTCCGAGCCGCGCCACGCGTCCCGCGGCGGTCTGCCCGGTCGAGGTCTGCCCGGTCGAGGTCTGCCCGGCCGAGGTTTGCCCGGTCGCACCTCGCTGCGCCGCGCGACCTGTCGCCTTGTTGTTCGCCGCGTCGCCCATGCGCTACCTCGTGACCGCGTCGGTCGGGGTCGGCCCGTCGCCCACTACGGTCACGACCACTCTGTTGGGAACGCACACTACGGCGCGTCCCGGCGTCCGCACTGCGCCCATCTTCACGCAGAGTTCGTGCGGACACGGGGACGAGAGCACCCTGGCCTCTCCGTCCACCACTCCGACGACGGTAGTGCCGAGCGGCCCCTCAACCTCGACTATAGTGTCGGAATCGAGCGGCGCAAGGTACTCGAAGCCGCCGTCGCCGGTAATCCTGACTGTGACTCCATAACCCTGCCCGCCGCCGGTGACAAACAGCACCAGCGCCGCGCCCACGAGCACGTACAGAACGAGCCTGTCGGCAAACGTCAGGAGTGTGCGGTCGCCGGCCATCAGTCGTCGCACCACAGGAAGTCGGCGGGCCGACCGCAGCCGCTGCAGCACCCGCTCTCTATCCCGACCACTTCCGCCGAGTAGCCCGTCCGCCTGACCAGCAGGTGGCCGTCGTCGGGGCAGTACGTGTTCGGATCGTCATCGAGCTGCACGTTCCCCAGGTAGACGTACTGAAGCCGCTCCTGAGCGATCTCCTTTGCCCGCACGAGAGTCGACACCGGCGTCGCCGGGATGTCCATCTTGTACGTCGGGAAGTACCGCGAGAAGTGAAGCGGAATCGACGGGTTGACGTCGGCCACGAAGGCCGTGAGTTCCCGGAGGTCATCATCGGAGTCGTTCAGGCCGGGGATTATCAGGTTGGTCACCTCGACGAAGCACGCCTCCGCGGCCAGCCGGATGGTCCTCTTCGCGGCCTCTGCTCCGACGCTGTGGCAGTGGTCGCGGTAGAACGATTCCTTCATCGACTTGAGGTCTATGTTCATCGCATCGATCAGCGGAAGAAGCTCCCGAAGAGGCGCCTCGTTCAGGACGCCGTTGGTCACCAGGATGTTCTTGAGGCCGCTCTCCCTCACGAGCGCGCCCGCCTGCACCAGGTACTCGAACCAGACGAGCGGCTCGGTGTAGGTGTAGGCGACCCCGAACGAGCGCGACTCCAGCGCGAGCTTCACAAGCTCGGCGGGCGGCAGCGGCGTCGTCTGAGCCTTCATCTGAGAGATCGACCAGTTCTGGCAGAAGTCGCACCGGAGATTGCAGCCGTTGCACGCTATCGAGAGGACGGACCGTCCCGGACACACGTGGTAGAGCGGCTTCTTCTCGATGGGATCCATCGCGGCGGACACGGTCTGTCCGAAGTTCTCGGCCTTCAAGACCCCGTCCCGGTTGGACCTCCCGAGACAGACACCGTGGCCGCCCTCCGGAATGACGCACGCCTGCGGGCAGAGCTCGCAGGCGATGCGGCCGTCATCCAACTTCTTCCAGTACTTGGCGTCGGTCATACCGTGTGCTCCCCGTCCCCGCCCGCGTCCTTCCCCTCGACGGCGTTATCGAAGAAGCGCCGCGTGGGGTAAGCGAAGTCGATGTCGGGGGCCGCCGCAAACTGGTCGAGCACGTCTTCCCATATCGCCTGTGTGGAACCCCGACGCACGCGAGGCCGACACAGGTACCGGATGGTCAGGAGCACACCACTGTCCTTGACCGATGTGTAGACCGTCGGCGTGAACGTCTTGTAGAAGATCATGAACTTCCTGTTCGTTTCCCTGACCTTCTGCGCCGCCTTCTCGCTGAGGTTCTCGGCGTGCTCCACCGCGATACTCAGCAGAATGTCCTTGGCCTTGTGCCAATCGCTCTCGAATGTGACGAGCACCGGTATCTCGTTCCAGATGTACTCGAAGCCGGCGCCGTAGTTCGCGAGCGGGGTCGTCATGAGCAGGCCGTTGGGCACGTGCAGAACGCGCCCGGTGCTCTGGTCGGCGTCGACCCACCCCCCCACTTCGAGCAGCGAGAACTGGAAGACCCGGATATCGATGACGTCGCCGATGAGTTCCCCGATCTGGATCCGGTCTCCCACGGTGAAGGGTCTCCGCCATACGATGAAGACCCAGCCGGCGATACTCGCCACCGTGTCCTTGAGGGCAATGGCGATACCCGCCGAGACAAGCCCGGCGAAGGTCAGGAACGTCTCGAGGCCGGTCAGCCAGATGCGACCGACGATCAGAAGCCCGATGAACACGCTGACGTGGGTCGAGACCTTGCGCCAGTGGTACCGGCTTCGGACATCGTCGGTCCTCCCCCTGACGATGCGAAGGACCAGGAACCGAACCGCCCAGAGGAAGACGATCACAGCGACGCTGTGCACCAGTCTCAGCGCGACGTCCGGGGTCATTCCCGTAGTGGAGGACAACCACTGCGCCAGCTGATCCATGATCTACCTCGTGAAGAAAGCCTCAAGACTCCTGCGAGCACCACACGTAAGCAACATACACCCGTACGGGGGCTACTGCGCCTCGAATCTCGCCGCAAGTCCGGAGGACAGCACCACGTTCCCGAGCGAATCCCCTTCGCCCGCTACCATCAGCGCCTCCGCACCGGCCGTTCGCTCGATAAGCGCCATCCCCTCGTCGGGCCCGAGCACGAAGACGGCCGTCGCGAGCGCGTCCGCATCGACCGCAAGCTCGGCAGCCACGGTGACGCTCATGACGCCGCGCGCGGGATACCCGGTCGACGGGTCCAATATGTGGTGGTAGCGAACGCCGTCCATCGGGAAGTAGTTCTGGTAGTCGCCCGAGGTCGCGACGCTGCCGCCGTCCACAAGCACCACGCCCATGAGCCCGTCGGCCCTGGGGTGCTTGACGCCCACACGCCACCCGTTCGCGTCCGGAGGCGTTCCGACGAAGCCGACGTCGCCGCCGGCATCGACGACTCCCGTCGCTATGCCGGCCCGCCTGAGCACCGCGACCGCCCGGTCCACGGCGTAGCCCTTGGCGACCCCGGCGAGGTCGAGCTCGGTCCCCGGCAGCGCCGTCAGTGTGTTCTCGACCACGTCAATCTGGACGGCCCGCCAGTTGACGGTCCGGAGGGCCGCGCGGATGTAGGATTCGTCGGGGAGCGCGTAGTCCCCCTCCGGGAACGTCCACAGGTCCACGAGCGGCGCGACCGTGATGTCGAAGGCCCCGGAGGACGCCTCGGCGATCGCGAGCGACCGCGAGACGACTTCCGCAACCTCGCGACTGACGCGCTCGCCTGTGAACCCGTCCGCCCGTGCGTTCAGCCGCGAGATCTCGCTGTCCTGCAAGTAGCGACTCGTCAGCGCCTCGATGCGCGCGATCTCGTCGAACGCGGCGTCTATCGCGGCGCGGCCGAGCTCGGCGTCGGGTGTCAGCACCGTGACGGACACGACGGTGCCCATCAGGAAGCGGTAGTCGACGTGCCTGTCGGAATCGCTGCGCCTGCGCGTCGCGAACGTGACAATGAGCGCGACGACAACGAGGAGCGCCGCCACTTCAAGAGCGAGTCGCTTCCTGCTGGTTGACACTGTCGTCAGCTCCCGATTGCGGCTAGTGCGGATCCGGCAATGATGATGCCGAGGGTGAGGTGCAGCCTGATCGCCGAGGACGCGGCCTCGGCCAGCCTCCTGGGACGCCCGTAGTGGCTCCAGCAATCTGCCACCACCGTGCGGATGAGACCGAACGCGAGGACCGCGATCAGCGTGAGTGGGATGAGGGCGGCCGTGAACACGGCCGCGAAGAGGGACCCGAACGCCAGGAAGGCCAGGGCGAGCACGACGCCGCGCCCTGCCGCCTTCGTTCCCATGACGACCACGAGGTTCCGCTTGCCCGTGTCACGGTCGGGCGCATAATCGACCAGCTGATTGACCCAGAGGATCAGGACGGTCGCGAACGCGATGGGCAGAGACGCCATCACTACACGCCACGAGAACGTCTCCGCCTGCACGTAGTACGCCCCGACCACGGGCAGAACACCGAAGGCGAGACCGACGGCCATCTCACCCAGTCCCCGGTAGGCCAGCTTGACCGGAGGCGCCGTGTAGAAGTGCGCCAGAGCAACGCCGATGATCCCCACAATCAGCACGAGATTGCCGGGAACAACGAAGTTCAGGTGCAGACCCAGAGCCGAGCCCAGCCCGAGACACACGATCGAGCTCTTCCGGAAGAACGCCGCCGGCAGCGCGCCGCTCGTGATGAGCCCGGAGCCCCCGGACAGCACGCCGGGGTTGGGATTGGCGGGGTCGGCGCCGGACACATGGTCGTAGTAGCCGTTCCCGAGGTTCGCGCCCATGTGAAGCAGAACAACGGCGACGACCATCTCTATCAGGCGGGCCACGCTGAAGGTCCAGCCGTCCGGCCTCAGCCAGAACGGGAGCGTCGCGCCTATCAAGACCGGCATCACCGACACGGTGAGGAAGGGTGCCCGCGCCGCCCTCATGAAAAGCAGCAGTCTGTTGCTGGGAATCGCGTCGCTCATCAATCTCTGTCCCTCTGGTGTCCGAGAGCTCCGACCATGCCTATCGACTTGGTGGGACACGCGTCCAGGCACAACCCACAGCCGATGCACTTGACGCGGTCGATCTCGTGCCGCTCACCGGGCTCCCCGGATATGGCCTTGACTGGGCAGACCTCCACACATTTGCCCAGACCTTCGCACTTCGTGCCGATGACGGCCTTCGGACGCGCCTTGATGTCGTCGATAATGGCGCCCGTCGGACAGACCGCGGCGCAGATGCCGCAGTTCGTGCACTTCGTGTAGTCGATGACCGCGAGGTCTTCTTCCATGTGGATCGCGTCGCTCGGGCACTTCTTGACGCAGAGCTGACACGCGATACAGGCGACCGCACAGACGGACTTCGCCTTCTTGCCCTTGTCGTGGGATGAGCACCTGATGTGGACCTTCATGTCCTTCGACACGAGCTCGATGATGTTGACGGGGCAGGCCTCCACGCAGTTGCCGCAGCCCGTGCACTTCTTGACGTCGATGTGGACGAGGCCCTCACTATCCAGCTCGACGGCGTCGAACGGGCAGACCGCCTTGCACGTGCCCAACGACAGGCAACCGAAGATGCACGCCTTCGCGCCTCCCCCGACCAGGATCGCGGCCCGGCAGTCGTGGATGCCCTCGTAGTCCAAACGCTGCTGAGCGTTCGACAGACCTCCGGCGCAGTGTACGACCGCGACCACGGGGACGTGTTCCCCGGCCTTGCTGCCCAGTATCTCGGCCACGCGCTCGGCGACGTCGGTCCCGCCGGGCGGACAGACCGGCGCGACGCCCGCCTTCACGGCGGCCTCGGCGTAGCCCTGACAGCCCGGGTAGCCGCACGCGCCGCAGTTCGCACCTGGCAGCACGTCAACGACCTTCTCGACCTTGGGGTCACGGTGAACCGCAAAGACCTTCGAGGCAATGGCCAGTATCACCCCAAACAGGGCGGCCATGGCCGAGAGGACTATGATCGATCTTACGACTACCGACTCCATCGAAACCCCTTCATGCTGCGCTCGCCGCGCGCTGTGCTTCGCCACGCGGCTAAGCCGCCGCGACCGGGCGGCCGTCCTTCCCGCTAGCCTATCTTGAGCCCCGAGAATCCGAGGAACGCAATTGCCATGAGCCCGGCCACGATGAACGTGATCGGGATGCCGCGCATCGATTCCGGCACGTCGATGAGATCCAGTCGCTCGCGAATCGCGGCCATAAGTATGAGCGCCAGCGTGAACCCGAGCCCGGCCGCGAATCCGTGCACGAGGGTGTAGATGAAACTCGCATTGCGCGAGAGCCCCGTGCTCATGAAGCTGTCGACGTTGACGACCGCCACGCCGAGCACCGCGCAGTTGGTCGTGATGAGCGGCAGGTAGATGCCGAGCGACTTGTGCAGGGTCGGCGACGTCTTCTCGATCACCATCTCGACGAACTGGACCAACGCCGCGATTACCAGAATGAACGCGATGGTCCGCAGGTAGGTGATCTCGAGCGGCACGAGCACGTAGTTGTAGACGAACCACGTCACGAGGGAGGCCATCGTCATCACGAAGATGACCGCCATGCCCATACCGAGTGCGGACTCAGAGTCCTTCGAGACACCGACGAACGGGCAGAGCCCGAGGAACCGCGCCAGTACGAAGTTCGAGACGAATATGGCGCCTACGACGATCGCGAGAAGCTGACCCAGGTCCATCAGCGCCCTCCTCTCGCGTTGGCCTTGGCGGCCTCAACCGCCTCGGCTCTGCGTTTCACCTTCGCGTCCAGGATATTGAAGTAGCCCATCAGAAGTCCGATCGTGATGAACGCGCCCGGCGCCAGGATCATGATGAGAACCGGCTGGAAGTCGGGACCTAAGACCATGTAGCCGAAGAGCTTGCCGTCGCCTAGGATCTCGCGGATGGCACCGATCAGGACGATGGCGAACGTGAAGCCCAGACCCATGCCGATGCCGTCCATGATCGAGAGCCAGAGCCCGTTCTTCGACGCGAACGCCTCCGCGCGCCCGAGGATGATGCAGTTGACGACGATGAGCGGGATGAATATACCGAGCGACTTCGAAAGCTCGGGCAGGTAGGCGCCCATCACCAGCTCGACGATGGTCACGAAGCTCGCGATGACCACGACGAAGCACGGAATGCGGACCTTGGCCGGGATGACCTTCCCAAGCAGCGAGATGACGATGTTGGAACCCAGGAGAACGAACGTCGCGGCCGCGCCCATGCCGAGCGCGTTCTTGACGGACGTCGACACGGCCAGCGCGGGGCACAGCCCCAGAGCCAACCGAAAGACGGGGTTCTCCTTGTAGAAGCCCTTCGTCAGTTCCTTGAGGGCGCTCATCGCTCGCCTCCCTCTTCCCCCGCCCGCGCCGCGCCGCCTCTGGGCGCTGCGTCGAACGTTCCCTCGACACCGACGATGGACAGAAGCATCGCGAGGCCACCCTTCACCGACCCCGTGACCGCATCCGAGCTGATGGTCGCGCCCGTTATCGCGAGGATACCGTCCTCGCCCGGGCTCTTCACGACACGCAGATCGCGGGCCCTCAAGTATCTGTACTGCTCCTGGAACCAGGGCGGAGTGCCCGTCTCGTCGACGCCTTTGCCCATGATGACGGCCCACAGTGTGTTCCTGGACGCGACCTCCTGGATCTTGGCGCCAAGGCCCGGAGTCTCCTTCTGGTCGACGATCTTGATGCCCGAGATCGATCCGTCGGGAACGACTCCGACGATCGTCTCTATCGTGCTCGAGTAGCCCTTGCCGTAGGCCGTGAACGTATATCCGCGGATGACCGCGCCGACCTCGCTCGCGTACGCCGTGTAGTAGACGAACTCCCGACCGTCCAGCATCGAGTCGGTCGCCGTCTCCTCGAAGCACTCCCCTCCCTCGGTCGGGAGGACCTCGATGCGCGCGTTCTCCGTCTCGAGGCGCTTGTACTCCTCCGTGATCTCGTGGGTCGCGTTGTAGACCGCGGAGAGCCCGAAGCTCGCCACGGCGGCTATCGCCGTCAGTGTGACAACCAGGCGAATATAGCTACCCACTCTTCTTCACCTCCCCGAACTTCTTCGGCCGCGTGTGCCGGTCGATGAGAGGCGTCGCGACGTTCATCAGGAGAATCGAGTAGCTGACGCCCTCGGGGTATCCGCCGATGAGCCGGATGATGCTGGTCAGCACGCCGCACCCTACGCCGAAGATGATCATCCCCTTCGGCGACACGGGCGACGTCACCATGTCGGTCGCCATGTAGAAGGCGCCGAGGATGAGCCCGCCCGCGAGAATGTGGAAGAGCGCGTTCCCCGTGAAGAGCCCGGATGGCCCTCCGAAGGCCCACGTCAGGATGGCGACCGTGGCCATGTAGGTGCCCGGGATGCGCCACTCGATGTAGTGCTTGAACATCAGGTACGCCGCGCCGATCAGAAGCAGTATCGCGGACGTCTCCCCGATGCAGCCGCCGACCTGCCCCATGAAGAGGTTCGCGATGGACTCGGACGAGCCGAGGTCCGCGAGGACCTCGCGCGCCTGGACTATCTGGTGCGTCGTCGAGTTCGGGTCGGCGATGATCTCCGTCACCTTCCTCATGACGGCCAGTGGCGTCGCCTGCGTGACGACGTCGACACCCTTGAGGGTGAGACCCGAGAGCGTCCCGCCGCGGCCCGGCAGCCACGTCGTGGTCATCTGGACCGGCCACGAGGCCAGCAGGAAGGCGCGGCCGAGAAGGGCGGGGTTCAGCGGGTTGTAGCCCACGCCCCCGAAGACCTGTTTGCCTATCGCTATCGCGAACACGGACCCGACGACGGGCATCCACCACGGCACGCCCGGCGGGATGTTGAACGCAAGCAGAACGCCTGTGACGAGAGCGCTGCCGTCGCCTATCGTGACGGGCACGCCCCTGGACTTCTGGATAACGGCCTCGGTGATGAGCGCAGCGAGACACGACAGCAGGATGAGCAGCAGCGCCCGCACTCCATAGAAGTAGACCGAACCGACGATCGCCGGAACCAGGGCGATGACAACACCGAACATCACCTTCTGGATGGAGGTGTTCTCGCGCACGTGCGGAGACGCGGATACGATGAAGTGCTCCGACATCAGTTCCCCTTCTCCTTGTCACTCCGCTCGGCGGCCTTCTTCCTGAGCTCGGCCGACAGGTACTTGCCGTACTTGAACTGGTGAACGAGCCGTCGCCTCGACGGGCAGACGTACGCACACGACCCGCACTCGATGCAGTCGTTCAGGCCCATCTCGACAGCCTTGTCGATGGCCTCGACCATCACGTATTTCTCGATGGTCGTCGGCAGAAGCTTCATGGGACACGCATGGACGCAGTGCCCGCACCTTATGCACGGGTCGGGAGGCCTGGTGTCTACGTCACCCGGACCGAGGAAGAGCATGCCGGACATCCCCTTGATGACGGGAACGTCGAGCGTGAACTGCGCCATGCCCATCATCGGGCCGCCCGAGATGACCTTGGAAACCTCGTCCGAGAGGCCGCCGGCCTGCTCGACGAGACTCGCGACCATCGTCCCTATCCGGGGGCTGAAGTTCGACGGGTTACCGACCGGGTTGCCGGTCACGGTCACCACTCGCCGCACGAGAGGGATACCCTTGTGGCACGCCTCGTAGACCGCCAGGGCCGTACCCACGTTCTGCACGACCACTCCGACGTCCATGGGAAGCCCGCCCGCAGGCACCTTCCGTCTGAGAAGCGAGTCGATCAGCTGCTTCTCCGCACCCTGCGGGTATTTGACCTGGACCATGACCACGCGGATCCCCGAACCAGAGGGCACGGCCGCCTTCATCGCCTCGACCGCATCCGGCTTGTTCGACTCGATGCCGACGAAGCCTCTCTCGCAGCCAAGAGCCTTCATAATGAGGCGAAACCCCCGCATGACCTCGGCCGGCCGCTCCAGCATCAGCCGGTGGTCGGCCGTCAGCCAGGGCTCACACTCGGCGCCGTTCAGGATTGCCGTGTCTATGGGCTTGGAGTCCGGAGGCGAGAGCTTGACGTGCGTGGGGAATGCCGCTCCGCCGAGGCCGACGATGCCGGCGTCCCGAATGATGTCCCTGATCTCCCTGGGCGTGAGCGCGTCGACGTTGTCCCGCGGAACAACCGACTCGTCCCACGAGTCCTCCCCGTCGCCCTCAATGACTACCGCCTGGTGCTCGCCGCCCAGTGGGTGCGGGAACCTGCCGACCGCCGTCACCTTGCCCGAGATGGACGCGTGAACCGGGACGGAAACAAAACCGGCCGCCTCGCCGATCACGGTACCGACCTTGACCTCATCCCCCACCGAGACTACGGATGTCGCAGGAGCCCCGAGCGACTGCCTGAGAGGAATGACGACGCGGTCGGGCAGCGTCGGCTCGACGATCTCGTTTCTGTTCGTGAGTTGTTTTGAGTCCGACGGATGGATGCCGCCGGAGAACGTCTTGAGTCCCAGGTCGCGACTCCTGATTCTATAGCTGCCCGGTCCCGTGCCGCGAACGACGCGGGACCGGTGATCAGCAACTGCTAGAGAAGCTCCAGTGTACCCTGGACCGTCAACCCCGCCGAGAGCGTTGTCGATGCGCCGGCGCCGGCCGTGGTCGAGCCCTCGCCCTCGAACTCCATCGTCGTGTCGCTCTTGCTGAATATGACCAGCCCGCTCTCCATCGAGAAGAGCACAATGCCCTTGGATCCGCCCGAGCCCGACATCAGCCAGGCCTCGCCCTGCTGCTCGACCCTACCCTCGAACTCGAACGTCGAGACCGTGGCGACCTCCACGCAGGACTCGCCGTACTTCTCCTTGAAACCTACTACCGTGTAGGTGGTTTCGCCGACGAAATCCCTGCTGGTCGAGCTTGTGATGTCCGGAATGTCGAGTTCGTCCTCCCAAATGTAGCCGATGGTGACGGGTCCCTCCGGAAGCTCAGGGAACATTCCGTGGATCATCAGAGCCACCTGGCCGACGCCCTCCTCGAAGTAAGCCTCGCCTGCCATGCCGGCAAAGGCCAGCACCTGCCCGTTCGGCGCGAGCGAGATTTCAAGCGTCTTGCCACGGAGCGCCGAGGCGCTCTCCTGGACGATGACCTGGTCCCCGAACGAGATGCTGGAGGCCGCGTGGTCGAAGCGCATGGCCATGTTCATCTCGTCCGTACCGACGCCGGAGAACTGACACGTCGTCCTGAACTCGGTCTGAGTCGAAGCGACCCTGTCGTATCCCTGCATCGCGACCGCCATCTCGCCGGCGGACTTCAGCTTATACTTGACCGTCTGGCCGTTCTCGAACGTGCGCGTGAGCTGCACCGGGTCATCGATGGTGATGTCCCTGCCACCCGTTCCGCCGCCTCCGCAACCGGACGCAACCACGGCGATGCCGACCGCCGCGACAAGAACGCGCGTTGCTATCTTCCGAAGTCCCATTTCGTCAGCCTCCCCCCGGATGAATGGTCCGCGCGGAACGTTGCCGCGCGACCAGTCGTCTGACCTTCGTTTGACCTTGAGCGGGGATTATAGCACGCGCCCGGAAGGCCGCGCACCGGTTTTTCGGGTGAGCTTGCGCCTCCGGCACGGGGGCCGGAGGCGGCGACGGTATGGCCGCTAGAGGCTCAGCTTGGCCCTTAGCTCCTCAGACGGGGGTGCCTTCTTGGTCCACCTGGCCACCTCGCTGCCCTCATGATGAAGGATTATCGTGGGCACGTCGGCAACACCGTTCATCGCCGCCTCAACGAGCCCGTCCTCCGTGTCCAGATTGATGGCCTCGGTAACAACCGAATCAGCCGCGCCCCACTTATCGAGGAAGAAGGAGATCTTCTCCTTCGCGTTCTTGCACGCGTCGCAGTCTTCCTTCACGTAGAAAACGAGATTCATTCGATGCCGCTCCTGAAGAGTGCTACTTGGATTCCGTGGTGACGCTCTCGATGCCGTCGATCACGTTGGCGCTGCAATAGGGGCAGGTATCGACGAGCCCCCTGGTGACCTTCATGCAGACGTTGCAGGTCGTGAACTCCGGCGAGAACGCGATCTGCGCGTTTCTCGTGTGCTTGAAGGTCTTCGTGACGAAGCTGGCGACCGCCTGAGCCGAAGGCCTCGTGTCCGCTATCCATACGTGCGACAGCGCCCCCGCCTCGATCATATCGTGGAACATGCCCTCCTTCTTGACGCGCTCGATCGGGTTCAGCGCGTGCGCGACATTGAGGAAGGTCGAGTTCGTGTAGTACACCTCTCCGATGTCCGGGTTGCCCTTGACGACCTTCTCCGCATCCTCGGGGAAGTGCTCGAGGTCGAGCCTCGCCAGCCGGTATGCAGCGGACTCGGCGGGCGTCTGCTCGAGGACAAACCGCATCCCCACCTCCTTCGACGCCCTGTCGCACACGAGCTTGAGATGCGCGATGACCTTGAGCCCGAGCCTGAACGCTTCTTCCGACTCATGAAGCTCTTGGCCCGTGTGGCTCTGCACGAGCTCGTTGAGACCGAGCAGACCGATGAGGTACGTCACGCGGTGCATCCGCAGATATCCCTGACCGTCCGGCGCCATCGTCAACAGCGCCAGCGGACCGCTCTCACCCATTGCCAGCAGCTTCTCGATCAGCTCCTTCTTCTGCTCGTGCGCGTGAACGGCGAGCGCCATGAAGTCGTCGAGCTTCGCGAAAAGCTTGTCGTCATCTCCCTGGGCGTAGTAGGCGGCCCTCGGCATGTTCAGCGTGACGTTCTGGAGCGCGGAGTAGCGCATCTTCCACGGCTCCTTCGCGTCGTCGAGATCCGACTGCTCGAGCTTGAATGACAGGCGGCAGCACTCCGAGATCTTTGCCGTCTCGCCCCGGTCGAACACGAAGTACGTGTTGCCCTTGTCAGCCGCGACGTCGCTGATGTGGAGCAGGAACTCCTCGTGGCCGGGCGTCCTGAAGAACTCGTCGGTAATATGGACGAGCGGCTTCGGGAAGAAGAACGGCCTTCCTGTGCCGTCTCCCTCCTTGTAGACGTCGAACAGCGCCATCGCGAAGCGCTGGGCGTCATCTCGGTAGTCATCGTAGGTGCGCCCGGTCGGTTTCCCACCAGGACCAATGGCCGCGACGCCCCTGAAGTGCTTCGGCGTCTCCCAGTAGATATTGATATCGCTGAAGATGGCCTGCCCCCCGCGCGCCACGCTCTGCTGCGAGTACTCGAAGATCAGCATCTCGGCCAGCTGATGTACTCTGCGATCAGAGAGCCCCTCGAGGTACGGCGCGAAGAAGAGGTTGACCGCGTCCCATCCGATGGCCCCGGCGAAGTGGCCCTGGAGCGCCGCGGAGAACTTCACCATGTGGGCGAGCAGTATCTCGGGGTGCTTGGCCGGCTTCGCGATAGAGAGCGCGTTCGGAAGGGAGAGCCCGAACTTCTTCACATACTCGAGTGACTGGCCCGAGCAGTACGGCCGGTCGATGAAGCCGAGGTCGTGCAGGTGGATATCGCCGCGCGCGTGCGCGTCGGCGATGTCCTGACTGAATATCTCGAGCAGCGCGTACTGCTTCTTTATCGATTCCGCGAGAGTCATGTTCGTCGCTTCGGGGTTGTGCGGAATGTTCGCGTTCTCTTTGTTCGGAGTGAGGATGATGCGCTCGGCATCGTACAGAGGAACACCGAGTCGCGTGTGCTTGCGCCGCGCCGACTCGAGTCCATGCTCGACGAGTTTGGCGTCGACCATCTCGCGAACGAGCGGAGCGGTGATGACCCTGATGTTGCTGAGGACGATCTGGGCTTCGACCTCGCGACTGATCTTCTCGGCTGTCGTGACGTCGAGCTGCGTTTCCCTGATGAGAGTCTCAATGATCCTCTCGCGATCCCACACGATCATGTCGTCGCTCGACGTGCGAACGAAGACCGCAATGTCGGTCGCGTCGAACATCTTCGCCGGTCGCGTCTTCTCCAGTCCGGCGAGATCCGGTGTGTTCTTCTTGCGACGAACCTGGTGTCGGCGGTCTCTATAGAGAATGAAGGCTTTCGCGGTCCTGGCGTGCCCGCGCTCGACCAGGATCTTCTCAATGGCGTCCTGTATCTCCTCTACCTCAGGGAGGTTATCGCCCTGCTCGGAGTAGAGATACAACAGGACCTCGTCCGTGAGCCGCTCGGCTGTCTCACGGTCCTTCCCTCCTACTTCTTCGGCGGCCTTGAAGATCGCCGTCGTGATCTTCTTGCGATCGAACTGGACGATCTTGCCGCTTCTCTTCCTGACCAGACGGAAGAGTTTGCTCGCGAGTCGACGGTGAAGTCCGAGCAGTTCGTCCTCGTCCATGAACAGCTTCAGTCGTCCCGCGTGTCCGGGCGCGTCCGTCCCTTCGTCGACCATGATCGCCTCGTCGAGATTCACCTCGACCGGCGCGCTCGCGTCGTCCACTTCGATGTCCGTCTGCCTCTCGCGAAGCGCTCTCTCGAGAGTACTGTCGGACGCGGCCACTCCCTCATCGACAGACGAACTGTCGACGACCTTCTTGTCGTGTGCGTTGGACATAGTTGCTGGACCGATCCTCTCAGTAAGAAGAATCAGAAAGCTACAGACCTCGAGAGCGATAACTCCCGCCGGCGAGGTTCGAATTGCATCGTGTCGTTAGTAGTTAGTTAGAAATGATGCCACGGAAGGTCACACCACCACACATCACATCCGCGAGCTGTCCTCCACCAATGGCTTGGGCAGACTAGCAACGACCGCCGAGGTGTGTCAAGCGGGAACAATCCTGAACGGGGTTTTTTATCCGAAAGACGACGTCAACCGGTTCCGGTTTCCGGAGTGGGGTCCCCGGTCGCCACGGCCGCGGAGTCATCGCCGGCCGGCGCCGGGACGAGGTCGGGCAGGTGCTCGACCTGGACTCCGGCTTGCGTGAGCATCTCCGACGCAAGGTCGTCCGGATATGAGTCGTCCGTCACCACCCTCAGGATCCCGGCGTTGATAATCATCTTGGCGCAGACGGAGCACGGATGGAGCGTCGTGTATATGGTCGCGCCTCGTATGCCGGTCCCGTAGTTGGCGGACTGGATGATTGCGTTCTGTTCCGCGTGGATGCCGCGGCACAACTCGTGCCGCTCCCCCGTGGGCACCCCGAGCTTCTCACGGATGCAGCCCGTCTCATCGCAGTGCGGGAGGCCGGCCGGCGGTCCGTTGTAACCCGTGGCCAGTATGTGGCGGTCGCGCACGAGGACGGCCCCCACGTGCCTTCTCAGGCATGTGGAGCGCCCCGCCACGAGCCGCGAAATGCTCATGAAGTACTCATCCCACGAGGGTCTCTTGTCCATTTCGTAAATCCTGTGCAAAAGGACGCCTGGAGCTGCTCTCGCGCCGTAGTTGACGACCCGGCGCTCGCCGCCGGACCATGGTGTCGCCGCTAGACCGGGCGGTCCTCTCCGACCACCAGCGGGAAGGAAGCGCAGAGCTCACCGACCTCGGCCTTCACTTCGTTGAGCACCTGTTCATTCTCAATACCAGAGAGCGCCTTGTCGATAAGCGCCACGATCTTTTCGATCTCGTACTTCCCCATACCCCGCGTGGTGAGAGCCGGTGTCCCGACCCTGATACCGCTCGCGATAAACGGCTTCTCAGGATCGAACGGGATCGTGTTCTTGTTGACGGTGATCCCGGCCTTCTCGAGACCGTTCTCGGCCGCCCTTCCCGTGACGCCCCTCTCCCTCAGATCGACGAGCATCAGATGGGTATCGGTGCCGTCCGACACCAGCCGGAGCCCCCGACTCTTGAACGCTTCGGCCATGTACTGCGCGTTCTCGAGGATCTTCTTCTGGTACTCCTTGAAGTCCGGGCCGAGCGCTTCCCTGAAGCAGACGGCCTTGCCCGCGATAACGTGCATGAGCGGCCCGCCCTGAATCCCGGGAAACACCATCTTATCGATGGCCGCGGCCACCTTGTCCTTCATCAGTACCATGCCGCCCCTGGGTCCACGCAGCGTCTTATGCGTCGTGGTGGTGACGACGTCCGCGTGTGGGACGGGGCTCGCGTGCAGACCGGCCGCGATCAACCCTGCGATGTGCGCCATGTCGACCATGAGGTAGGCGCCAACCGAATCGGCTATCTCACGGAACCTGGCGAAGTCGAGCGTTCTCGGGTACGCGGACGCGCCCGTGACGATGAGCTTGGGCTTGTGCTCGAGCGTCATCTTCGCCAGCGCGTCGTAGTCGATGACCTCGGTCTTCTGATCGACGCCGTAGTGGATGACGTTGTAGAACATGCCCGAGAAACTGATGGGGTGTCCGTGCGTCAGATGGCCGCCGTGCGACAGTTCCAGTCCGAAGTATGTGTCGCCGACATCGAGAAGCGCGAAGTAGACCGCCATGTTGGCCTGGCTGCCCGAATGCGGCTGCACGTTGGCGTGCTCGGCGCCGAAAAGCTCCTTCGCGCGGTGGATGGCCAGCCGCTCGGCGACGTTGACGTGCTCGCAGCCACCGTAGTAGCGCCCGTTGCCCTCCCAGTTGATGGTCCCGTCCTTGCGGCGCCTGAACGGGTAGCCCTCCGCGTACTTGTTGGTCATTACCGACCCAACAGCCTCCCGCACCGCCTCGCTCGTGAAGTTCTCAGACGCGATGAGTTCCAGTTTCTCCGTCTCCCGATACGTTTCCTTCTGGATCGCATCGAAGATCTCCGGGTCCACTGTCTTCAGATCTGCCATGACTACTCCTCCTCGGCCTTCATCATCTTCTCGACTCTCGGAATATGTCTGCCGCCTTCGAACTCGGCGTCCATCCAGGCGTCGACGGTCTCCAGCGCCTCCTCGGTACCTATGAATCGCGCCGGCAGTGCGAGGACGTTCGCATCGTTGTGCTGGCGCGAGAGCCGCGCCACCTCCGGTTGCCAGGCAAGCGCCGCGCGGACTCCCCGCACCTTGTTGGCCGTCATCACCATGCCCTGACCCGACCCGCAGACGAACACTCCCCTCTCCACTTCTCCACTCGACACCGCACGTGCCGCGGGCGTCGCGTAGTCGGGGTAGTCGGTCGACACCGTGCTGCTCGTTCCGAAGTCGACGACCTCGTGCCCGGCGGCCGTAAGGTGCCGCTTCACAGCTTCCTTCAGCTCGTAGCCCGCGTGGTCCGACGCCACGGAGATCTTCATCGCTCCCCCTCCCCCGCGAGTTCCATGATCGCGGGCAGAGCCTTCTTGAGGTAGCCTTCTATCATCTTGAACACGGACTCGTAGTCCTCTATCGGGGCGCCTATCGGATCCGGCACATCGACGTCCCTGCCGTCCGCGAACTCCGAAAGGAGAAACGTGCGGCCGGCAGACTCGGGATCGACGGACGCGATGTACTCGCCGTGCGCGGGGGTCATCGCAAGAACGAGGTCCGACCGGCCGAGAAGCACTCTCGTCAGGGCGCTCGACATGTGCGAGCCGATGTCGACGCCGTGCTCGAGGCACACAGACTGGGCGAACTCCGTGGCCGGGACACCCACGAGGCCCGCCGTCCCGGCGGACTCCGCCAGCACGTCACCGCGCCGCGGCTCCGGGATCAGGGACCTCAGGATTCCCTCCGCCATCGCGCTCCGGCACGTATTGCCGGTGCAGACAAGCAGCACTGAAAAGGACATCGCCACCTCTTGGATTAGCAATCAGACTGGTAGTGTACTGGCTGATGGAGAGGACAGTCAAGAATCAACCGGCGGGGGCGACTCGGGCGCGGGCGGAAGCTCCTGCGCTCGGGGACGCGCGCGCAGGACGCCCACCGCTACCGGCCGAGGACCTTCCCGACGGCGGCGGCGGGAACGGTGCCCTCGCGGATAATCGAGAACCCGTCACCAGTGAGGTCGACTATCGTCGATGCCGCCGTGGCCGTGGCGGGGTACCAGCGGACCGCTATCTCGATCCAGTCGCGCAAGGGCGCTATGGCCTCGTCGACCCTCCGCGGCGGATCGGCGCCCTCGATGTTGGCGCTCGGGGCAACGATCGGAGCACCGAGCTGCGAGAGCACTTCCAGGACGACCTCGTTGCGCTCGACGCGGACGGCGACCGTTCCCGTACCGGCGGTCACCTCGGTCGGGAGTCGGTCCGATGCCCGGAGCACGTAGCTCAGTCCCTTGCTGCCCAACCTCCACTCGAGTTCCTTCACTGCATCGGGGATCTCCGAGACGAACGGCTTCATCATTCCGAGTGAATCCACAAGAACGATGAGCGGCTTCCCGGCGTCCCGCTCCTTCGCGGAGAAGACGCGGCGCACCGCATCCTGGTTCGTCGCGTCGGCCGAGAGCGCGTAGTACGTGGTCGTCGGCAGGATGACGAGCGACCCGTCTTTGAGGGCGCGCACCGCGGGCGCCAGAAGCTCCCGCGTGCTCTCGTCGCTTCTCGCCGTGAGGTCTATCTCCCTCATCGTACCGCTCCCCCTCTTCACGTCGCGCCCGCGCGCTCCTAGCTCCCGGTGGAACCGGCGCCGCTTCTCGCGAGCGCACGGTGTCCGATGTCCTTCCTGTGGTGCGCTCCCGCGAACGCGATGACGCGCACACCCTCGTACGCGAGCACGAGCGCCGCAGACAGGTCGTCAGCGACCCCGGTGACGCCGAGAACGCGGCCCCCCGAAGTGACGACGTCGCCGTCCCGCTCGGCAGTGCCAGCGTGGAAAACCACCACGTCATCAATCGCGCCCGCTGAGGAGAGCCCGCCTACGACCTTCCCCTTCTCGTACGAGCCGGGGTAGCCCCCGGAGGCCATCACCACGCAGGCGGCCGATCCCGAACTCGTCTTGACGGCGGACGGGTCCAGCTCGCCCCGGACAGTCGCAACCATCACCTCGACAATGTCCGCATCGAGAAGCGGCAGCGTCACCTGCGCCTCGGGGTCACCGAAGCGGCAGTTGAACTCTATGACCTTGGGGCCCTCCTCCGTAACCATCAGGCCGGCGTAGAGAACGCCGCGGTAGACGGTGCCGTCCGCGTCGCGGAGCGCCCGAACCGTCGCATCGATGATGTCGCGCTTGATGGTACCGAGCATGGCCGGGGTCACAACGGGCGCGGGCGCGTATGCGCCCATGCCACCGGTGTTGGGCCCTTCGTCCCCATCGAACGCCCGCTTGTGGTCCTGCGACGGTACCATCAGCGCGCTGCGCTCGCCGTCCACGAAGGCCAGGATCGAGGCCTCCTCCCCCTTCAGGCACTCTTCTATCAGGACCCGTTTCCCCGACGCTCCGAACCGCCCGCGCACCAGCATGTCGTCAATCGCGGCCTCGGCCTCGGCGGCGCTCTGTGCAATGACGACTCCCTTGCCGGCGGCGAGGCCGTCGGCCTTGATGACAACGGGGTAGCCCAGTTCACCTGCACGTGAGAGCGCGTCCTCACGCGTGTTCGCAAGGTACGCGGCGGCCGTGGGTATGCCGCCCTTCTGCATCAGCTCCTTGGCGAACCACTTGCTGCCCTCGATGCGGGCCCCGGCCGCGGATGGCCCGAAAACGGGGAGCCCGGCATCGGCCAGGCGGTCAGCGAGCCCCATCGTAAGGGGAACCTCCGGTCCCACAACCGTCAGGTCGACGCGCTCGTCGGCGGCGAGCCGAACGAGCCCCTCGATGTCATCTGCGGCGACGGCCACGTTCCTGGCCAGTGTCGCCGTTCCGGCGTTCCCGGGCGCGGCGAGTATCTCCCCGGCCAGCGGGCTCTGCGCGATCTTCCACACGAGCGCGTGTTCGCGCCCTCCGCTTCCCACCACGAGAATCTTCATCCCTGTCGTCTCCATTTCGCAAGGGGCCGCCCCACGCGGGAGCGGCCCCCTCGAACGCGGGAACTCGCCGCGTCGTTCCGTCTGTGCGTTCGGACTATCTCGGGCTCACGGCGCGTTGTACCCGCGTACCGCCGTTACCTTGTGATGCACAACTATCACAGCACCGTGCGGGCGGCAAGCTCAAAAGGACCGCCTCAGGCGCTGGGCGCCATGCCCGCCGCGCCATGCCCTGCGCACCGTACCCGGCGCACCGTACCCGGCGCACCAAACATGCGGGAGGCCGCCCTTCCGGGCGGCCTCTCATTCCATGCTATCCGCATAGTAGCTGGATCTGTCCCGCGTCAGCCACAGCCCGCGCTTTCTCCCCCACTTCACGCGCCCGTCGCTCTGCGGCCGGGCGCCAGACCCGCTATTCCCCCAAGCTCCGCTCTCCGAGTCGCCGCTCAACCGCCGGCCAGGACTCGTCAGTCGCGAGAATGATCTGCGGCTGTTCGATGGCCGAATCGAAGCTCTCCGGTCTGAGCGTGTCGGGAGCGTTGACCGCGAACTGCGCCATCTCACGATCGAGCCTGCCGCTCTCGACGAGCGACTTGCTTCGGGGCGAGACGACGGGGCCCCTGTCATCGGCGGCTCGCTCGACGAACGCCCCGGGACTATCCGACGTCCCGACGACGTTGAGTACCGGCTGCAGGCCGAACCCGAGCCCTACACCGAACAGGACAACCGCGGCAACAACGGGGACGAGTCTGGGGGCGAGATTCTCGAAGCGTGGGACGAAGACGAAGCGGCGGCTCCTGTCGCGAAGCCTGGCCCTGAGACCCGCCTCGAAGCGGGTCCAGTAGAACGGCTCAGGCTCGACGTAGCCATCGTCTTCGAGGAGCATCATGGTCCGCTCGTACGCGGCGAGCTCGGACGCACAGGCGTCACAGGTCGCGAGGTGCTCACGCACGGCCACCTGCTCGCCGGCCTCGAGCTCCTCTTCCATGAACTCCGCGAGTTTTCTCTTCACGTCGTCGCAACGCATGCTATCTCAGATCTCCCAGCAGTTTCCGCATTTTCCTGATCGCGTGGAAGTAGTTGGCCTTAGATGTTCCCTCGGAGCAGCCGACGACCTGCGCGATCTCCTTGTGACTCAGTCCTTCGTAGAACTTCAGGGTGAAGACGGCCCGCTGCTTGTCCGGTAGTGTCTCCACCGCCTCCTTCACTCTCTCAACGATCTCCGAACCCATTGCGGCTCGTGCGGGATTGGACCGGGGGTTCCTGTCAGGCCGGATCATGTCCCCCAGCGGAACCATCTGCCTGAACTTGTCCCGCTTGAGCTTGTTGAGCGCGATGTTGACCGTGATCCTGTACATCCAAGTGTACAGGCTCGAGCGCCCTTCGAAGCGAGCAATGTAGCGATGGACTTTGATGAAGGCTTCCTGCGCGGCGTCCTCAGCGCTCTCGTCGTCGCGTAGGATGCGCCAGGCAACCCGGTAGAGTCTCTCTTCGTAGGTCCCGACGAGCTCTTCGAAGGCCTGTTCATCCCCGGCCTTCAGTCGCTCTACGAGCCGGACCGTGTCTTCCCGGATCTGCCCGCTTCTCCCGCTCACATTATCCGACACGGTCACCCGCCACTTGGTTTAGTCCCGGAATACAGGCTCAAAACACGGTTTTCGGGGTTACTGAGGCCCGCGCGGCGCCCGCCCAAACTATGACACGGGCACCGGGCTGTCAATGACCACTTCCGGGATGGTCGTCCCCCTCCCTCTTAGGACAAGAGGAGGCCGGACGGGGTTGTACCCTGTCCGGCCTCTGCTCTGCTGGCTTCTCACGCGGCGGGCGAGCCGACCGCTTCGGCCTGCCGCGCCGGAAGCGCATTCGCTACTTGGCTTTGTAGAGGTGCTTGATCTGGCCCCAGGTCTTCTCCCGGACGTTCTGGGCGGCACCGGTCACGGGCTCGCACCAGTTCCAGAGATCCTCGAGCTCCATCGGGCCCTCACGGACCGCCATGCAGCCGTTGACGTCGTCGAGCGTGAGGTTCCTGTTCGGAAGCACATCGCATTCGTAGACACCGGACGTATCTGTTTCGGCGCAGAAGTACTTGTACTCGAGGAACTTGTATGTGCCGGTCGGGAACACGACCTGTGCGCTGAATACACCGTCGCTGGCCGTAACATCACCGCCGGTGCCGTCGTCGAGCAGCTCAACGCCCGTCGACCAATCGAGCGGCAGCTCGGTTCCGCGGACGAAGAGCCCGGCTGCGCACGCGGGCGAGTTGTGGACCTGGAAGAGCACACCCACGTCACACGTGATGTTGTCAACCGGAGAGACGTCCTCCCACCAAACGTTCGCGAGCTGGCTGGCGGCGTTTGGATCGAGCGTCACGAAGTGACCGAACTCGAAGTCGCCTTCCCAGGTCGTGCAGTCGACGACGTACTTGTACTTGACCTGCGTCGACTCTGCGGCCGCTCCGCAGGTGTAGTGCATCGTGAAGTACTCGGTCACGGCATACGTGGAGTCCGCGTCACCGTCGAACGTCTCGGCTCCGCCGCACTGGTCCCACGTGAGGGGGTGCGTGTCGCCCTGGATGTGCAGGCTCGTCGGAACACCGCTGGCCTCGATGTAGAGGTGCATGTTGATCTCGAAGTCAACCTTGTGGAGGTAGAAGCACGCCGTGTTGGCCGTCGGGTCGATCGGGATCGCGGCCAGGTCGGTGACACCGGTCACGGTGACCGTGTAGTCGTAGCCCTCGGTCAGTGCCGTGGCGAGGTCGAGATGCACGAGGCTCGCGTTGGACCCGTCGAGAGTGGCCGTCGCAACCGTGTACGGGCCGCTCGGACCGCCGGTGATGGCGTAGTTGGCCTCGGTCTCGGCCGTGATCTGCTCAACGTCCTTCGAGAACTGGACGGAGAGAAGGTCAGCCAGGGTGCCGTCGTAGTCGATGGGCGCGCTGATCACTGTCGGTGCGGCGGCAGTGATGACCTCGGTCGTGTTGGTCGCCATGTAGTACTTGATCGTCACCGGATTAACGCCGTCCGAGCCGAATGGGATATTCCCCGGCGGAGACGTGTTCTGCTGCCAGTTGTTGTTCAGGACGATCTTGAACTCGTAGCTGCCCGTGGGAATGACAGAGCTGAACTCCCACACGTCGTCGCCGTCGCCGTCCGACATGACGGTCGTGCTGGTGTCCGTCTGGTCCCAGTCACTGCCGCCTAGCGCGCTCTGCAGCGTGCCGCAGACGATGGGCGGGTTCAGGCTGTGGAAGACGTACTCGTCGCCCTGCTTCGTGCCGGGCACCGCGCCCAGGTTACAGAAGAACGTCACGTTCTCCGGCGTCGCGGGAGTGAAGGTCTGGTTGGGATCCGAGGGGAATGCCGAACCCCAGTCGTCACCATCGACGGCCTTGTAGAGATGCAACGAGTCGCCGGCCGAGATCGTCAGCTCGTAGACGCCGTTGCCGTTCAGGGTGAGCTCAGACGCCGGGTCCGCCGGGTCCCAGCCCTGGAAGTTGCCCACGATACTCGGTAGAGCCAGAGCCGCCGCAGGAACAAGCAGCATGGCCAGAGCCATGGTTGCTGCGAAGAGCTTCATGTCCTGCCTCCTTCTCCCCTGTCGAGGAGTACCTCGTCAAATCGTCAGAGGCCGCTCGGGGCCCCCGCGCGTTCCTTCATCACAGAATGTTCAAGTCCAGGCTACCTGTATATCGACTTGATGGTGCCCCAGCTCGAGTCCTCAACGGGGCTCGTGCAGGACGGGCACTCGGTCCCCAGGTACTCCCAGACATCAGCTGCCAGTACCTGCGTCGGCGCCGAGTCGTCGATGTCGAAGCTGTGGTTCCACGTGCTCTCCCACGTCTGACAGTCGTCCTTCTTGTACTTGTACTCGACGAACGGGTCGCTCCCCGCCGGGAACAGCACGTCGACCGACCAGAGCTTCGGCTGGATATCGGGGCAGGGCTGGCCCATCACGATGCCGAAGCCCCAGTTCGTCAGCGACGGATGGCTGCCCGTCACGCACACATCGAAGAAGCTATCGACGCTGTCAGGCAGGCACATGGTGAACGTGACGAGCACGTCCTGCTGCGTCACGACCTGCGACGAGATGGTCGTCGTGTTGTTCGACATGTCGTACGTGAAGGTGACGGGGGTCACGCCGTCGGAGTGGAACGACACGTTGTCACCCGTGCTCTGATCCCAGTTGTTGTTCAGCGCGATCTTGCACTGGTAGTCGCCCTCGGGCGCTATGACGGCCGTGAACTCCCAGACGTCGTCGAGGTCGGGGTCGGACATCACACTGTTGACCGTGTCGCACGGGTCCCAGTCGCTGCCGCCGAGCTCGCTCTGCATGTCGCCCACGACAATCGGGGGATTCATGCTGTGGAAGACGTACTCGTCGCCCTCCTTCACGCCGGCCGTGGCACCCAGGTTGACGAACCACGTGACGTCGTCATCGGCCGCAAGCGTGAAGCTCTGGTTCGTGCCGGGCCAGTCATTGCCGTCCCAGGCGTCGGTCTCCGTAACCTTGTACTCGTAGAAGCCGGCGAGCAGGCTCGTCGTCAGCACGTAGACGCCGTTGCCGTTGATCGCAAGATCGTAGGCCGGATCCGCGGGGTCCCAGCCCTGCATGCTGCCGACGATGCTCGGGCCCGCAAGTACGTAGGCCGGGATCACAAGCGCGATCACTATCGCTGCAATGAGTCTCATCTTCCTCTCCTCTCAGGTTCCCTGCGCGGGCCGAAGGCACTCACGGGGAACTCCGCTTTGAGACCCGGGCCGCCCGCCGCACGGGCGGCTACCGTTACATACCGACTCGTGTGATGCTCTCTCAGTGGTACTCTCTGTAGAGGACTCTCTTTTCCCTCGACGCCGCAAGCAATTCCATTCAGTAGCAATGCCGAGGCCACGCGGCAGAACCGCACACTCAGCCGACGCCGCCGGATGCGCTCCGCCAGCGCACACTATATCATAATCCACAACGGATGTCAATGCCTCGAGCATGCCCCGTAAGCATGCCCCGTACCTCTGGGACCAGGCGCCGCTCGTTCTCCGCACATATCTCCGATGCGGGCAAGACCGCGGGGTCACCCCACATCCCTAGGACCGTACATGAGGAGCGGCCCCCTTCCGGAGGCCGCTCCTTCGCGCTGTTCGGTGTGACCGCGCGCCGGCCTGCACGACCGGCGTGGCGGTCTGTTCCATATCACCTGTAGAGCGCCTTGACGGTGCCCCAGCTCGACTCCCCGACCGGGCTCCCGCAGGCCGGGCAGTCAGGCGTGCCCCAGCACCACGTGTCCAGCGGAAGGGTTTGCATCGGACCGGAATCATCGATCACGAACTCATGGTTCGGATCGCAGTCCCACGCAGTACAGTCGTCCTTCTGATACTTGTACTGAACGTAGGGGTTCGCGCCGGCCAGGAATGTCACGGTGATGTCGTAGAGGTTGGGGCTCTGCGCCGGGCAAGGCTGCGCCATCAGGATGCCGGGCTGGCTCCAATTCGTGATGGCCGGGTCGCTGCCAGTCACGCAGACGTCACCCGCCGAGCCTTCCGGGATGCAGATCTGGAAGGTGACGAGAACGTCCTGCGACGTCACCGCAGTGATCGGCAGGAAGAAGTTCGGCGCGTTGCCAGCCTGATCCGTCCCGTAGCACTCGGCCATGTCGGTGGTGTCGACGACCTTGATGTAGTACTCGACCGTGGTGCAGCCGTGGCCGGCGGGAATCTGACCCGTGTACTCATCATTGTCACCGACGTCGCCGTGGTACGTCATCGCGACTTCGGTGAAGTCGACGTCCGTGTCGCACTTGTAGTACAGGTACGCCTCGATGTCCGCGCCCTGACCCACTTCATTCGTGACGCCGTCCTTCCAGACCTGGACGTAGGTGTCGATGTCGTCGTTCGACGTGTAGCTCACGCCGTTGTTCGGCCAGATGTTGCCGCACCAGCCGACGGCGCCCATCGCCGTCGAGGCGAACACGACCAGCAGCACGACGACTGCGGCAATGCTAGCGAACCTCTTCATCTCACTTCCCCCTTCCTTGGCGTCTCATGCGGACGCCAATATGGAAACGTGCGGACGCACATCGCTCCGAAGCACCACTGCCGGAAGCAACGCACACCCACGATAAACTCAACCCACTGACGCTCGTCCGCGCGACGAGCGACCAGTCACTTACCATCGATCGAGGGCGCCCTGCGGCGCCGATTGACTCGGCACCCATAATAGCACAATCACTTGCGCGTGTCAATGCATCGACTCTCTTTGTCCAGAATGTGTGCGGGCCCGACAGGGGGATCAGTCGGGCCCGCTTGAGGCACTGAGCGCGATACGTCCTCACATATACCTCTGATGCCGGCGTGCAGGTGAGGTCGCAGCGCCACCGGCAGAACGCAGAAACGCGGCCGCTAGTCGCGACCGCGCCTGTCTCGGCGTGATTCTGGAGCTGGTGAGCGGACTCGAACCGCTGACCTACGCATTACGAATGCGTTGCTCTACCAGCTGAGCTACACCAGCTCAGTTCCCGCCGCATATCTGCCGTGGTGCCGCCCCGCAGAATCGAACTGCGGACACACGGATTTTCAATCCGTTGCTCTACCAACTGAGCTAGGGCGGCACATGTCCAAGAACGGATACTAACAACGAGCACCCGCCATGTCAAGCCGATAGGGGCGCTATCAGTGTGGTATGCGCCCGGCTGGGCGACGCCCGGCCGTCAGTCCGGGTATCCCTCCGGGAACCGCTGCATCCACTCCCAGGCGGCCCCGATCATGTCCGAAAGATCGGGGTGGACGGGCTTCCACCCAAGTTCTTCCTTTGCGAGGGAAGCGCTCGCGACGAGCCTCGCCGGGTCTCCCTCACGCCTCGGACCGTGCTTCCACGGGACCTTCTTCCCCGAGACGGCCTCGGCCGTCTCGATGACATCGAGGACACTGGCCCCCTCGCCGTTGCCGAGGTTGTAGATCCCGCTCCGTCCTTCATCGAGCGCGTTCAGTGCCGCGATGTGTGCGTCGGACAGGTCGCGCACGTCGATGTAGTCCCTGATGCACGTCCCGTCCGGCGTGTCGTAGTCGTTACCGAAGACCGTCAGCTCCGGGCGTGTGCCGGCAGCCGCCTGGAGCGCGATGGGAATGAGGTGCGACTCCGGGCTGTGGTCCTCACCGCAGTCGGCGGACGCTCCCGCGGCGTTGAAGTAGCGCAGCGAGATGTAGTTGAGTCCGGTCGCGAGCGCCTGCCACGCCAGCACGCGCTCGAAGACGCGCTTGGTGTCTCCGTACACGTTGACGGGCTCGGTCCGCGCTGTCTCCGTGATGGGTACGGACTCGGGCTCTCCGTAGACACCGGCGGACGACGAGAAGACGATCTTCGAGACGCCGACGGACGACATGGCCGACAGGAGCCTGCTCGCGCGCACGACGTTGTTGTCATAGTACTCCGCGGGTTTCTCCATCGACTCCCCAACAAGGCTCATGGCCGCGAAGTGGATGACCGAATCGATCTCGTGCTCACGGAGAAGTCCGGTGACAAGCTCGATGTCGCCGATGTCCCCCGGCACCAGTGGTACGCCCGCCCGCACCGCCGACCGGTGGCCCTTGCTGAGGTTGTCCAGAACAACGACGCGACAGCCCGCGGCCACCAGTCTCTCGACCGTCACGCTGCCGATGTAACCGGCGCCCCCGGTGACCAGAACCGATGAACTCATGTTCGTCCTTTCAGGTGCGGACCTGCCGGCGACCGATTCCGGGTGTTTCTGACCCTGCGCAGACACGACGCCCCGAGCGCTGACGCGATGACTAGCGGCGCGCACGCGGCAACAGAAGGCGCATCTCCGCCAGACCCAGGAGCCTCGCTGCGACCAGGTACGTCACACCGCCCGCCACGCTCGTCACGACCATTCTCAGAAGTCGCTCTGCCAAGAGGTTATCAGCAAATCGTATGCCAAGCCAGCCGCCAATGCCCCAGGCATCGACCGCCCACACAACGGCGAGCAGTGCGGCTCCCGAGGCCAGAATTTTAAGAGCGGGCGTCAGGATCTCGACCGGCCGGATCGCGGCCCCGACCGCGGCCGCGCGCCGGTTCAGTACCATATAGAGGATGACCGCGTGAACCGAGAACGAGATAGAACTCGCGAGCGCCAGTCCCGCGTGCCTGAGCGGGGTCCGCACGAGCAGGAGGTTGAGCACCACGTTCAGGAAGAATGCCACAACCGCGACCTTGACGGGTGTCTTCGTGTCCAGCTTCGCCGCGAAGGCACGCACGAGCAGGAAGACGGCGCCCATCCCCAGAAGCCCCGTGGAGTACATCGCCAGCGCCGACGCCGTCATGGCAAGGTCGTTCGCGTCGAACGCGCCGCGCTGGTAGACGACACCCACGATCGGCCGGGCGAGCCAGACCGAGAGCAGGACGACGGGCGTGAGAAACGTCAGGTTCATCCGGAGGCCGGACAACAGTGTTTTCTTGAACTCGTCGTGTTTACCCAGTGCATGCTGTTCCGCGAGCGCCGGCGCGACCGCGCGGCCTGCCGCGAGCGCGAGGATCGCGTACGGGAGATGCACGAGCCGGAAGGAGTAGTAGAGCGATGAGATGCTCCCGGGCACGAGGAACGAGGCGATGGTCCGATCGACGATGACGCCCATTCTCTGAATGCCGGCCGCAACCACCACCGGCCCGGAGAGAGTGGCAACGTGCCGCACGTCCTCGTTCTTCAGCCCCGCGCCGGGCCTGAGCAGCCGCTCGCCGTCGCCGGCCGCCAGTCGCGACACGAACGGAAGCTGTACGAGGAACTGGAGTGCCCCGCCGACCAGCACGCCCACCGCTAGGCTGACGTATGAGAGCCGCCCCGACAGAACGAGCACGGATGTGATGATCCCGATATTGAGAAGAACGGGCGCGAGGCTGTAGACGCGGTATTTCCTGAAGCTGAGGAGCACGGCGCCCATGAGCGCCGCAAGCCCGATGAAGAGGCCGAAGGGAAACATCAGTCTCGTCATGAAGACGGCGGACTCGGCGACCTCGCCCGTGAACCCGTGCGCCACGACGCGGACGAGCAGCGGCGCCGCGGCGATGCCGACCAGTACCACGATGACGAGAGCGACCGTGAGGTTGACCAGCGTCCTCGACGCCAGCCTCCAGGCTCGCGCCGTCTCCCCGCGCGCGTGCAGCCCTCTGAAGAGGGGCATGAAGGCGGACTCGACCGTCGTCTCCCCGAGGATCCTGCAGAGCAGATTGGGAATCGTGAAAGCGGCGACGAAGATGTCCATCGACGTGCCGGCGCCGAAGAAGGCGGCCGTGACCACCTCCCTTGCGAAGCCCGATACTCTGGAAATCAGAGTCCCCGTCCCGATGTACGCGAAGCCACGGACGATGTCTCCGCCACTCGAGTTGCGTTTCCCTTCCGGCACGCTTCACATCTCCCCTTGTATGGAACACGCGCCGCGAGCGGTCGCCCACGGTCGGCTGAGCGAGGCTAGCAGGTCGCCGAGACGAGTGTCAACGAGCGACGACCTCGAGCCTCGCACGTCGCTCCCCGACAAGCGCCCCGCGCTCCCCGGGAACGCGCCCTGTAGACGGCGCCCCACCGCGCTGTCTTCGCCGCTCGCGCGCCCACACGGCTTTCCCTGGAAACTGGGATTCGGGGGCTCAGGCGCCGCCCTGGAGCGGCGAACGTCATAAAACTCAATGTGTGGCACAGGTCATGCAAGACAAACCGCAGAACTTAGGCATGCTGGCGGATCCCCTTGCCCGTGATCACTCGTAAGGGGTTGCGCCACGCGCATCTAGCACGAAGGGACTGGGCTCATGAAGTCACATGTCATGGTCGCCGTGCTCGGAACTGCAATCCTCTGTACGCTCTGCAGCGGGGCTTCGGCCGACGGAACCGACGGCACCCTCGAGATCCTGGAGGGCGGGAGCCTGACGTCCTCTTTCCACATGTCGCTCGGCTTCCTCTACGGCGCGGGCAGCCGCCCCGATGGGCTGGGAACGCCCGTGAGCACCGTGAGGGCTGGACTGGGCTGCGTCAGCGGAAATCCAGCGGGTCTCGCCCATATTCCGTCAAATGCGATCGTGATGGACATCCTTCCCCCCTTCGGAGCCATGGCCTCTGACTTCGTGGACTTCGAGAGCGTCGCCGCAGACGCGCTCGACGACGCGGTAGCCGACTTCACCGGCCCCGGCTTCGAGCCCACGTACCCGACGATCGAGGCGGCGGTGGGACAGCAGGGCGGTACGATATCGGGCGTCGTCGGACTGAGGTTCGGCCGCACGGTCGTGGCCGCGGCCATCGAGGAGCCCCTGTCCGTGGCGCTCAGGATGGTCGACACCGGGATCGAGGCCTTCGGTCTCACGACCAAGGACGAGGGCGACGACCTGATCGACATCCAGGTCCGCTGCATGGCGGACGCCGCGACCGATTTCGCCTTTAACGTGAGCCGCACCACGATGGCAGCTGCCTCCGACGTCTACCCGAACGTGGCGGTCGGTCTGTCCGTCAGCCGCTACCACGCGCGCGCGTCGGCCTCCGGTAGCGTCAGAGCAGACGGCATCGTCAGCTACGGCGGCCAGGAGTACGCGTTCAACGACCCGAGTGCTCCGTGGGACAACGAACTCGGGATGACAGCGCACGGCTCGTATGAAGGCTCCGCCTTCGGGTGGAACGTCGGGGCTTCGTGGCACCCGATCGAACTCGTGACGGTCGACGCGTCATTCGCCAGCATGCCGCCACTCAAGCTCGAGGGCTCCCTGACGACGATCACGAACATCATGCCCGGCCTGATCGACGGCGAATTCGATCCGGACCAGATCCTGGACTCGCAGCCGACCCTGACCGAGCGAACCGAGACGGTCGAGGACGACCCGGTGACGCTCCTGCTCCCGTCGCACGCGGGCCTAGCGGTGTCGGTGCACGCGCCGTTCGTGCTGGCCACCCTCGAGTACCGTAGATTCACGGGGGCGTTCGGTTTCGAGTATCAGGACGTGTCCGAGGGCGTGGACGTTACGGACGGCTTCGGCCTCGAACTCGACTTCGGCGGCGTTCGTCTCGGAGGCGGGGTCATCCGCGGCGAGCTGATGGGCAACGCCCTCGAAGGAGGGTCCGCCGGCGAGGACGTCCTGATCCCGCTCGCCAACCTGGGGCTGGGAGTCGAGATCGGCCAGAACCTGAGACTGGACACGATGGTACTGGCCGTGCCGCTTCAGGTCCTGCGTCTCTCACTGCAATACGAATTCTAAACGCTCAGCCGTGCCACCCGGCCGCCCTGGGTCGCGGCCGGGTGGCCCGGCCGAGGACTG
>JAUWCJ010000202.1 GCA_030609365.1 Candidatus Eiseniibacteriota bacterium | reverse complement strand
CCTGTTCGAGGCGGACGTAATCACCTCGGACTCGGAGCCGTCTGAGGAGCGTTCCTGATGTTCACGGGGTTGGTCGAGTGCAAGGGGAAGGTGATCTGGCGCAGGCGTACGCACGGTGGCGCCGCGATCCGCATTGCAGCGCCCTTCGCTTCCCAGCTCGAGCACGGCAAGAGCGTGTCGGTCAACGGCGTCTGTCAGACGGTAGTTCGGGCCGACGCCGCCGCATTCGAAGTAGACGTCGTTGCCCAGACACTCTCGGTGACGACCATCGGAGAGCTCGTGAGCGGTAACGAGGTCAACCTGGAGCGAGCGCTGAGGATGGGCGACAGACTGGGTGGGCACATGGTCGCCGGACACGTGGACGGCGTCGCGCGGGTCGCGCAACTTCGAGCTGACAGGAACGGAACCAGGCTCACACTGGAGCTGCCCGCCGAGTTGGTTCGGTACGTCGTGCAGCGTGGTTCCATCGCGGTGGACGGAGTGAGCCTGACGGTGGCGGAGGTGGCGGGTGAGCGCGTGACCGTCGCTCTCATCCCGGAGACACTGCGCGCCACTCTGGCCGGAGGCTACCGTTCCGGCATGAAGGTCAACGTAGAGACGGATCTTCTGGCCAAGCACCAGGAGAAGCTGCTCGAAGGCCGCAGGGAGGCATCGGGCCCGCCGGACGGCGACGAGAGCGCCGGCGGATTGACAGAGAAGCGACTCAGGGAACTGGGATTCACGGAGTGAGCATCATGAAGGAAGCACGCCGCAAAGTGGAGGCCGCGATCGAGGAGATCCGGCAGGGCAGGATGGTCATCGTGGTGGATGACGAGACACGGGAGAACGAGGGCGACCTGATCATGGCCGCCGAGAAGGTGGCGCCCGAGGCGATCAACTTCATCTCCCGCGAGGGTCGGGGACTGATCTGCGTCTCCATGACAGGGGAGCGCCTCGACGAGCTGGACCTCCATCCGATGGTGGGGAAGAACACGTCGATAATGGGCACGGCCTTCGCCGTGTCGGTCGATGCGGTCGCGGGGACGACGACGGGCATCTCGGCCCACGATCGAGCCACGACCATCAGGGCTCTTGTCGATCCCGGCACGAGACCGTCCGATCTCGCCAGGCCCGGCCATATCTTCCCGCTCCGCGCGAGTGAGGGAGGCGTCTTGAAGCGTGCCGGACACACGGAGGCGGCGGTGGACCTAGCAAGGATGGCTGGCCTGACGCCTGCCGGGATACTGTGCGAGATCATGGCTGAGGACGGGAGCATGGCGAGGATGCCTGAGCTCGAGCGCGTGGCCGAGCGCTTCGACCTGCGCATAGTGAGCGTCCGCTCCATCATCGAGTACAGGCGGTCGACCGAGAAGCTCGTGCACGCCGCTGCCAGGACGGTCCTACCGACGAGGTACGGCGAGTTCAAGCTGGTTCTTTACGAGAGCGAACTCGATGGTGACCCGCATCTCGCACTCATCAAGGGGGAGCCGGCACCCGACAAGGACGTGCTGGTCAGGGTGCACTCGGAGTGTCTGACGGGCGACGTGTTCGGGTCGGCGCGGTGCGACTGCGGCGACCAGTTGAGACACGCGCTTGAGGCGATAGAACGGGAGGGCGAGGGCGTCTTCCTCTATATGCGTCAGGAAGGGCGGGGGATCGGGCTTCTGAACAAGCTCAAGGCCTACGAGCTTCAGGATAACGGGAGAGATACGGTGGAGGCCAACGAGGACTT
>JAUWCJ010000138.1 GCA_030609365.1 Candidatus Eiseniibacteriota bacterium | reverse complement strand
GCTTGTCTTCAGAACGGGGCCGGGGAAGTAGCTTCCGCGCCCACCGGTTTCGCGAGCCGCGTTCGAGGCGTGGCGCCATCTGAGGACATGCAACATGAAAGCGATGGAAGACGTCGTACTGGAACACTCGATAGAGATCGGAACAACACCGGAGAGAGTCTTCGAGTTTCTCTCCAACCTCGTCGATGACGAGAGCTACCGCGCGTGGCACTCCGACGACCATGTGGCTATGCGCTGGCTGGAAGGGTCTCCGTGGCAGGAGGGTTCCGTCGTCTATGCTGAAGAGTACATCGACGGGCAACTGCACAAGCTGACGTTCATCGTAACGAGGGTAGTGCCCAACAGAGAGATCGAGTACGTCCCTGCCTCTCGATTCCACAGGAGGTACGCCCCGAAGTACACCTTCTCCGCCGAGCCCACGGATGCCGGTTGCGTCTTCACGGCCACCGTACACGCTCGAATCCCGCTGTTGCTCAGGCTCCTGTCCAAGAAGAAAGTCGAGCGAGGTCTCTCAAGTGTCCGGAAGCACATGAAGGAAGAGGGAGAGAACCTGAAGAGGATGCTCGAGGTTTGATGAGTACTCGCGCGGCTGACACGCGGTCCATTGGACATCTGGATGAAAGACAAGCAAGAGAGTTGAGGAGGAAGAGCAATGACGAAGCTGGTGATTCCCTGTGTTCTGATTCTGGTCCTCATGATAAGCCTTCCGGTTGTCGGTGCCGATGAGACCGTAGCTCTACAGGAAGCGGTTGCAGCGGCGGAAAGCGACCTGGAAACCATCGCCCGGGATTTCGTCTCCTTGCTCAGCGATCGCGAATTCGAGGAGGCGGTTGGCTCCTTCAGTGCCGAGATGACAGCGGCCCTTACCCCGGAAGGCCTTGAAGCAATGTGGGACGGTCTGACCTCGGCTGAAGAGGCCGGTGGATTCGAGAAGGTCGTTAAGACCACGCCCGTTGAGCTGGCTGGATACAAGGCCGTCATCGCCACCTGCGAATTCGGCAACGAGTCTCTCGGAATACGGATAGTCTTTGACCGAGAAGCTAGCATAGCCGGCATTCAGTTCGTTCCTCCCGTCGAGGGGCGGCTGGACTACCAGGCACCCGTGTATGCAAAGCCGGAGTCGTTCACCGAGAGAGAGTGCACGGTCGGCAGTGGCGAGTGGGAGCTGCCGGCGACTCTGAGCATCCCCAAAGGAGAAGGGTCCTTCCCTGCCGTGGTTCTGGTGCACGGCTCGGGGCCAAGCGACAGAGACGAGACTATTGGTCCAAACAAGCCGTTCAAAGATCTTGCCTGGGGACTTGCTACCAGGGGAGTCGTCGTACTCCGCTATGAGAAGCGCACCAAGCAGTATCCCACCGAGATAGCGGGATTCATGGACGCATTCACCGTGGACGACGAGGTGGTAAGCGATGCCCTGGCGGCCGTCGAGCTGCTCAAGAAGACCGAGGGGATCGACTCTGACAGGATCTTTGTCGTCGGCCACAGTTTGGGAGCGGTGATGGCTCCTCGCATAGCGGCTCGGGGGGAAGGGCTTGCCGGACTCGTTCTCCTCGCCGGCTGCCCGGTGGGTTTCTACATAGAGAAGGCGGCGGAACAGGCCGAGTACCTGGTCTCTCTGGATGGGGAGATAGATGAGAACGAAGCGAAGAAACTGGAGGAGATCCGAGCACAACTCAGGACGATACGAGAGCTTGATATGAGCAAAGGTGACATCGTTCTTGGATGTTCGATGGCCTATTGGGCAGATTTGATGGACTACGACCCCGTAAGAACGGCCAGTGAGCTGACGATTCCGATGCTGTTCTGTCAGGGAGAGCGCGACTACCAGATCACAATGAGCGACTTCAATGGCTGGAAAGAAGAACTTGCCGGACAGGAGGGCGTGTCCTTCAAGGCCTACCCGGAACTCAATCATCTTTTCATCGCAGGCACTGGCACGTCCACTCCAGCAGAATACAGCCAACCCGGCAACGTAGCTCAAGCTGTCATTGATGACATCGCGGGCTGGGTGAATCGATGAGCCTAGTCGCCAGGATTGCGACCACATAGACTCCGTGAGCAGCTGGGACCAGTGACAGGAGTCCGAGTCTTGTGTTCTGGGAAGAAGGTCGCCGAGGGCAAGAATGATGTCCACACTGGATTCGCAGAAGCTCAACGAGGACCTCGTTCCGGTCTTCCGCACCTCTGACGAGACCGCGGCGGCTGTCGCCAGGTCGATTCTCGAAGAGGCCGGCATCTCGTGCACGGTGAAGGGCGGATTCATGAGTGACGTCACGGGGATCAGCCGCCTGGGCACCGTGTTCACACCCGGTATCCAGCCCGTCGCGGTCTACGTGCTGGAGTCGGACGCGGAGGAGGCGTCATTGCTGCTTGAGGAACTGAGGAAGGAGTCGTCACAGTGAAGGGAGCCATCTGCTACTACTCGGGGTCGGGCAACACGGCGTTGGCCTGCCGGTATCTGGCCGCGAGGATGGAAGACATCGAGTTCGATCTCATTGACGTCACCGGAGACGAGGCAGTCGACACGGACGTCTACGACGTCATCGGATTCGCGGCCTTCACGGACTTCTTCGGGCCGTCGCAGGTGTTCCTGGATTTCGTGGACCGCCTGCCGCACCAGGACGGGAAGCTCGCGTTCCTCTTGAGTACGCACGGCTTCATCAGCGGCAAGACACTCCCAGCCATGGAGAGCGCCGTGACCGCAAGGGGGTTCCGGATCGTTGCCGGCCATGCCCTTCACACTCCGGAGAGCTACCCGCCGATGATCGTAAGAGGCAGGGCAAACGAGCAGGCGCCGAACGCTAGGGAGCAGTCGGCGTTCGACACCTTCATTTCGCAGGTAAGGCGTCGTCTGCTGGACTCGCAGCCAGGACTGAGCGACGCCGGCCGGCAGGTTCGGATCAGCTTCCTCAACAGGTTGATGCCATCGCGCCCGCGCACGTCCGCGAGGAAGGACATGGGGGAGAAGTTCGTAGATGAGGCCCTGTGCACCGAGTGCGGTATCTGCGAGAAGGGCTGCCCGTACGGGGCGATACGGCTCGACCCCAGACCTGTGTTCGACAAGAACAGATGCTACGGTTGCTGGAGCTGCTACAATCACTGTCCGGAGCAGGCCATCTATACGAAGAAGCTCAGGGGGAAGGGACACTACCCGCGTCCGATCGATGTGCTGGTGGAGAAGCTGCGCGTCTGACAAGGAGGAGAGAGTGGCACCCGCATCAGGGTCCGGAGCCGTCGCGGCGGGGATCATCGCCAGGAAACGCAGAAAGATAATCCAGGCCTTCAGGGAACACGGGGCCACCAGTCCGGAGACGGCCAGAACCCTGGCCGACGTAGGATTGTCGGAAGGGCTTCTGGTGCACGTCATGAAACTCAAGCATCTCATCGTGAGCGTTGGAGGTGATCGATTCTACCTTGATACCGCGCGCGAGCAGGCGGTCGATAGAACCCGCAGGGTGGTCGTTGCCGTTGTCGCGGTCGTCGTCGTGATCATCGTTGTCCTGCTGTGGCGCATGGGCCTGATGTAGGTGGCTGCGCGGATCTACGTCAAGGTCGTGAGGTAGCAGAGGGGAGGGTCGTTTGAAGCGTACGAACGTGAATTTCCTTGTGGACGCCCTGGCTCTGGTGGCGCTTGTCTTCCTGACCGCGACGGGCGCGGTCATTCGCTACGTGCTTCCCTCGGGTTCGGGGAACACGCGGGCACTGTGGGGTCTTGACCGCCACGGGTGGGGCCACGTCCACGTCTGGATCGCCATCGCTTTCTGTGTGGCCATGGTCGTACATCTCGCGCTTCATTGGGGATGGATCACTTGCGTCGTGCGATGGGATACGCGCGGTAGATCGAAAGGCCGCGTTGTGTTGACGCTGATCGCGGTGATTGCGCTCCTGGCTCTGGCCGCGGCTCCGTTCTTCGGGACGGTCGAGGAGATCGAGGCGGGGCGGTGGGGCGGCCGGGGCGGAGAGGGAGAGGGCCGGGCCAGGGATTACGAAGGCGGGCCTGTGGAGCACGAGAGCGGCGACACAGAGCACGAGAGGGGCGGCACGGAGCCCGACACCGGCGACACAGAGAACCGTGGCGAGGACCACACCATCCACGGTTCGATGACGCTTCGCGACGTGCAGGAACTCACCGGCGTGCCCGTGGAACATATCATCACGACACTGCGTCTGCCCGCCGATGTGCCGCGCGACGAGCGATTGGGGAGGCTCCGCCGTTCCCACGGATTCGAGATAGATGACATCAGACGGATAGTCAGCGGCTACGGGGATCATGACCAGGGGGACACAGGAGGCGGCCAGTGACTCCCGGTAATCGGGCTGTGAATCGACACCCACGTCTACACGGGCGCAGGTGATCTGGACGGGGACGGGGATCTCGATATGATTACGTCGCCCGAGGCCGGCACCGGCGTGCTACAGGCCTACGAGAACACGGGCAGCGACACCAGCGCCCAGTGGCTCTTCAACCTCGGCATGATCAGCGGCATCCCCCAGTTCGACGATATGCGGGGAGGCTGCGCCGTCGATCTCAACGGGGACGACAGGCCGGACTTCCTTGCGTACCGTGCCTTCAGCGCTACCTGCTATAGAAACGAGGGGCCGGACACGACGGCTGTGGAGGAGATCTCCTGGGGTCGGGTGAAGGCCACGTTCCGTCAGTAGCTGGGACTCGTCGTCCGGTGCATCAGAGCGCGCACCGAGGCGGCGGACCCGGCCCCGCATCCTTGTCGAGGCTTCGCGATCACAACGTGCAGACGCGCGCGAGGCCGAGGCGGCCCCGCGCGCGTAGCAGTGCTGAGGTTCTTCTGCTTCCTGTTGGTCTTCCCGCCTACCGCTTCACAATCGGCTTCGTCACGTGAGCGGGCCGCCGATCTCCCAGAGGCGCGCTCGCACTGAACTCGTTGATCAGTGTGAACTCACCGGTCTCCGCGTTGAGCTCTCCCACGTGCCACCAGTAGTTCTCGCCACACGTTTCGGTCGGAACATCGAGAACGCGGATCAGGTTGTTGCCGGCATAGACTTGGACGACCGCGCTCGAGGTCGCGAGCGTTCCGGTACCGGTCCACTCGTGGACGGCGTATACGTACTGCCCCTCATACTCGGGCAGAATGGTGATGGTTTCAGGACCGAAGCTGTACATGTCGTCGACGTCGAGTTCAGCGTAGGGCTCCGCCAGAAGCGTCCCTGTGTTGCAGAAGTAGACGTGGTAGTACTGGCCGACGCCTGTCGGAACCCACAGATGCGAGTCGAGATCCCGTGGTTCCTCTCCCCACGTCAGGATGAACCTGTACTGGTCGGCCGAATGAGCCGACGGCACAAGGACAATGTCCTGTTGCACGGTCTCGCCATCGCCTACCTGGAGTACCATGGAGAACGGCTGGTAGCCGCTCGCCGAGGCCGTCACGAGCACGTTATCGCTCGGGACCACGTC
>JAUWCJ010000008.1 GCA_030609365.1 Candidatus Eiseniibacteriota bacterium | reverse complement strand
GTAATTCCAGACCTCGCGATAGAGGTTCTGCTTGTCGCCGAAGTAGTAGTTGACCGCAGCCCTGTTCGCCCCGGCTTCCTCGCAGATCCTGGCGACGGTTCCCTCGTGATAGCCGACCTCGCTGAACACCTTGCAGGCGGCTTCCAGTACCTTCTGCTTCGTATCACTCGAGTGTCTCATGGCAGCCTTCATATTCAACCTCCCGTTTCAAACACCAATTTAAATCGTTCGTTTGACCATGTCAAGCACGAATTGCCGCTGGGAGCTGGTCCTGGGCAGGCGGCGCGACGTTGGTGCCCTGGAGGCACCAATGAAGAGGCCGCCGGCAGATGCCGGCGGCCTTGCTCCTGACCCACCCCCTATCACGCACCCCGAGCTAGAACCTCGCCTCCAGCCCCAGGATCGGGAGCATGCGAGGCGCCTCATCGGGAACCGTCCGGGTGACCGTGCCGTTCTCATCGATCGAGTAGTTGTACAGCGTCACGTTCTGGTAGCCGTAGATATTCCACAGATCCAGATACGCCATCAGCTTCCAGTTCGCGAACTGGAAGGAGCGGTCGATGCGAACGTCGAGCATGTGGTAGTCGGGATAGCGCGCGGAGTTCTTCGGACCGCTCACGGCGTACCACTCACCGTCCACCTGCTCGGAGCCTATGATCGGCGTGTACGGGCTCCCGGTCGCGTAGAGGAACTTCGCCCCCACGCGCCACTTGTCGGTCGGCGCGAAGCTTCCTACGAGAGTGAGATTGTGGGGGCGGTCGAACTCCGAGTAGTACTCCGGCAGGGACGCTCCGTCTCTCCTCACGGAGACCGAGTAGGTGTAAGCCACGCTTCCGACCAGTCCTTTGCTCATCTTGCGCTGGACGCACAACTCCACGCCTCGGGCATAGCCACTTCCCTCGTTCGTCGTGATCCTCGAGGTGTAGCTGTGAACGAACACGTCGCTCAGTTCCTTGTGATACGCCTCTACGCTGACCTGCGTGTTCCCGGACAGCAGATGCTTCAGGCCGGCGACGTAGTGAACCGAGCCGCTGCTGCGAAGTGTCGTATTGGACGGGTGCGAAGCGACCTGCCACGGGGCCGCTGTCTGGTAGTAGTGCCCGTACGCCGCGTTGAGAGTGGTCCGGTCGGTCAGCGACAGGGCCACACCAAGCCTGGGACTCAGCTTCGACTCGCCGGTGAAGTCATAGTAGTCGTAGCGCAGCCCGGATGTCAGTGAAACGCGACTGAAGGGCCTGACCGTGGCCTGCAGGTAGGAGCCGGCCTTGTAGGTCGGGTCAGGGTTGTACGTCACCCGGTAGCTCGGAATGACCTCGCCTGAGGCCATCGTGTCCGAGACGCTCCACGTGTTCTGCTCCGAGTGGATCTGCCGGGCGAAGACCCCGAATCTCACGTTCACTCGATCCGAGAGCTTGCGGTTCAGCTCGCTCTTCAGCTGGAACTCCTCCTCCCGGATCGCGTCACCGACGAGACCGGGCTCCTGCTCCGTACCGCGGCTTGTCGTCCAGCTGTTGCTCACGTGCGAGGCCGTCGTCAGGACGTAGCCGCGTTCGCCCTGGAGACAGCGCCAGTTCAGACCCACGGCCCTGCCGTGGTCCCTGCGCTCCAGATCGAGACCGGGCCACATCCCATGCCTGTTCTCCTCTTCGGGGTCAGCCGCGATCTCAAGGTCATCGGGGAAGTAGAAGCCGACGAGGGAGAGCCTGTTCGAGCTGCCGAGGTCGTACGTCACCTTACCCACTACGTCCCAGTACGAGGGGAGCGCGGGGACGCCCATCGTCGATGTCAGCAGGTCGAAGACCCCTCTTCGCGCTGAGAGGAGCATCGTCCCGCCTCCGGGCATGGGACCGTCCGCCGCGAGGCTGAATCCACCCATGTTGAAGTTGATGTTGGTGCTGTAGTCCGTGCTGCTGCCGTCCCGCAGCTTCATCTCGAAGACCGAGGACACCTTGTCGCCGTACCTCGCCGGGAACCCGCCGGTAAGGAAGTCGACCCTCTCGAGCAGGCTCGGACTGACGATGCTGATCCCGCCTATCGTTCCCCCGGGACGGCCGAAGTGCAGCGCCCGAGGTATCTCGATGTTCTCGAACAGCGTGCGGTTCTCGCTGGGGTCACCGCCGCGGACTATCAGATTAGAGTTCGTCATATCCGCGGGACTGACGCCCGGCATGGACTGAAGCACGCGGAAGACGTCTTCCATCGCGCCCGGAGAGTAGCGCATCTCCTGGGGGGTCAGAGTCCTGAAGCTCGTCGGTTTCTCACTGTCCCGGCGGAAGTGACTCGCCTCGACGAGCACATCCAGGCCAATGTCCAGGACCCGTGGGCAGAGTTCGAGCTGCATTGTCGTGGCGGGACCGTCCTGAACCTCGACGTCGTCCACGGCCGTAACCTCGTATCCCATCATCGAGACCGTGACCCGGTAGCTCCCGGCCGGCACGTCGCCGATCGCGAACCTGCCGTCCCGATCTGTGATCCCACCGAGCGTCGTGCCGACGACTACGACATCGGCGGCGAAGAGGGGCTGGTGCGTGTACTTGTCTGTGACCGCTCCTTCGATGGCGCCGACGCCACGCGCCGGCGCCGCGGCAAGCACCGCGGATGCGAGCACGACAAGTAGCAGCGCCACTCCTACCCTCTTCACAATCCAGTCTCCTGCCCCACCTCTCGGGATTCTGTGTCGACACACGCAGCCCATAGATACACGGGTCGCCGCGAGCGCCAGCTCGAGCGGCGGCAATAGGGCACCGTGTTATTGAACTTGTTGTATTATAGCACAGTCTGTGTGGGGGTGTCAATGTCTGGTGCGGCCAGGTGAGGTAACGCATGGGTACATCGTGACCCCCCCAGCAGGGTGAAGAAGCTGGGTACGGGGAACCGGGATGGACAGATTATCAGGTGGCTGTCAGCGACTAGTCCCTACCGACAAGAGGCACTGCTAGATACCGGAGGGGGCTGTCGTCCGGCGCGCCGCCGCGCCAGATGTCGCCTAGTTGATTGATGTAGAGAGTAACATACGATACGCCGCGGGCGGCCGGAGCAGTACTTGCCTCCCCGCTGCACTTAATCCGGAACGTGCGTCTCTTCACTCTCTCGAACGTGTAGCAATCACTGCTGAAGTAGCGTCCCTCAAGGTCGGTGTCGCTGACCATGAGGATCCTGCCGAACGTCACCTTCCTGCCGGCCGTGAAGTAGGGATCCTTGTAGCTGCCATGCTCGGCGTAGTACATCCGCATGGCGCGTCTGATCGAGCCCAATGCCGCCGTGGCCTCCGAGATCTTGGCCCTTTCAATGGAGTTCGCAAGGATCGGGGGCACCGCGGCTGCCAGCACACCGATGATCATGATCGTGATCATGACCTCGACCAATGTGAATCCCCTCTGGCGGCAGAGTTCCATTCTGCCGGATAGATGCATGCAACGTGCCAAAACCGGGCGCCCTCCCCACACAAACCGAAGCCCCCGGTCTTTGAGAGACCCGGGGCTCCGATGCAATGTTGTCGGCGGCCGTGCTGCTGCTTGGCGGAAGGATGAGGATCTTAGTGGGCCTGCAACGCCAGCCGCCGAGGTGGTCCTGCTGCCTACTCCTCCGGCTCCTCACCGACCTCGTATGGCATGCCCCATATCAGACTGTCATCGGGGTACTCGGAATCGTAGATCGAGTCGTGTGCCAGCGCCTGGATGCCTGCACAGTGGACACCGTCGCGTGTCACTGTCCACGTTCCGACGAACACGCCCCCGTCGTAATGGAGGGGCGAACGGTGGCCGCGTGTGTGCAGGAAGAGGATCGCATCCTCAGGAGGACCGGACACGGTCACGGTGACCTCCTCGCCCATCTCGAAACTCATGATCTCATCGGGTACCGCCATGAGAGCCGACGGATCGGTGATGACGGTGTCGACGGTCGCGCTCTGCACCTGAATCCACTCGATGTCCATTGTCAGCGTCTCGACCGAGTTGGCAACGAGGCCCGAGATGGCCGTCAGAGTCCAGCGGCCCCTGCGGTGACGATGCGTGTTGCCGGTCTCTCCAAGATGCCCGTAGTTGTTCCCCAACGCCACGTCGTCGTTGCGCTGGAAGACGGCGTACCTCACACCCTCGTGGTGCATCGGCTTCTCGTATTCGATCATATTCTCGTCGATGATGTTGAGCGTGCCCCAAATCTCCTTGTAGATCGTGACCTCGGCGATCCCTGCCTCATGATCGATGTAGACGTCGCGCACAACGTGTCTTTCGGTCACCTCCCGCCAGAAGGTGAGCGGGTCGATCTCCTCACGCGAGCCGGACCCGTCCGAGTCCATGGGATCCGCGCCGTAGATCTCGGTCTCATCGAAGAAGCCGTGGTCCTCAACAAACTCGCGGAGTGCCTCCTCGTCACTGAGTTCACTCACGTCCGTCATGGTGATGGCGTCCCCGCAACCGGCGAGCACGAACAGCCCGAGCGTCAGAAGCGCCGCGGCGATCACTGGCACCGACATTTTCTTCCGCATTCTTTCCTCCTACTGTCCTTGAGTAGTACGCGTCTTCCCGTCGTCTCAGTTGCTTAGAGGACGTCGGCCGCCGGTATGTTCCCGGAAGACCCGATGGACGCCGCGCCGCGGCTGGAGTAGACTGACCGGGTTCCAGGCACCGCGCCACACGAAGCCCGCAAGGAGCTGATTGGATGCAGTCCCGACGACTGGTCCCCTACATCTGTGTTGCCCTTGCACTGGCGCCCGTCGCGACCGCGCGCGGGCAGTCGTTCAGCATCAGGCACTCCCCTCCTCCTCGCGCCGTCGCCGGCGAGCCTCTCGGTATCGAGGCCGTATTCGTGGGCGACGTATTTCCCGAGCGCATCGCTTCGGCCGACGTCGTCGTTGCGATGCCGGACGGCGAGCTGCGCTCGATCCCCCTCACGCCGTCGCGCAACTCGCTCTTCGGCGAGGTCCCGGGTGTCCTCGTGACGCTACCTTCGTTCTCGTACTACCTGCGCGTCGTCGACATGGACGGGATTGTCGTGACCGTCCCCCCCGGCGCGCCGGAGGGAGGACTGCTGGTGGTGCCGGTCGAAGGCGGGCGGGGCTCCGCACCAGGTCTGGTATCCGAACCAGGGCAGGGGTCCGAACCAGGTCCGGCATCCGAACCTGGTCCCGGAGTTCCGGACCCGGGCTGGGCGTCACGAACCGTCGAGATTCTGAGTCCGTTGCCCGGCGAGGTCGTAGCGGAGGACACGCCGCAGATCGCGGCACTCTTCGACCCGCCGCTCGACGAGCCGTGGGACGCGCTCGCACTGCTCGACGGCGTCGACGTCACGGAACTCTCGGAGATCACCTCCGACCTCTTCCTCTTCGCGCCCGTCGAGCCGCTCGGCACCGGACCACACAGGTTGACGTTCTCGGCGCTGACCACGACCGGAGTGGTGGAGACGTCCTGGGTGTTCTTCGTGCACGAGAGAACAGTGGGTGACGAGCCTTCCGAAGACTGGCTCCGGGCTGACGGACCTGTCGGGAGTCCCTGGAGAACCGTCCCGACCTGGAAGGAACTCGACGCTGCCTGGGCGGCATCCGACACCACATGGCAGATCGCCGGCAGGATGGAGGCCGGCTGGGTCAAGGTCGCCGCAGAAACTCCCGCGGTCGACTCCGTCGACGTTTTCCTCCCCTACGCTGAGGTCTTCCGCCCGTCTTACGACTTCTACGTGTCCGGCGTCAGAGGCGCGCGCACCCTCCTGATTACTGCGCGGTACGACCCCATCTACAGCGACGAGCTCGACTGGCTGGTGAGCGGCGGCACGGAGAAGCTGAAGGTCGAAGCCGGAGACGTATTTCCTTCCCTCTCACCGACTACTCTTAACTGGGCCGTCGGACGGGGCGGCAGGCTGTCCGCACGCGCCGGCAGAAGCACGACCGAACTGGTCGGCATGCGGATGAGCGAGGCGGACACACTGGCCGGGTTCGGGATCTACTCGCGCTTTGCCGCCGGCGGCAAGCAGAGCTTCTCCTTAGGCGAGCGCCTGAGTGCCTCAGTGATCTACCTGTCCGTTTTCGACCGCAGAGAGTCGGTGACCGACGAGCAGCAGATCACGGAGCCGCTCCGGAACAACGTCGTCGCCGGACTGGTGCGCACGACGAACGGCGATCTCTCGGGTGAGCTCGAGCTGGCGCGCTCCGATGCCGTGGGCGAGGTTCAGGGCAGAGGCACCGCGTTTCGTGCGAAGCTGGAACTCAAACGTGACTGGCGGAACCGCGTCTCTCTGGAGTATGTTGCCAGTGAGCCGGACTACTACTCGGCCGGAACGTACGAGTACGAGCCCGGCGAACACACGCTCGCACTCGACTACTCATACCGCCCGAACGAGATGTTCAGCTCGTCGGGCTGGATCCGCACGGGACGCTCGTTCAACTCCCGATCATATCTCGCGGAAGACGAATACGAACTGAAGGTCTACTCGCGCGCCGAGCTCACGTGGCTGGTGAACGAGGGCAGCGCCCGGACCTACGTGGTCGCGCGATACGACAGGAGCCCCCGCGTCACATACGATTACACGTACGCCTACGGCGCTCTTGGGGGGACGTGGCGGCGCGGTCGGACGCACATCCTGGGAAACGTATCGTGGTCGGGCGTGCGCTCTCCCGACGAAACGGACACCTGGTCGGCGTCAGGCGACATCAAGCATGAGATAATCCAGAACAGGTGGACCGCGCGGGTGGCCGCAAGATGGACAGCGGGGTCGGGGGACGAGACGGACTACACCCGTTCACACTACACGTTCGAGACGCGGTGGGATTTCGGGCCTGTGGACCTCGAGGTCGAGTACTGGCTGATCGACTGGCAGGACCGGGCAAACCCGTCTGGATCCTACACTGAGCACGTAATAGCACTGGATGTCGGACATACGTTCTGACGGGAACACGGGCGGCGTGCGGGGCCTCTAATGTCTGAGTGAGGTAATCGGAGGGGGTCGATGGCAAGGCTGGACTTCGAAGAGGTGGTTGCCCGTTACGACAAGAGGTTGTTCAACGTCATGTACGGACTGACCGGAAACTATCACGACGCGCTCGATCTGACCGAGGAGGCGTTCATCAGGGCCATGAAGGCCTACCCGCGCTTCCGCGGTGATGCGGACCCGTTCACCTGGCTCTATCGCATCGCCCTGAACGTCCTCAAGAAGAGGTACAGGAAGAACGCGAGGCGAGCGGAGCTCTGGAGGGAGCACCAGGCGAAGGACCCCTCGCCCTCCTTCGAGACCCGCACGGCCGAACATGCGGTGCTCGAGCAGGAACGAGCGCAGGCGGTACGTCAGGCGATAGCCCAGCTCCCGCCCGCGTTTCGTGAGACGATAACACTTCGGTACATAGACGAGATGAGCTACGAGGAGATTTCGACCGCGGCCGGTTGCTCCATAGGCACGGTCAAGTCGAGGATCTCGCGTGGGAAGGCGCTTCTCGCCGACCTGCTCGCGGACAAGGTCTGACCAGGCGCGCCGGAGCGCCACAGCAAGGACGCAGCGAATGACTGATAACAAGAAGAACCGGCACGAGTTGAACCGCCCGCCCGGGGCCGGACCCTCCGAGGAGAAGATCGAACAGCTTCTCCGGGAGCTTCGCCCCGTCGAGCTGCCTCCGTTCCACACCGAGCGACTGCAGGCGAGGGCGCGCGCGGCATCCACCGGCTCCACCTGGGTGGAGCGTCTCCGCTCACCGCGGCTCGCATGGGCAGTGGCCGGTGCGTGCGTCGTAGCGCTCGTACTCATCGTCGTGAACATCGACCGTGGCGGGCCTGTCCTGCTACCGGTCGCGCCCAGTGTGAGCATCGCGCAGGCGAACATCGACCCGGTAACACCCGCGGACAACTCGGTCGTCGGCGCCAACGACGTCGAGATAGTCGCGGCGATATACCCGCCGGTCGAGCAGGGGATCGTCCGGCTCTACGTCGACGAGATGGACGTGACGGGACTGGCGGAGGTAACAGGAAGCTACGTGATGTACTCCCCGGCGGAGAAGTTCGAGGAAGGCGAGCACATCATAACCATCGAAATACAGGACGGTTCTGGCAGAAAGCTCAGGGACGTATCGTGGCTCTTCTACGCCCTGAACGGAGAGCGGCCATCCCTGGACGAGCAGGTCTAATGGAACTGTGTGTCTCCCGGAGGTGATGGACATGTTCACAAGACAACTGACAATGAGATCACGAAGAACAATCAACGCGCGGAGTGGAGCGATCGCCATGCTGGCGGTCCTCGCCACTCTGGCGCTCGTGTCCGGGGCGCTCGCTACCGACGAACTCACGGTCCGCGTGTCTCCGACGAGAGCGCACGCCCTCCCGGGCGGCGAGGTCGCGTTCGTCGCGAACGTGTACGACAGTGACGGCGAACCGGTGGTAGCGGATGTCATGTGGTCTGTGATCCCGCCCCGGGTGGGTGCGATGGGAAGCGATGGACGATTCGTCGCTGGTGCGCCCGGCCGCGCGATCGTCCGCGCACTGGCAAGGTGCGGGGAGGCAACCGGCGCCGGGCACTCCGTGATCGACGTCGGCTCGGAGCCTCCAGCGAAGCTCCTGGTGACGGTGGAGCCTCCGAACGCAGTGGTCGAGACCGGAGGGCAGGAGCACTTCTCCGCGACCGTCAGGGACCCGGTGACGGGCGACCCGGTGGACGCGGAGTTGCGGTGGGTGGTGATACCCGAACGACTCGGTTCGATTGACGACACGGGCATCTTCACCGCCGGAGACGACGAGAGCGCGGGGCGCGTGGCCGTGCGAGCGATCGCGGGCGAACGCGAAGGTGTCGGTAACGCATCGCTGGTCGTGGGCACGCCGCCTGGACCGGGCGTCAGGGTGAATGTCGTGCCGGTGAGCGCGCTTGTCAGCCCCGGGGAGGAATTCCAGTTCACCGCGGTCGTGATCGATCAGTCGGGGAACCCGCTCGACGCCGACGTCGAGTGGTCGGTGATGCCCCGGCGGCTCGGTGTCATTGGCCCCGACGGGCTCTTCACCGCCGGTCCGGACGAAGGCGTCGGGAGGATCGTGGCAACGGTGGCGACGAGCGGCGGGCCCGCACGCGGGTTCGCGCGCGTGGAGATACGGCGGGTCGGGCCAGCGGGAGTGAGGGTCAGGATCAGGCCCCGTGAAGCGGCGGTAGTGCTGGGCGGTGACGTGCAGTTCGAGGCCATCGCCATCGGACCGGACGGCGAGCCGCTGGACATTCCCATAGAGTGGTCCCTCCGCCCGATGTGGCTCGGTTCCATCGGCGCGGACGGGCTGTTCACGGCTGCCGACGAGATGCCGGAACCCCCGGACGACGGCGGATGGATCGGCGCCGTGACCGCGTCGGTCGAAACCAACGCGGGAGTGGCGAGCGATGGGGCGCGCGTAGTGGTGAGAGACTCGGGTCCCGCGCTCAGACTCCAGATCAGCCCGAAGAGGCCGGTCCTGGCCCCCGGCCAGGAGATACAGTTCAGGTCGAGAGTGATAGGTGCCGAGGGACCAATTGACTGGACCACCGAGTGGGCCGTCTTCCCAAGGGAACTCGGCATCATCACTCCCGACGGGCTCTTCACGGCCAACCCTGCCTTCGGCGACCCCGCCTCGCACGACTTCGGACCCCACGAGGGTGTCGTCGGCGCGATGGCGACCCTGCCGGACGGGTCCACGCTCTCGGACCGCGCGCACGTGCGCATCAGGCTCCCGGGACATCCGGTGAGTGTCCGGGTGCGCCCGGCCCTGGCCATCGTGATACCGGGGCAGACAACGCACTTCGAGGCCGAGGTTCTCGGTCCCAACGGCGAGGTGCTCGACCTGCCGGTCTTCTGGGACGTCAGGCCCGAACACCTCGGGCACATCTCTCCCGATGGCGACTTCACGGCGGCTGATCTCCACATGGAGCCGGACTCGTGGCAGAGACCGAAAGGGTACATCGTCGCCGTGGTTCGCGTCGGCGGCGGGCAGACCTTCCGCGGGGTAGCCGCGATCGTGTTCGATCTCCCCGACCCGCAGGTGTTCGTGCACGTCTCGCCGCGGTCGGTCACGCTCTCCGAGGGCGAGTCGTTTCAGTTCCAGGTAGAGGCCACTACCGGCGACGGGACCCCGGTCGACATGGACTTCGAGTGGCGGGTGGTGGATCCGGTACTCGGCACGGTGGGTGCAGACGGGCTCTTCACTGCCGCCGCGAACGTGCCGGACGGACACTCGCGGAAGACGGCCGTAGTCGCGGGTGGTCTCTACAACGGGAGGCTCTACGCGGGCTTGGCCTCGGTTCGTGTGGCGCGGGAGTAGTATTCCGCGGGCGCGCTACCCTCGTGAACAGACGAAAGGAGGCCCGGATCATAAGATCCGGGCCTCCTTTTCACCCCGTCCCGTTATTCGCTCCCCAGCTCAGCTTGCGTCAGTCCTTCAGGGCGAATGTCGCCGTGTCTCGCGCCCCACGCACCGCCCAGGTATGAATTGACCGTCCGTCGGAGGGGCCCTATTATCGAGGGTTGAAACGTGCTATTGAATGCCCTGGGGCGCATCCGGCCTGGTTGCTGAATGGAGCAGGTCGGGCACACGTCAAACGAGCGTTGGAACAAACGCCCATACAATGGAACAAGCACTCGTACATTGGAACAAACGCCGGCACGATCGGAGGACGAAATGGAACTCAAGCACAGAATTCGCCTTGTCAGCACTCTCGCCCTGCTGATGTGTCTCCTCTGGCCCGCGGCCTCGCTTGGTCAAGACGAAGAGAACGCAGTCTCGTGGCCCCGTCAGCTGGATGGCGAGAGGGGCCAGATAATCATGTACCAGCCGCAGATCGAGAGCTATTCCGGCGACAAGCTGGAGGCCAGGGCCGCCGTGTCGGTCACAGCAAAAGGCGAGAGCGAACCAGTCTTCGGCGCCGTGTGGCTCGAGGCGCGTGTGGTCACCGACATGGACACTCGGATGGTGTCCCTGGAGTCCGTGAAGGTGACGACGGCGCAGTTCCCATCAGCCGCAGATGAGGACGTTCAGGCACTCACCGATTACCTCGAGGAAGAGATTCCGAAATGGGAGATGGTCGTGTCGATGGACCGCCTGCTGGCGGGGCTGGAAAACGTCGAGGGCGTGGGGCGGGAGGAGGGTGACCTCAACCATGACGCCCCCGAGCTGATCGTGGTCACCTCCCCCACCGTTCTCGTGATGATAGACGGCGATCCGATACTCGCCGACCTGGACCACGAGGGGCTCAAGTACGTGGCGAACAGCCCGTTCTACATCCTTCAGGACCCGGGGACGGGGCGTTACTTTCTTAAGGGCGGCGACCATTGGTACGTCGCTCCGGACCTGACGGCTGACTGGGCAGTTGCGGAGAACCTGCCAGGGAAGGTGGCGGACGTCGCCAGGGAGATAGCGAAGGAGGAACAGGAGGCGGAGCAGGGCCGGGAGGCGGCTCCGGAGGATGATGAGGGAGAGCAGCCTGCCCCGAAGATACTGGTGCGAACGAAGCCGGCCGAGCTCATCCAGATCAATGGCGAGCCGGAGTTCGCGTCGGTCGAGGGAACGGACCTCCTCTACATTCGGAACACCGAGAGCGATGTCATCATGGACATCGTTACGCAGCAGTACTACCTGCTCGTGGCGGGACGCTGGTACGCGTCCGATGCCATGACGGGAAGTACCTGGACGCACGTGCCTCCCGACGAGGTTCCCGAGAGCTTCGCCCAGATACCCACGGGCTCGGAGGTCGCCAACGTGCGCGCGAGCGTGGCCGGCACGCAGGAGGCCAGGGAGGCGGTGCTCGGGACCTCGATCCCGCAGACGGCGGAGGTCGACCGCAGGACCGCGACCGTCACGGTCGAGTATGACGGTGACCCTCAGTTCGAGAGGTGCGCGGACAATGTTGCCTACGCCATCAACACGAGCAAGTCGGTGCTGCTTGTCGATGGCACCTACTACTGCTGTGACGAAGCCATCTGGTTCGTCTCTCGCTGGCCGGAGGGACCGTGGGAGGTCGCAACATCGGTGCCCGATGCGATACAGGACATCCCTGCAGACTGCCCCGTTCAGAACGTCAAGTACGTGTACATCTACGAATCGACGCCCGACGTCGTCTATGTGGGCTACCTGCCTGGCTACGGCGGCTGGCACGTCTATCACGGTTGCGTGGTGTACGGCACGGGATACTGGTACCAGCCGTGGTACGGCACGTACTACTATCCCAGACCCGTGACCTACGGGTACGGGGTGCACTGGAACCCCTACACCGGCTGGGGATTCTCGGTCGGCGTCAGCTACGGGTGGCTTCATGTGAGCTACGGAAGGCCATACTGGGGCGGATGGTGGGGTCCGGTGGGCTACCGCTACGGGTACCGCCACGGGTATCACCGCGGGTACTATCACGGCTACCACCCGGGATACGGACCCGGATACAGACCGGGCAACAGACCAGGACGCAGGCCACCCGGACCGGCACCCTACGGAGGACGGAACCTCTATAAGTCCCGCGACAAGGGCATCAGGCACACCGGCGCAGACCGGATGGCCGGAACACCGACGACAAGACCGGCGTCTCCTGTGAGCCGGCCGGGAGTGTCGACCCCAACCACGGGGCCGGTGTCTCCTGCAAGTCGGCCGGCGGTGTCGACCCCAGCCACGAAGCCGGTGCAGGGGAACAGGCCGACCCGGACCAAGAAGCCGGTACCGGCGAGCAGGCCCAACGATGTGTACGCCGGCAAGGACGGGAAGGTCTACCGCAAGCAGGGCAACGACTGGCAGCAGCGCGACAAGAAGGGCGGATGGTCGGCGCCGAAGCAGCAGCCTTCGAAGAGTCTGGACCGCGACAAGAAGTCTAGAGACCGCGGCACTCAGCGCACGAGTCAGGCGAAATCGAGCAAACCTTCTCCCAAGCCTGCGCCCACACGCTCGCCCTCTCCCTCACGCTCGCGGCCGTCGGGCGGCGGCAGGCGCGGGTAGTCCGTGAAGACGCCGACAACATAGGCGCCCTCGCAAGCACACAGCAAGAGGCCCGGATCGTAGGATCCGGGCCTCCCTTTCACCCCGTCTCGTCACTCGTCGCCCAGTCCAGCTCGCGCCCGAGTGCCTACCTGATGTACCCCAGCGACCTCAGCCACTCGCGCATCTCTTCGTCGATCTCGACCTCGACACCTTCGGCGTGCCTCACGGCCGGCAGAAGTTCAAGGAGCGCGCCGACGGCCGCGGGGTTCGCGGGCGCCAGATTCCGCTCCCGTCCAGGATCGTTCTTGAGGTCGAAAAGCTCTTCCGACCCGTCGGTTCCCACGGTGAACTCCAGGCTGTCCACGCGGACCTTAGCGTATGCCACTTCCTGACGCGACGTGTCATGAGAGGGATTGAGGTAGTTGAGGTGCTTGACCAGCTCGGGGTTCGCTCCCGTGTACTCGGCGATCTGCGGGCGCGCTGCATCCGCGGGCGAGCCCAGGAGCGAGCGACTGTGTGGCGTGTCGGGACCGGTCTCAATGCCGGCGACATCGAGCACGGTGTCGTATATGTCGGTCAGCATGACCGGATCGTCACGGGTGCCGGGCGGCAGCAGCACAGGCGCGCGCACGACCAGCGGGACGTCTATCAGTGAGGCGAACACGCCGAACTGATGGTCCATGTACCCGTGGTCGCCCAGGTTCTCTCCGTGGTCCGATGTGACCACGATCACCGCGTCCTCGTAGACACCGTGTTCCTTGAGCAGCCGCAGCAGTTCGCCGAGATACCTGTCCGCCGTGTTGACGTCACCCCCGTAGAGCCTGCCCATGCGCTCGAAGTCGAACGACTCCGGATCACGAAGCCCGGCATTCAGCTCGTGCGCCATCGTCGTCGTCACGACGTAGTCGCGCGGGATGTCCGACAGCCGCGCCTGGCGATAGTCCGCGGGCGGATGGTACGGAAGGTGTGGCTCCAGCAGATTGACGAACATGAGAAACGGACGCTCGTCGCGGCGCTCGCTCAACCACGTGGAGACGTTGGCGACGCTTCGGCGGCCACCCTGATCGACCGTAGTCAGGATCTCTGTTCCCCTCCCCGACTCCACGAGGCGCTCATCGAACCCGCGCAGCATGCCCGTCAGTCTGTCGCTCAACCATGGATTGCTGAAGAACGCGACCGTCTGATAGCCGGACTCACCGAGCAGCTCGGCGAAGGTCGGGGTCGGCGACAGGAACGTGAAGTGACGTCCGGTGCACTTGTGAGACGATGGGAGGAGGCCGGAGAACATCGAGGCGTGCGACGGCACGGTCCACGGCGCGTTGGACCACGCGAGAGAGAAGACGGTGCCTTCCTCTGCGAGTCCGTCGAGAGCCGGAGTCAGCTGCTCGGTGGCCCCGCCGGGGCCGGTGTAGTCGAGGCGAACGGTGTCCAGCACTACGATGACGATGTTCGGGCGCGACGGCTCGCTGGAGCAGGACGTGAGCAGAGCAACGACCGTGAGGAAGACCAGTGCGTACCCGATCATCGCTGTCAGCTTCTTGAGCAAACGTGTCTCCTTCCGCGGACGCGCCGGATACACTGCGGACGCGCCACACCTGTTGCGAGTGCGCGGGGTCTGCTGCGAGCGCGCCACACCTACTGGCCCGGGGAACCACCCGGCGCCGTGAGCGCGTCGATCACCTCCGCCGCCTCCGCTCTCAGTGAAGGCTCGAGAGCCGCGGCCTGCCTGGCGTGGCGGATGCAATCATCTCTGCGCGCCGGGTCACCCCCGTAGAGAATGGCCAGATTCCAGTGCGCGTATGCGTCACCTGGATCTAACCTGAGTACCTGCTCGAGAGCGGAAACGGCCAGAGCGGCGTCCTGGGTCATGATGCCGAGACGCGCGAGGTTCTCCCACGCGGGCTTGAGCGTCGGCTCGTCGCGCGTGGCGATGGTGAGTCTGCGCCGAGCCTCATCCATTCTTCCTATCTGAAGATACAGGAGGCCGAGGTTGCTCTGTGCCGGCGCAAGCCCGGGGTTGATCTCAAGCGCTCTGAGGAGAGCGCGCTCCGCCTCGGCGTCGCGGCCCATCCTACTGAGCGACGAACCGAGACTATTGTACGCGAGGTCGAAGTCAGGGCTGGCTTCGGTCGCCAGCCGGTAGTACTCGACGGCCCTGCCGTAATCGCCGGCGTCGCGGTAGATGGCTCCGATGACGGCGTACTGCGGCCCGAACGAGAAGTCTACGAGGGGCAGGTTCACGACGACCAGCGCCGCGACGAGCAACGCCATCGGGACGAACGTGCCCGCCCACTCCCGCGCCCTCACGCGCTCCCACAGCCACAGGACGCCACTGGCGCAGAAGATGATCATCACCGGCACGACGGGCAGCCGATAGCGCGACGTAACGAAGAACGGCAGGAGCGAGACCAGATACGCGCCGGCGAACAGGTAGAGCAGGAGGTGCTTCCGCCAGCTCTTGCGGGACGCGTAGATGCCCAAGAACCCGAACGGTATCACCCAGCCGAAGATGAACGGGTCGAAGCGCAGCGTCTTCGAGACGGTCCTGAAGTAGTTCAGGTCGTAGTGATTGGGAATCTCGTATGCGTTCCAGAACAGCAGCAGCTTCCGGCCGAGGAGCTTGAGGTCCTGACCCGGATGCGCCTTGACGAACTCGAGTCCCTTGTCGAACCAGTAGGACGACACCTCCGACGGACTGAGGGTGTGCCCGAGCGCCTGCTCCGCGGCCAGCTTCGAGCCACCGTAGAGGTCCGCGCGCATGTCGGCCGGGACCAGGAACGTGCCGTCGGCCTGCTCGTTGTTCCCTATCCAGAAGTTGATGCCGCCGTTGCTCGAGGTAAGAACGAAGTCGCCGGAGATGACGTAGTTGCTTATCGTCATCGGGAGCACAACGACTGCCGTGCCGGCGACAAGGAGCACTACTCCCTGCCATGCGCGCTTCGCCCTCTCCGTCCCCCGGAAGACCCACCACATCCAGAAGAGTGCTGCAGGCACGAACAGAAGGATGTTCGGCTTCCCCAGGGCGCTCACGCCGACGGCGGCGCCCGACGCAAGGGCGAGCCACGCGGTCGGCTTGTCTCGGTACGCGATGAGCAATCTCATCGCGAGCAGCGTGAAGAAGAGGACGTAGGTGATCATCAGTATTTCGAAGTCGAAGAAGACGAACGGCGCATAGAGGGCGGCGATGACGCCCGCCACGAGACCCTCCCGTTTCCCGAAGAGCCTGAGCGCAATGGAGAAGATGAGGAGGCAGCTGCCGATCCCGAAGAGCGACTGGATCACCCGCACCGCGGCGTAACTGTGGCCGAAGAGCTTGTATGTGACGCCGAGGATGTACGGGTACACGGGGCTGCTGTGGAAGAAGACCTCGTCCCCGAGCCACTGCCCGCGCGCGATCTCGAGCGCCCGGTTATCGTAGACCTCGGGGTCACCGGTCGTCGTGGTCATGAGGGGATGGTCGTGGACCTCGGCCATGTAGGCGACGCGGACGATGACCGCAAGAGCGACGATGAAGAGGATGGCCAGGAGCACATCTCTGGAAATCCCAGGACTCAGCTTCCCCCGGGACGTCCGGGGACTCAGCTTCCCCCGGGACGTCCGGGACCTGTGGGACGCGGACTGCCTGGACGCCTCCGCCTTCTTGTGCCTCTTCTTCCCGCTCTTCGCGTGAGCCATCAAGGGCGTCTCCGTTGCCATCGGTAGCGCGCGTTCCACCGTCAGTCGCACACGCTTCACTATGAGTAGCACGCGCTCAGCGGCGGAGTCAAGACGCGTGCCCCTTGGCGAGTGGCCCCGTCAACCACACTGGATGCAGAAACGGGGGCAGGCCTCGTCGAGACCTGCCCCCGTTCTGCAAAGCGAATGGAGCGCTATCGATAGAGAGTCTTGATGACACCCCAGCTCGAGCTCTCCACAGGGGTGTCGGCGCCTGACAAACAGTGGAACGCGTTGAGTACGAATGTCTTATTGTCGTCGTTCGCCAGGTAGGTGTTCGTGCAGAAGTTGCCGTCGCCCACCACGATGACGTCACAGTCTCCGACGAGACTGATGAGCGTATCGTCGTAGTAATCCCAAGTCATCTCGCTTGTGGGGGGGACGACGGTGAGACCTCCGCCAGATGCAAAGGACATAGCAGCAACGCCATTGAAGATGTCGTGAGCAGCGAAGGTATAGGGATCGTACGGATCGCCAACTCCGCACGTGGTCCCGAACGCCTGACTGACGGGATTCACGTTCACGTTCGGGCAACCGCTGTTCTCACCCATGAGGAAGAGGCCACCGCCTCCTGTGACGAAGCTCTCTATGGCAGTCACCTCGGCAGTGGTGTACACCGAATCCCAGGCGAGGAGCACTCCCACAACCAGGACATCGTAGGGCGAGAGGTCGATATTGTGGACGCCGGCCGCGGTTGTGGACGAGGCATGTCCGTGAACGGCCAAAGTATCGACCATATTCGAGAAGTTGCCGGTGGGCGTGTTCGAACCGTACGGACCGTGCGTGAGGTCCCACAGGATCTCGTAGGTTCTGCCCGATCTGGCAACGTCGGCGGTCGTAACGCGCGTGACCGAGTGGTCAGCGGAGGCATCTATGCTGTCGGCAGCAAAGAGCAGACAGGGACTCAAGGACATCAGACAGACCGATATGAGCACTCCAAGGATCGCAAGTCGTCTCACGGCACCCTCCTCTGGATCAAGCCAACCCAGAAACCAACACCACGAACCACACCCCACCATGGGGCGCCTCAAATTGAATATGTCTCACGTACGTCACCGCGGTCCCATTGTCAAGACCTATTTGCGAACCGATGTTCAGCACTGAGATTGGGGCTGTCCTGGAGCGACGCCCAGTGAAGAACCCGGGCCACCGACTACCCCGATCAGTCAAGACCGGTCCACGCGCGGAAAAATGGTTGACAGGTTGAGCCCCGCTGTTCAGATTCGAGCGTATCACGTGTGAATCATGGACACGAGACAGTACGCTGAGCAATCGAATACCACAGCGAGCAGGTCGGCTCGACGCCAACCTGTCACATCTGGAGGAGGTACGGAGAATGCTGAGAAGCTCCCGTTACATCGTGGCTCTGATGGTGGTTGCTATCGTTGCGGCCGTAGCACCCATCGGTAGCTCGGACGCGTCGGCCGGTATCGCGTCCCTATACAGGACCGGGGACTGGCGCAGCGAGAAGCACGTCCCGGTCATCGACTGCCCGGTCGAGTTCAAGGCCGGTGAGCCGACGACCGTCACCGTCACGATCGGCAAGGAGACGGAGCACCCGAACACGGCGGCGCACCACATCCGCTGGATCCGCCTCTATTTCATTCCAGCCGATTCAACCCTGCCCTACGAGGTCGCGAGCTTCGAGTTCAGCGCTCACGGGGAGTCGGTTCTCGGAACCGACACCAGCACGCTTTACACGGACCCCAAGGTGTCCATCGATGTCCGGACGGGGGTTCCTGGTGTGTTCTACGCCGCGGCCTACTGCAACATCCACGGCCTGTGGGAGAGCGCCAAGGCCATCACGATCGCAGAGTGACGCACGTGGAAGAACACGTTGCGTCAGCACAGATGCAACGCAGACGGCCCGGGTCTCCTGACCCGGGCCGTCTGCGCACTTACCGTGGGTCTCCCACGAAGAAACGCAGTGTCCTCTTCTCGGCGAAGTCGTAGCCCAGATCCATCAGGAGCTCGCTCTCGCAGTCCAGAATCTTGAGCGCGCCGTTCTCTCCGATGCTGTCGGGCGCGGAGGCCCTGAGCCACCAGTGCCGTATGAGTCCGTCTTCTTTGCTGTCCAGGAACTCAAACGTGTACGCGCCGGGTGGAAGCTGGATGCTGTCACGGTACGTCGCCTCATCGGCGAAGCTGTCGCGCCCGGCGACGATTCGTCCATCGCGGTCGGTGACGGTGTAGCTGTTGTCCGCTGCTCGCCCGAAACCGGGAACCTCGATGTGAACCAGGAACTCGGGCGGGAGAACGTGTGGCGCGGCGACGGTGACGACGACACGATCGTTGGACGCATGCTCGTCTCTGCCGCCGTTCGGGCGCTCGACCTCCGAGAAGAAGCGAGAGCCCCCACCCATGCCTGTCCAGTCGGGCGCCGGAAGCGTGACGGTCTCGCTCTCGAGGAAGGCGAGCTCACCCTTCCAGTCGAAGCTGCTCTCGAGCCCACCCTCCAGCCCGTAGTGGATCGTGAGCCCGGTCAGCGAGACAGAGCCCATGTTCCGGACGCGCACGATGACCTCCCCCGAAACGGGGTTCAGACGCTTATGCTCACCGTGCGAGGATGGGGCGAGGACGTCCTCGAGCGCCGCGTCCAGTTTGAAACTCGGCGGTCCGTAGCTGAAGAGCTGGTGCGACACGACGAAGCGTCCGTCGGCTTCTCCGTTCTCCGGGTCGTGCGGCTCGATGCCGTAGTCCAGCACCACGTCCTCGCCTGGACGAACCCACGGCGTCAGCTCGTGCTCGTAGACATCCACGAACGTGCCGGGGCACCACCCCGCGCGGTCGAACTGCCACGTCCCCCCCTGCGGGTGCACCGGGTTCATGCCACAGTCGCGCCAGACCGTCCAGTGGAATCGCTCCTGCCCGTCGATCGAGAGCGTGTGCTCCTTGGCATCCCACTCGCAGCAGTTGTCCGGGCCGGCGTGGCCGTGGCCCGAGATGCAGGAGCGCACGCAGAAGCCCGAGGCGTCCGGGCCGAGCGTGATCTCGACCGGCTCAAGCGCTTCGTTGTCGGCGAGCTCGCGATATCCGTAGTCCGCGAGCGGCCAGAGGTTGCGGATGTCGAGCACGTCACGCGGTGGCGTGCCCTCCACAAACACGAACTCGAGGTCCAGGAGCTCGAACGTGTTGCCTGCCTGAAGGTCCACGCTCCCACGCAGGAGCGGCGCGTAGTCCGTGACATCGTAGACCCAGGTGAACCCGTTCTCTCCCAGGTCCAGTCTCAACCCGTACGGCGTGATGAACCGGGCCAGCTCGAATCTCTCCACAACCTCGAAGGGCGCGCCGTACCAGTTGTGCTCGTACTGCTCGAGCACCACAGCGTCCTTGACGGGCGTGTCCCTGAGCCAGTTCCCGTCGCCGTCGAACCACGAGTCGTGCGCGAACCACACGTCCATCACCTGCGTGACGCTCTCGGGCGTTGCCTCGTCCCCGAATATCTGCACGCTGAGCCGCGGGGCAGGGATGCTGTGGGTTCGGAGTGTCGCTCGCGGCCCCGGCCTGATATCGGCTCGCCCAATGAGCCCGAAGGGTACGCGCTGCGGCTGGCCGAAGCGTTCACCGTGGTTGCCGCGGGGCGAGCTGTCCAGAATACGGCTACCGCCGACGTCCTCGTTGTCGAATCGGTACTCCAGAAGCAGGTGCTCCAGGAAGGGATGGTCCGTTCCGACGGCACTACTCCGCCACGCTCGGACCGTCTCCTCGTCCAGGGCGACGTCCCAGACGCGAAAGTCGTCCAGACCGCCCTCGTACCAACCGCCGCTCCCGTGAAGGTTCGCGCCGATGACGAAGCTGTCGATCGCAGGCATATCCTTCTTCATGGTCCCCGCCTCGTGCCAGAGCTCGCCGTTCAGGTAGATGCACATCTCGCCCGAGCTCGTGTCCTTGGTGAAGGCCCAGTGATTCCACCGGCCCTTGTACTCTCCCGGCTCGGCTTGTTTGCTCAACCGGTTGTTGGCGCCCGAGAGCCGGCCGCCCGCGTCCCAATAGACGGTACCAGTGCCCCACGGCAGGTGGATGTTGATCACGCGGCCACCAGTCTCCCCCGCCTCCACGATGTGGTCGTTCCTTGGCTGAGAGGCTGCGCCCTTCGCCCAGAACTCGATGGTCAGGCTCGAGTCCACGGTGGCCACGGCCGACGGCGGGACGGTTATGCGGTCGGTGCCACTGAATCGCATGTAGTGGTCGCCCGGGCGGGGTCCGTCGGGGTCCTCCCAGTGAGTGAATCGGTGGAAGGTGGGCCTCGCGGTGTAGCGGAGCTCGGGCGGGGACTTCCCTTCCACGATGAAGTACGGGTGTGTCCGGAGCAGTGAATCCATCACGCCCGTGTGGACGTGCGCGGTCACGTGCGTGGTCACGTCCCACTCGCCGCAGGGATACGGGTCGCCCACCGTCGCCTCGTCGCACTTGAGTGTGTAGCGCATGAGGATCCGCTCCGAGGTGCGGCCGTCGTCCGGGAAGCCGAAGGTGGCGCGGCGCATCTCGATGTCGTCGAACGTGAACGTGCGGACGGCCAGCGCGTCGCCGGCCGCTGCCGCAGCCGGGCCGCAGGCCCCGCACGTCATCAGTCCACAGAGGAGGAAACGGAGAGCTGTCCAGAGGGAGAATCGCCGGCTCATCGGAAACCTGCTCCTTGTGGGGGTCCGCTGGCTACGCGGCAACCATAGCCAGTGGATCCCCGCCCGGCAAGGCGGGTCGCGCAGTTCGCAACGGCGCCTACCTCAGGTGCCGCTGTACCGCTCGCGGGGCCCTGTGCGTGCCCGCTAGCTGAACCGCACGAGAGTCCAATATTGGCACATGGTATGCATATAGTGCAGAATGTTCGTGCTATGAACAACTGAGCGAGGCATCAGCAATGTTCGTGGTGCTGCTGCGCCACTCTACCGGGTACCGCGGGTTCCGTTGGGGGACGCTGAGGTGAGTTCTGGAAGACTGAAACAAGCGGCGGAGACGTCGCCCGAACACTACATAATCCTCCTGGCACTTGCCGCGGGGCTCTTCGCGTGGATAATGCGCACCGCGCTGGATTTCTACTTCTACTCGGAGAAGACCCTTCCCGGGGCTCTTCTGCTCGACATATCACACCGCGAGCTCTACAGCCGCGTGAGCATAGCGGCCGCCTTTCTTCTCACAGGCATCATCATCTCTCGTGCCGTCAATCGGCTCAAGTCCAGCGAGCTGCGCGCCCGCCGTCTGGATCAGTGTGTCCGCTCCGTCCGGACGATCAACCAGCTGGTCACGAGGGTGCGCGATCGGACCACTCTCTGCCAGAGGTCGTGCGAGGAGCTTGTCATCGGTCTGGGCTACGAGAGGGTTCAGGCACGCCTCGACGGCGTTACTCGCGGATTCGCTGAGCTGCCGCATACTGACACAGGCGCTCCGGCAACACCTGCCTCCGAGCCCGTGACCATCCCCATCATCTGCGGCGGGGAGAGACTCGGCGAGCTCATCATGACGCACGGCCGGGAAATGGAGTGGGACGCTGAGGAGCGTGCCCTGCTGAACGAGGTGGCCGAGGACATCGCGTTCTCCGTAACGATGATGAACGTGACCGAGCACCTCCGGCAGCAGAGGGAGGAGGTCCAGACCATACTGGACTCTGTCTCCGCCTACATCTCCTACAAGGACCGTGGAGGGCGCTACATCCGGGTCAACAAGGCGCTGGCGGACGTTGCCCGCATCCCTCAACAGGATTGGATCGGCAAGACGTTCGCTGAGATCATGCCGACCTGCGAAGAGGTCGGCGTCTACGCCGATGAGGAGGTACTGGCTACCGGCAAGGCCAAGCACAGCCCGCTGGAGGCCCTGGAGCTTCCGAAGGAAACAAGATGGATACAGTCACACAGGGTGCCGTACAGAGACAGCAGCGGCGCCGTCGTGGGCGTTATCGCACTGTCCGTGGACGTGACGGACCGAATGGAAGCAGAGAGGGCGCTGGCCTGCAAGGATGAGCAGCTGCGGCAGTCTCAGAAGATGGAGGCTATCGGACAGCTCGCAGGCGGCATAGCCCACGACTTCAACAACCTGCTGACCGCCATCTCAGGCTACACGGAGCTGGCGCGCGCGGAACTGGAACCGAACGGCTCTGCGTCCGAGATGCTCTTCGCCGTCTCGAAGGCCGCGGACCGAGCCGCGGCCCTGACGCGCCAGCTTCTGGCCTTCAGTCGCAAGCAGCCGCTCTGGCTGGCCGAGCTGGATCTCAACGAGGTCGTCTCGGGGATGACCGACATGCTCGAGCGACTGATCGGAGCGGACATCGAGCTTGTGACCGACCTCGACGAAAACCTCGGCAAGATAGAGGCTGATACGTCGCAGATAGAGCAGGTAGTGATGAACCTCGCCGTCAACGCCCGGGATGCCATGCCTCATGGTGGGAAGCTCACGATCAACACATCCGTGGCCGATACCAGCGCAGTGTGTCGCGACGAGAATCCGGAAGGGTGCGACCGCGGCTACGTCTGTTTTCGCGTGACCGACACCGGCATGGGCATGGATAGCAAGACAATGGCTCAGATCTTCGAGCCATTCTACACCACCAAGAAACCAGGCGTCGGAACCGGACTGGGGCTTTCCGTCGTCGATGGAATAGCGGAACAGCATGGGGGCTGGGTCAACGTCGAGAGCGAGCCTGGGCGCGGAACGAGTTTCTCCATATGCCTGCCGGTGGCGCCCGAGCGACCGCCGGAGAGCAGTGACGACCAGTGCGCTGACGCTGAAGCAGTAAGTGAGGCTCCGGCTGCCGGAGGTGAGAGAGTTCTGCTGGTGGAGGACGAGGACAGCGTCCGCGCGTTCGCCACTCGCGCCCTAACCGATTGGGGCTACAACGTCGTCGAGGCGGCGTCGGCCGAAGAGGCTCTTGTAGCGCTCGAGAGCGACCCCTCAGGGTTCGATCTCATCTTCAGCGATATCGTCCTTCCCGGCAGGAGCGGAACTCAGCTGGCCGAAGAGATCTCGGCCAGGAACACCGACACTCGCATCCTGCTCTCAAGCGGCTACTGTTTCTCCGATGGGGACGACGAATCGCCTTCCGAGATCGGATTCCCGCTGCTCAAGAAGCCCTACTCCGCCCGTGGACTCCGCACCGCCATTCACGAGGTACTGTCGTAGTCCCGAGACAAGTGTGCGACATCGACTGGGGCAATCGTGGCCCGGCGCACGCGCGCCGGGCACGTCACGTGGAATCCACCACATGCCGGCACACTGGAGCTCTACTGGCCCGCGTAGTACCTGACCGCAGCCATGAGCTGGTGAGCCTTGGAGGCAAGGTCTGGGAACTCAACTGCCTTCTCAAGAGCCGCGAGGGCGTTCCCGGTGTGCTCCAGCTGCATGGCGCAGTAGCCCATCATCAGGTAGGCCCGTTCATATGCGGCGTCCGCTTCCGCACATCTGGAGTACGCGTCGTACGCCTCCTGGTAGTTCTTCTGCATGAAGTGCAGGTCGCCCAGCAGGGACAGCAGGCGCGCCGTAGGTTCCAGTTGCAGCGCGCGGTCGAGCGCATCGAACGCCTCCTCGTATTCGTAGGCCGCGAGGTGCGCGGACGCAAGGCGCTCGAGACTGGCCACCGAGCCGCTGTCCGCGACGGCGGCGCCGTAGTGGTCCCCCGCCTGCGTGGGCACCCCGACCGCGAGGTACAGGTCACCCAACGTCATCTCTTCGGTCCGCGTGAGCGCCCGCAGATACCCGGCCACCGTGAGCGCGACGGCAGCGCATTCGTACTGCTCCACACTCGCGTAGTACCGGAAGCCGAGACGCCACGCATCGGGGTGCTCCGGGTACTGCGAGAGCATCCGCTCCACGGCGGCGGTCCCGCTCTTCCGATCCTCAAGCCCCAAGTGCGCCATGATGAGCGTTCGGTGCCATTCGAGCTTCGCCCTTTCCTCTGAGCTGCCGACCAGCTGTTCGAGAATCGGGACGGCGTCTTCCGCCTGTCCGTCCATGACGAGCGCGGCGGCGGAGAAGAAGAGGACACTCGGCTCCTTCCATTCGCTGACTTCATAGCCCCTGGTGAGTGCATCCGCCGCCACGTCGTAGAGACCCATGTTGTACCCAAGCTCGCCAAGGTTGAGCCACCCCTGTGCGAAGAGCGGCTCCATCTCCACGGAGCGTTGGTAGGCCTTGAGCGCCTCCTCGAGATCGCCGCGCTGTGCCCAGCTGACGGCCAGATGGAAGCGCACGAGGAAATGATCGAGTTCCGCGTGCTTCTCCAGGAACTCGAGGAGGGCGTTGACGGCGGACTCGGGGTCGCCCTCCTCACGGTTCTGCTGGGACGTGTAGAGAACGAGGCGAGCGGCGGCGGGCACGTCGGAGATATCGTCGATCCGACGCTCAACCATGACGCCATCCCCGGCGGACGCGGCAAGCGTGGCCAGGAGGAGCCCCGCGGACAGAAGGAGCGCGCGTGTGATGGGCGAAGTGATCATCATCCGGAACTCAGGTTGAAGTGTATGGTCGTCGTGACCCACGCCGTGACGGCCTTGCCCTGTATCTTGCCGGGCGAGAACTTCCACTGCGGGACCGTTCTTCTCACGACCTCCTCGAAGATGCCCTGGGGGCGGGCATCAAGGATCTCCACGTCGCCGACGGTCCCCTCGATCGTGACCAGCATCCGCACCTGAACCGCCCCCTCGATACCTCTCTCCCGCGCACCGTAGGGGTAGACGGGAGGGACGCGCACGATGGGGGCGGGCGCCTGGTCCAGCTCGTAGGCCTCGAACACGAACTCGCGTGTGCCGCTGATGCCCTCCGCTCCACCCAGATTAATGGCGACGCCGAGATCCATCTGCCCGGGTCCACCGAGCTGCGGGCGGATCACATCGGGTGTGAAGTCCATCTTCTGCCGGGGCTTGGGCTTCTCGGCCTTGCTGACCTCCTGCTGCTCGGGCATGGAGGGAGCCTCGAGCTTGACGAGGCTCACGCCGATGGGATTCGTCATGTCCTGGGGAACGCGGCGCTCCTGAAGCAGCAGCGCGGCGAATGCGAACAGCAGGACGTTGACCCCGACGGCCACTGCGAAGACCCAGAGCGGGAAGCGTGCTGTTCTCGTCAAGGCTCTTCCTCGCGCTTGGCGGCGAGGCTCACGGTCTTGGCGCCCGCCAACCGGCACTGATCCATGACGGTCACGATGGCGCCCGTCTCGCTGCGCTTGTCCGCGACTATGACGACGCCGCTCTCGGGGTCTTCCGCCAGCGCCCGCTCAACGTGCGCACGCACGCTTCTGATGTCGATGCGCGCGCCCTCGAAGTACGCGTCGCCCTCCGGCGTCACGCCGATCATGATCCCCGCGTGCTCCTTGACTTCCGCCGTCGATGCCGTCGCCCGCTGCACGTCGATCCCCGCTTCCTTCACGAAGCTCGTCGTTACGGCGAAGAAGATGAGCAGCAGGAAGACCATATCAATGAGTGGACCCAGTGGGATTTCCACCTTGCCTCCCCCACCCCGAATCGTACCTCTTACGCTTATCATCCGCTGCTGCCCTCCGAACAGGCCATAGCTGGAACAGATGCCGTCGTCGCGGCCGCGTCGCTCCCCGTCGGTCCGTTGCAGGCGTCGCCGTACTTCCTCTCGTCCGGCGCCGCGCGGTTCGAGTGGTTCGAACGGCGCACGATGCGCGTCAGAATCGTGAGGTCCTCCTCAAGCTGCGTCCGAAGCCGCGCGGACTGCTGCATGAGAACCCCGCTCAAGAGGAGTCCGGGCACCGCGATCAGAAGCCCGGCCTCTGTCGTGATGAGAGCTATGGATATCCCGCTCGCCATCGCGCTGGCGTTGCCGGTTCCGAAGACGGAAATGACCTGGAACGTCTCAATCATCCCGAGGACAGTTCCGAGGAGCCCGAGAAGCGGAGCGACGGCGACCAGCACGCCGATCATGGCAAGGAATCTGCTCAGGCCGGGCTGCTCTCTCAAGGCACACTGCCTGAGGACGTCGACATCCAGCGCGGCGAACCCCGAGCGCCTGGCGAGGAAGCTCCGTACGAGCCGGGCGCGCAGCCCCTCGCCCTCGACCAGCTCCACCCCGATACGGACCCCTCGTATCGCGTCGTCGATCGTGAGGTCCTGCCTTCTCAGCGTCCTGAGGGAACCCAGGCGTTCTAGCATGAGTGTCCACAGGACGATCGAGGCGATGGCCAGTGGGATCATGATCCACCCGCCCTGCCTCAGGTAATGAAAGGTCGTGCTGATAGCTTCCATCAGTCGGCCGTCCCCCCGGCAAGCTCGCCCACGCTCGCTCCGGCCGTCGCCTCGCGCGGCGCCTTCCTCGTCCTGCCGTTCGGACCGTGGATCTTCTCCTTCAGAATGATGTTGGAGAGATGCACCGCCTTCTCCTCCATCTCGCCTATGATGCCGTTGGCCCTGCGGGACAGGAACGTGTGGAAGAGCATTATCGGGATGGCGACGGCCAGGCCCAGCTCTGTGGTGACGAGCGCCTCGCTGATGCCGCTGGACATGAGCCTGGGGTCGCCGGTTCCGTAGAGCGTGATGACGCGGAACGTCTCGATCATGCCCGTGACGGTACCGAGCAGGCCCAGGAGCGGCGCAACGGCCCCGAAGACCGCGAGCATCGGGAGCCCGCGCTCGACGCGCGGCAGCTCGCGCAGGATGGCCTCCTGCATGACGCTCTCGAGAGTCGCGCGGTCCTCATGGCGCGCCGACAGACCGTCGGCCACGACCTCGATGACGGGCATCTTCTTGTCCTTGTACTTCCTGACGATAGCCTCGCAGCCGTCCCAGTCGCCCTTCGACGCGAGGGCGGAAGCCTGACCCATGATGCGGTCGGTGTTGCCGTGCACGCGTCTCAGGAAGACGAACCTGCAGGCGACTATGACGAGGGCGACGATACCCAGTGCGAGGATCGGATAAACGATGGGGCCGCCGAGCAGCAGGTGCTCCCAGAGTCCGACCTGTTGTGTGATCTGGCGCAGCGCCGCGCCGCCCGAGATGTCGATGGTTGCGGATTCACTCGTGCCGTCCATGTAGCTGCGCAGCGTGCGCACCATGCCCGATGGCGGGAGCGCGGAGAGAGCGAAGAGCTTGCGCTCTCCCTGCGAGTACCTGAGGAATCCCACCTCGCCACCGTCGCTCGTGCGGTAGACGGCCGTGAAGGCGCCGAGGGTCATGACCTGGCCGGTCTGCTCCTTGCCGTCCCGCCCCACGAAGCTCGCCTCGCGCAGGCCGACCTGGCCCGACAGTTCCATCTCCTCGAAGAGGGCGCCAGCCATGCTGGAAATGTCCTCTATGTCGGGGAAGTAGCCCTCCCGCAGGATGCTCCGCACCCTTCCGAGCCGCTCGGGCCTGAGCGCGGTCATGGGCGACTGCTCGAGAAGCGCCGCAAGATCGCGAGCCGCCAGACGGACGTTCCCGGATATCTCCCTATACTCAAGCTCCCGTCGTGCCCAACGGTCGGCAAGACGCTCCCTGTGGGATTCCAGGTTCGCGACCTCACGCTCGAGCTCGGCGAGTCGCGCGTCGAGCACCCCGTCCTCCGCCTCGAACTCCTCCACAGCAGTCAGGAGCGCCTCACGGTCGTTCAGTATGAGGTCCTCTGCCTGTTGCGCGCGCTCGAGGGCGGCCCGCCTCTCCGCGTCAGCTTTGCGAGCCGCATCCCGCACGTCCTGCGCCTGCGCGCCGGGCGCGACGACGAGAACGAGCAGGACCGCCGCGACCAAGAACGCCGGAAGCACCTTCGCCGCGGCAGACCCAGTAAGTCTCCTCATCGCTGAACCCTCCCGAGCGGCAGATTTATGAGCTGTACGGGTCGGATGCGCGATGCCATCTCTATCGCGTCCCCGATCGTGCGTCCGTAGCTCGGAGGCAGTTCAACCCATTCCCAGGATTCTCTATCGAACGTCCCTGCCCTGTCTCCGTCGGGAGTCCGCCAGAAGAGCGAGACGCGTCCGACCCACAACACATCGACGAAGATGGACGCGCCGTCGAGCGCGATCTCCTGCTGGCTCACTTCCACCGACTTGCCGTACTCGGTCTCGATCTGCAGCGCCTCGAGCAGGCGTCTCAGTTTCTCGGCCCCGGTGACCTCCGGGAGCGCGAGCTCTCTGCGCAGCACCTCGAGTCGTCGCCCGCGCTCTTCCGTGAGGAACGGCAGGTCCTGCGCGACGAACTCCTCAAGCCGGACCATGACGATGTCGAGAGTGTCCTGCAAACTCGACCGGAGGAGTTTCGCCTCGTACATCCTGCGCTCGAGCTCCTCTATGCTCTCCGTGAGTCCCGCGACGGCCTTCTGCTCCCCGGCTATGCGCTCGGTGAGGTAGGCGATGTTCGCCTTGGCCGTGCGGTATCTGGCTTCGAGCCCGGCCTGCTCGCTCGCCCACGCGTCACGCTCCTCCTGTGTTCCCTGGTCGATGTCGACCGTCCCCTGCACGGTCTCCCTGACGCCATCCGTGGATGACTGCGCAAGGAGCTGCCCGACCACCAGAGCCAAGAACAGGGCGACCAGCGCCGTTCTCCTCATGTGCCCTCCCTTCCAGTACGTTGCCGCCGGCCGCCGGGCGCGCGCCCTCGCGCCTCAGGTCCGATAGTTCCGGCCGGGTATTCTTCCGGAGTTTCAGAACCTACGTCCTGGTGGGCGACCTCTCAAGTTAGGTTTCAGTGAGAGGGTGGGCACGCGACTGTTCTCCGCCTCGAACCGAGTTTCTAATCTCCCGCTAAGAATTCCCTAACATACCGGCACTAGACTCCCACATTCGGAGGCGGTCCTTCCCCGACGTCGGCGAGACCCGCTGCGTCCGGCTCGGCCCGGTCGCTTCCGGACGAATCGATTCGCGCACACTCAATAACGACGAGGTCGCTCAGATGAAAAGCTCCAGGACTTCCGTTCTTGTCGCAATCCTGCTGGCGGTTCCCTCTCTCGCGCTCGCCGCCGGTTCCCTCCATGGAACCATCACGTCGGCGGACGGCGGCAATCGATTGTCGGGAGCCAACATGCTCCTTCTTGCCACGACCATCGGCGCCACGACCGACCTAGACGGCGAGTACCGGATCGACGGCATTCCGCCCGGGACCTACGACGTCAGAGCGTCGTTCGAGGGCTACGATTCGAAGGTCCTCTCGAACGTGCTGATAGAGGACGGGAAGTCAACGAAGCTGAACATCAAGCTCACGCGGCGCGGAGGCACCTCGGCGAGTTTCACGATCGAGGACCTCGTCGTCAGCGCGGACAGGGTGATGTCCACGGAAGTCGCGCTCATCACCGAGCGGATGAAGTCGATCACCATCGGCGACGCCATCAGCGCAGAACGCATCTCGAAGTCGCCGGACGGCTCGGGCAGCGATGTACTGAAACGAGTAACGGGGCTTCAGATCGTCGATAGTAAATTCGTGTACGTCAGGGGCATGACCGACCGCTACAGCCTCACGTGGCTCGACGGGGTGCCGGTCACCAGCACAGACACCGACGTCGACCGAAGGAGCTTCACCTACGACATTCTCCCCTCCTCGCTGCTCTCGAGTGCGGTCGTCGTCAAATCGGCATCGCCCGACCTTCCGGGGGATTTCTCGGGCGGCCTCGTCAGACTGAACACGCGCGACATACCGGCCGAACGCGGCCTCTCTCTCTCCATCGCGTCGGGCTACGACGACGGAACGACGGGCATCAACATCCTGAGGAGCACGGGCGGCGGTACGGACGCGCTTGGCATGGACGACGGTTCGAGAGAGGTGCCGGACTACGACCGACCGACCGGCAACAACCACAACGCGCTGGCCCAGAAGCTCACGAACTCGTGGGTCACGCACCGCGAGAAGGCGCCGGCCAACGGTTCGTACAGCCTGTCCTACGGTGACAGGTACGACTTCGGACAAAGCGATGGGCGCCACGTACTCGGCGTCCTCGCGGGCGCGAAGTACAGCCAGTCCTACGAAAGAGTGGATTACTCGCGGTCACCGGTGGACGAGACCGGATACGGGAACATCAACTACGAGGGCACGAGGGACCGGTACGAGGTCATCTGGTCCGGTCTCCTGAACCTCGCGTACAGCCCGACGCCGGGCCATCAGTTCTCCGCCAGGGGACTCTACATCCAGGATGCGCGGGACCAGGTGGGGTACGCCGAGGGCTGGCTGAGCGAGAACTCCGGGCCCGGAGGCAAGAGCTATCACATTGAATGGGACGAGCGCTCGCGGATGAGCGCTCAGCTGGGCGGGACACACGAGCTCGGCAGGCGCCTCAGGGGACCGAAGTTCGACTGGAAGGTGTTCGGCTCTGAGTCGAAGGCGCACGAACCCGACAGAAAGCAGGCCGACTACGCGCGGCGCGCGGACGGAACGCACAGTCTCAGTGAGAACACCAGGTCATGGACGGACCTCAACGAGGATGGTCGCGGCGGGCGGGCGGACTTCGCTCTTCCTCTCGGAGCGCTCGGAACGACCGAAGTCAAGGTCGGAGCCTTCATCGAGAAACGGGAGCGCTCGTACCGCACGGACGCGTACTGGACGGACACATCCACCGTCCGCAGCCCCAACTACTGGATCCGCGTCCTGCCGGTGGACGAGATACACGAACCGGAGAACTACGGCCAGCGCAAGCTCACCTTCAGGGTCAAGAGCGCGTTCACCGGTGAGTACGATGGCACGCACGACGTCGAGGCGTACTACGGGATGGTCAACCACGCGTTCGAGGTCGCGGGGAATCGCTTCCGTCTGGCCGGCGGCGCCCGCGTCGAGCACTCGAAGCAGCACGTCGAGGCCATCCAGCGTGAGGGCGACCAGGAGCCCGTAGTATCGGAGATAGACAAGACGGACGTTCTCCCCTCTATCAACCTGACCTACATGCCGACCGAGTGGAGCAACGTGAGGTTGGGACACTACGTCTCAGTCAACCGTCCCGAACTCAGGGAGATCGCGGCGATCAAGTACAGGGACTTCAATGAGGACAACACGGTTCAGGGTAATCCGGACCTCAAACGCTCGGTCATCAAGAACTTCGACGTTCGAGTAGAGGCGTTCCCGAGTTCTGAAGAGGTGCTGGCCGTCAGCTACTTCTACAAGGAGATAGAGAACGCCATCGAGGAGAAGCTGATACCGTCCTCCGACTACAGGCACATCCGCACCTGGTTCAACTCCGATTGGGGTCACAACCATGGGTTCGAGATAGAGGCGAGGAAGTCGCTCGGCTTCCTCGGCAACTGGTTCGACGACGTGACGGTCTCGGGCAACTACACGCGCTCGTTCTCTTCGGTCGAGTACCTCTACGAATGGCGCTGGCAGGACGACGAGGGCGTCTGGCACACGAGCAGGGAGATTCGGACCCGCCCGCTGCAGGGCCAGGCTCCCTGGACGGTCAACTTCGGCCTCAAGTACGAGAACAGCAACACCGGGACCTCGGTCACGCTGCTCTACAACAAGATCGCAAGACGGCTGGACAAGGTGACGCTCGACAGAGAGGACAGCCTGTGGGAGGAGCCGCGAGACCTCCTGGATATCGCCGTGACGCAGGAGCTGCTCCGCATCCTGGAGATCAAGCTGACGGGCAAGAACCTCCTGGAGGCCGAGAAGATCAAGACTCTCGGAGACCACGCCGCCATCGATACCCGTGAGACGGTGGGCAGATCGCTCTCGCTGTCACTCGGGCTGAGGCTGTGAGACCGCGGGGCACCCTGCCCGCCCTTGAGGCGACCTCGCCTCTCCCGAGTGGCGCATGTCGGTCCCGTCGCGCCCGCCGGGCCCCTCCCGACCAAATGACAAACTCACACTGCCGCGACATTGAGCAAACCCGGGTTTCGTAGAATGTGCCACGTCGTCAGATGGTTCAGATGGTGACCTGCGTGGACGGCGGTGGCGTGTTCCGAACATGAAAGGAGGGTGTCGCTGGCGCGCGTGACAAATGGGAGGGGGGAAATCACTGACGCTCCCCAGAACAGCATCAGTTCCACGGAAGGACAGCAGAGTGGGTGTTCGACATCTCGAGGGAGGAGAGGAAATGATGAAAGCAGTTATCAGCGTTCTGTTGGTTTTGGTCATGGCGACCGTCGCCGGAGCTGGTATTCCCGATGCAGATGTTTCGTACGTCACGCTCGACAACAGTGGCAAGGGTCTGACCACTTGCCCGGCTGGCGATGCGAATCCGTACCAGTACATCACTGTGACCGCGCTTCGCACCGACACGACTCCGATCCAGGGGATCCCGTCGGGCAACTTCTTCTTCACGATCACGGGCAGCGGGAGCGGCAACGTCTCGATCAACGCTGTTGACGCCGAGACAGACGTCAACGGCAATATCAGGTTCGAGGCGCAGGGCACAGGTACTGTCCTGTACGGTTCGCTGACGATCGACGTCCAGATCTACACGGTCGTCCTGAGCGACAGCGATCTGCTGTGGTGCAACACGTACGACTACGATGACAACGGTACAGTGAACCCGATTGACTTCGTTGGGTTCGCCAGCGACTTTGGTGGCACGAACGAGAGAAGCGACTTCGATTGGAACGGCATTGTGAATCCGATCGACTTCGTGAGCTTCGCGAGTCACTTCGGTCACTAGCAGTCTTCCGGAAAGCAACTCAGGAGGAAATCCCAATGAGATCTGGCATCAAGACATGCATCCTGGCGCTGCTCGTGGTAGCCACGGTGTTCAGCGTCCAGGCGTCGGCCGGCTGGAAGCCGGAGGTCGTTCTCGGCCCCGGCACAGGCCCCACCCACGCTGAGGAGCCCTACTACCAGACGTGGCACCGCACGCTGTCCGCGGACACGCTCTACATTCTCACGGGCTTCTACTACGTTGATTCGCTCTACACCATGACGATCGAGCCGGGCACCGTCGTGATGGGCGACAGCACCGCCACGCTCGTGGTCAAGCGCGGCGCCGAGATCCACGCGCAGGGCACGGCGGAGCGGCCCATCGTCTTCACCAGCATGAAGGACCCGGGTCTTCGTGACGCCGGGGACTGGGGTGGCGTGATCATCCTCGGTGAGGCGCCCGTCAACCGCGTCAACCCGGTCATCGAGGGGGGCCTCCTTGACGGCTACTTCGGCGGCAACGACCCACTCGATGACTCCGGCGAGTTCTACTACTGCCGCATCGAGTTCCCGGGCCACCGTATCGTCGAAGGTAACGAGGTCAACGGACTGACGATGGGTGGTGTCGGCAGTGAGACGGAGATCCATCACGTTCAGGTCAGCTACTCGAACGACGACAGCTTTGAGTGGTTCGGCGGCTGCTGCGACTCCGACTACCTGGTCGTCATGGGCGGTCTCGACGACGTCTTCGACTGTGACTACGGGCACGACGGCAAGCACCAGTTCTGTCTGGCGCTCCGCGATCCGGACTACTCCGATCTCGAGGGTGAGGCAAACGGCTTCGAATGCGACAGCTACAAGCCATCCGGCTTGACGCCTCCGCTCACGAACCCCACGTTCGCGAACGTCACGATGATAGGCCCGGAGTACAACGACGGCATGGTTGGCAACCTCCCACCGGGGCACGCCTTCGAGTTCGGCGGTGTCATCCGGCGCGCGGCGCGGACCAGCGTGTTCAACTCCGTCATCATGGGCTTCCCATGGGGCCTGAGCATCCGTGACCAGGAGTGCATCGACGCTGCCAACGCCGACGAGCTTAACTTCCACTACACCAGCATCCAGGCAAGCAGCATGCCCGACGCCATTTCGGTACACGAGGATGCCCGTTGGTCCGGCGTGACCGACTGGTTCAATGCCGAGGACGGAGCGGTTGCTGCGCACTCGCAGATACGGATGCCGGGCACGGTCGGCCTCGAGGACATGAGCGACTTCAACAACCCCGATCCGCGTCCGACGCTGACGTCCGAACTCGTGACGACGCCGGCCGACTGGACGCACGCCGAGGTCTCGGGCGGCTACTTCACGCCGGTCGCGTATCGCGGAGCGTTCGCTCCCACGATTCCGATGAGCGAGCAGTGGACGGCCGGGTGGACGAACTTCGATCCGCAGTGGACCGACTACGACGCCGACATGGCTGGCGTAGACGATGCGGTCGTCGAAGGTCGTTCCATCTCGCAGAACTACCCGAACCCCTTCAACCCGGTGACGAAGATCGCCTACAGCGTTCGTCAGGCCGGTCCCGTGACGATCAAGATCCACAGCGCGTCCGGGAGGGTCGTTCGCACGCTGCTCGACACCGATCTCGATGCCGGGACTGCCGGCGTGGTGACGTGGGACGGAACCGACGACGCGGGTGACAGGTGCGCCAGCGGCGTCTACTTCTACAGCATCGACACGCTCGAGGGTTCCGAGAACCACAAGATGGTCATGATGAAGTAGAGGGAGAGAGCAGAGGGACATCCCGCGCGCGAGATCAGAAGGGGCCTTGCGTGTCGAGGTAGACCAGGGGGCCGGTTCACCGGCCCCCTGTGTGCGTACGTCTCACGCTCTGCATCGCCACGTGGCACAATCCTCCGAGTCGCGTCGCGTGCGTACGCAAAGAAGCCCAGACGTTCAGTCCGGGCTTCCCGCCGGGTGCGGGCGCTGGCCTTTGTTCTTATCCCATGCAGGGTGTCTAGGGGCGCCTCACGCAACCAGTACCGATATTCTACGAACCGTCTGACGGACTCGTGTGCCTGACTATCTCCCCCTCCACCATGTAGATGACGTCTTCCGCGATGTTTGTCGCGTGATCGGCGATGCGCTCGAGGTTCTGGGAAACGCGCTGGAGCCTGATGAGCCCCTCCATCTTCTCGGGGGTCTCGCGAATCGCCGCGCGGATCTCCTGGTACATCAGACGGTCCATGGCATCCACCTCGTCGTCCGCCACACGCACCCCCCGAGCGATTGCGGCGTCCTTCTCCATGAGAGCGTCCAGGCTCTCGCGAAGCATCTGACGGACCTTGGCTGCCATCCCCAAGAGATCGTACGGAACCTCGCTGGGGCCGCTGTCGGCAAGAAACCTTGCCTGCTTCGCGATGCCCGCGGCCAGGTCCCCGATGCGCTCGAGGTCGCTGGTAACCTTGAGAACCGCGATGATAAATCTGAGATCGTGTGCAACCGGCTGGTGGAGCGCCAACGTCTTGAGGCATTCCTCTTCGATATCGACCTCCATGAGGTCGATAGCGGGATCAGAATCGATGACGGCCTGCGCCAGCTCGCCGTCCCGTTCGTGCACGGCCCTCACGGCCCTGCCAACGCTCTCCTCCACGTGCGCTCCAAGAGAGGAAATCATCTTCTTGAGTCTGTCGATCTCTCGCTGCAGGAATACTGCCATGTCAGCTCCTAGCCGAACCGGCCGGTGATGTAGTCCTCTGTTTCCCTCTCGGCGGGATTCGTGAATATCTGTTTCGTCGCTCCGAACTCGATGATGTAGCCCTTGTAGAAGAAGGCGGTGAAGTCGGAGACACGAGCGGCCTGCTGCATGTTGTGGGTCACAAGCACGACGGTGTAGTTGTCGCGAAGCGTCTGTATCAGGTCCTCTATCTTCGCCGTCGCGACCGGATCTATGGCCGAACACGGCTCGTCCATGAGTATCAACTCCGGCTCTGTTGCGATGGCCCGGGCGATGCACAGCCTCTGCTGCTGGCCTCCCGACAGAGCGTTGGCGGGCTCACCCAGCTTGTCCTTCACCTCGTCCCAGAGCGCGCCTCTCTTGAGAGCGTCCTCCACCCGATCCGACAGCTCGGTCCTGCCCACGCGGTAGTGCAGCTTGAGCCCGTAGGCGATGTTGTCGAAGATGGTCATAGGGAACGGTGTCGGTCTCTGGAATATCATCCCCACGCGCTTGCGAAGATCGATGAGATCCACGCTGGGCAACAGGATATTCTTCCCGTCTATGACGACCTGCCCCTCCGCGCGGTGCGTCCGGTAGAGCTCGTAGATACGGTTGTAGACACGGATGTGCGTCGATTTGCCGCACCCGGATGGTCCGATGATCGCCGTCACACGCTTCTCGGGGATATCGATGTTGTTGTCGAAGAGTGCCTGCTGTCCGCCGTAGTAGAAATTCAGGTTGCGCACCGACACCTTGCTCGGCAGCGAGCGTGCCTCTTCGGCGGAGCCCGCGCGGTTCATCGCGACCTCTGAGGGTGGCTTGACGAGCGCGGACCTCGGGCCAGACGGCGTATCTCTGGGCAAAGAGCGCTCCTGTTCTGTTGCGTCCCGGGTTTCCATTTCGATTACCTTGACCACGTCCGGCTCTTCCTGTCCCTGAGGGTGAACCTCGAGAGAACCGTCACGATGAGAATACCGACCGTGATGAGGAGCGACGCACCCCAGGCTTTCTGCTGCCAGTCGGCGTACGGTGACATAGCGTAGTTGAATATCGTTACGGTCAGATTGGCGGTCGGTTCGCTTATCGTCTCGGGCCAGTAGAAGCTGTTGAGGGCCGTGAAGAGCAAGGGGGCGGTTTCGCCGCTCACCCTGGCGACCGCCAGGAGAATGCCCGTGACCAGCCCCGTCTTGGCTGCCCGGAATACCACGGTCAGTGTTGCCCGCCATCTGGGCGCGCCGAGGGCCAGAGCAGATTCGCGAAGCTCGTCTGGGACGAGGTTGAGCATGTCCTCGGTGGTCCGAAGCACGACGGGTAGCATCAGTATCGCAAGGGCAACACCGCCGGCCCAACCCGAGAAGTGCCCCGTCCGAAGGACTATCAGTGCGTAGACGAAGATGCCGACGATGATGGACGGTGTACCCATGAGCAGGTTGGTCGTGAATCGCACGGCCGTGGCCAGCCTGCTCGTGGTGCCGAACTCCGCGAGGTAGATGCCGGCCATGAGACCTACCGGCGTTCCGATGACGGTCGCCAGCACCGTCATCAGAAGAGTGCCCAGGATCGCGTTGGCCAGGCCACCGCCCTCCATGCCGGGAGGCGTGGGAAGCTGTGTGAAGAAATCCAGGTTGAGAGCGCCCGCTCCCCTGGAGATGACCTCCCACAGGATCCACGCGAGAACAGCAATGCCAGCCAGAGCCGCCGGGACCATGACTACCCGGGCCGCCCTGTCGGCCACCTTCCGTTGAGTGCGTGAACGAAGTCTCAACTGGCGGACTCCCCCCTGGTCCTCGCCGCGTAGCGTCTCACCTGCTGCCCGCCTCCTGCCGCTGCATTCTGGAGACCCAGAAATGGGCCAGCGTCTGGAAGAGCAGCGTCAGCCCGAACAGCACGAGAGCAAGTTCGAAGAGCGAACTCAGGTAGATGGGCTCGGACGCCTCGTTGAACTCGTTCGCCAGACTCGAGGCGATGGTGTTGCCGGCGTCGAAGAGCGAGGACGAGATCCTGTGACTGTTGCCTATGACGAACGTGACGGCCATCGTCTCCCCGAGCGCGCGTCCGAACCCCAGGAACACGGCGCCAACGATACCGCGACGACCGTACTTGAGCGCGATGTGCCTGGTCGCCTCCCACATGGTCGCCCCGACACCGTGCGCCGATTCCTTCAGAACAGGCGGCACCATCTGAAGAACGTCTCTCGTCACGGCGGTGATGAAGGGCAGGACCATGAGCGTCAGTATGAGCCCCGCGGTAAGCATGCCTATGCCCATCGGAGGTCCCTGGAAGAGCGGAAGGAACCCGAACCATCTGCCCAACCACGGTTGCACGTGCTCCTGCATGAGGGCGGCGAAGACGAAGAGGCCCCACATACCGTAGATGATGGACGGGACGGCGGCGAGAAGCTCGATGCCACCGCCGACTATCTTGCTCACTCGGGGATGGGCCACCTCTACTAGATATATCGCGATGATCAGACTCAACGGCACGGCAAGCAGCATTGCGATTGCTGTCGACACAACGGTGCCGAAGATGCTGCTTGCTGCGCCGAACTCACCAGCCCCGGGATTCCAGGCGTCCGACGTGAGGAACCCGAAACCGAACTCCTTCATCGACATCCCCGAGTTCCTGAGGAGCTCGAAGAGGATGCCTCCCATCAACACGATGACGACGAGCGCGCAGGACGCCGTCAGAATCCTGAAGGCCCTGTCGACCCTGCGCTGTCTCGTCGTCTCGTTCATACGTTCCTACCTCCGTGCACGCCGGATGGGCGCTGCCTCTCACAGGCAAGGCCTTCTACTTGTAGCAGGCCTTCCCACCGGACACGACGTCGGTTCTCCATGTGTTCCTGACCATCTCCACGACGTTCTCCGGAACCGGCACGTAGTCCTTCTCGATCGCCATCTCGTCACCGTGGTCGTAGCACCAGTCGAAGAAGTTGAACATGGCCTTGACCTTCGCCGCGTCCTCCTGCTCCCTATGGATCAGGACGAACGTCGCACCGGCGATCGGCCACGACCCCTCGCCCGGCTGGTCAGTGAGGACCAGGTAGTAACCGTCCGCACTCTCCCAGTCGGCACTGGCCGCCGCTGCCTGGAAGGACTCGATCGTCGGCTGGACCCAGCTGCCCGACTTGTTCTTGAGGGTCACGTGGGACAGGTTGTTCTGCTTGGCAAACGCGAACTCAACGTAGCCAACCGAGCCGTTCACGCGCTGCACGTAGGCAGCGACGCCCGGGTTTCCCTTAGCGCCAACGCCGACCGGCCACGGCACGACCTTGCCGAACCCCGCCTTCTCGTGCCACGACGGTGAGACCTTGTCGAGGAAGTTGGTGAAGATCCACGTGGTGCCCGAACCGTCAGCGCGGTGCACGATCGTGATGGGTTCGTTCGGAAGCTCGAGTTCGGGATTGGTTGCCTTGATGGCCTCATCGTCCCAGAACGTGATGTCGCCCGCGAAGACCGCGGCCAGCGCCTCGTTCGTCAGCTTGAGCTCACCGGGACCCACGCCCTTGATGTTGACGATGGGAACGACTCCACCGATGACCATCGGGAACTGGATCAGTCCGGCCTCACGAAGGTCCGGACCCTTCATCGGCGCATCCGAGCCACCGAAGTCGACGGTCTTGGCCTTGATCTGCCGCTGGCCACCGCTCGAGCCGATGCCCTGGTAGTTAACCCTGATACCCTTGATCTCGTTGTACTTGTACATCCACACGGAGTAGATGGGCTCCGGGAACGTCGCGCCCGCGCCGTTCAATGTGGTCGCGGCGATCGCCGGCAGAACCAGCGCGCCCACCACAGCGACGGCGGCAAGGGCCAGGATTGACTTGCGGACTTCCCTCATATCCTTCTCCCCTCCTTCTAAGGAACGAGTGACATCTTCTCCACGGGTGGTATTGTGGGCGCCGCATGTTCGAACCGGGTGACGACCCTGTAAGGAAATCGCTAGGGCCTGGAAGTCTATCTGGGTCCTCGTCGTGAGGGCCTAGAAGTCTACCTGAGCCCTCATCGTGAACGCGTTGGCCACACCCTGCTCCTCGTCGTCATGGTCCTTCACAGACGACATGACGTAGTTGAACATCAGGCGCGCGTTCGAGTGCAGGTACCAATTGAGGCCGATCGTCACGTCGTCCATCTTCCCACCGTAGATCGCGGCGCCGTCGTCGTTGAGATCCAAGCTCGAGTAGCGGGCCACGACCTCCCACGCGCCGAGACCCCCGTCCTCGAGGAAGTTGGAGCCGGGCTTGGTCCGGTCCCAGAGCCCACCCTTGTAGACGCGGTGCTCACCGGTCAGGAAGTAGCCGGCCTCCGCGTAGAACCCGGACAGCGAGCCGTCGTCGTCGAGCCACTCGTCACCACGGTCACCCTCGGGGGCGTCCTCGTCAGACTTCGCGATGCTCGTGGCGATGTACTCGCCCGCGAAGTAGAAGGGGCCGAAGACGCCGGCAACCTCTCCGCCGTACCTGAGAACTGTCTCCGCGTTCAGGATGGTACCCGTGTCGACGAGCCGGTCGCTCAGATGCACCTCGGGGCGCTGCCTGAACCGCACGCCCTTCTCGGGAAAGAGGTAGTTGATGGCGCCACCCAGGTGAACCACCTTCTCGCTCTTCTCCTCGCCCGCGACGAGATATGCGAGGCGGGCCGCGAACGAGTAGTCGTCGCCCCTCGACCCCGCCATCGGCCCGGTGTCGAGGAAGAAGCCGACCTGGTAGTTGAGCTTCCCGTCGACCGCTTTGTCGTGGACCATGACTCCCGTGTTGCGGCTTGGCGCGAACGCGTTCAGAGACGCTCTCTCGATGAAGCTGATGTACTTGCTGCTGGTGAGTTCGTTGAAGCAAAGGGGCTCGAGGCCCTGCCCAACGCGGATGTTACCTACGCCCGGAACACCAACGAGATCCAGATAGGCGTCCTTCAGTCCGATCTCGTCGCCGGCCGCGAAGTCGTAGACGACCTTGAACTTCAGATGCTCATAGACCTTCCCCTTCAGGAAGACGCGCGCTCGCCTCGTCTCGGTGCCATTGACGAAGTCAACGTCGTCCCACGCACCATCGACCTGCTCCTCTGCTCCCGACCAGACGGTGGCGTCCCACATGTACCGACCGCCGATCAAAAGCTCGTCGACACCCGCGACCGCCGCCTGCGCGGCGCATAGGATGATGACCGCCAGCACAACAGCAAACACTCTCACTGCTCAGCTCCTTCTCTACGAATCCCGTCGGGTCGACGGGCCCTAGCCTCTCGCGACTGATGCGCGCTAACATTCCGCTAGCATTCGCACCGCACGCATCTAGTGGAATCCTAATGCGAGAGGGTTCGCCCATTGCGAGCGGCAAGTTAGGATTTCGTTAGGGAACGATTGGCCGCCGGCGCCTCGCCACAGCCGAGTCGTTGCGGGCCTCTCGCACTCAGTCCTGGGAATTCGTGCGGGGAACGTCTAGGAGCCGCCCTCATT
>JAUWCJ010000017.1 GCA_030609365.1 Candidatus Eiseniibacteriota bacterium | reverse complement strand
GCAACTGACACCGACAAGGTAACTCAATGGAATGCGTTTACACGCAGAATGCGTCTCGCGGACTTCGCTCCGTGCGAACTCAAGGATGTCGTGCACGGCCTGGGCGTCTTCCTGGGGCCGATTGCGCGCGCGCTGTCAGATGGCAAGCGATTCGACGATGCCTGGGTAGCTCCCGGGCCCTGGAAACTGAAGAGGAGATCCCGACCATGACCGGCAGAATCCTCACCGCACTGCTCATCTGCGCCCTTAGCGCGACGGCGGCCCTCGCCCAGGCGCCCGGCGAGCTCGGCTACACGGACGTGCCCGAGATGCCAGATGGGATAGAGGGCGGGCGCATCCAGATGCTGTTCGAAGCTATCAACGACAACGACGCCGAGCTGGCGAAGCGGTTCCGCGAGGAATGCTTCTCCGACTCGTTGAAGGAGGAGCTGTCAGCGAAGGATGTCGTCGGGTTCGTCGAGCGCATCGCCCGCCGGACGGGCAGCATCGACTTCCACAGCATCCGCGTCTACGACCCGCCGCGCGAGGACGAGACGGTCATCATCTTCTGGGACAGGAACTTCGATGCCTGGAAGGCGTTCTCCTTCTACTACGCGGAGGGGGAGAAGCCCGACGGGCTTCTGGCCGGCTTCAACGCCAGCCGGGCGCGGACGCCGTCCGACGGCGAGCCCGCGGGTCCGTTCACGGAGGAAGAGGCCATCGCGCACATGTGGCCGTTCCTCAACCGGCTGTGCGAGTACGACCTCTTCTCGGGGACGGTGCTCGTCGGGAAGGGTAACGAGCTGCTCCTCGCGGCCAGCTGCGGGGAGGCGAGCAAGCGCTTCCACGTGCCCATCAGCATGGACACCAAGTTCAATATCGGCTCGATGAACAAGATGTTCACGGCAGTCAGCATCATGCAGCTCGTGGAGAAGGGGATGTTGTCGGTCGACGATCCCATCGGCAAGTACGTGGACGAGAGCTGGTTTCCGAGGGAGATCACCGATGTGGTGACGATCCACCACCTCCTCACGCACACGTCGGGGCTGGGGAGCTACTTCACCGACGAGTGGGACGCGCAGTCGAGGAAGCTCTACCGCGAACTGGACGACTACAAGCCGCTCATCGCGACGGACACGCTGGCGTTTGAGCCAGGGACAGACTGGGGATACAGCAACACCGGGATGTTCATGCTGGGGGTCGTCATCGAGAGCGTCACCGGCGAGAGCTACTTCGACTACATACGCCAGCACATCTACGCCCCGGCGAGGATGGTGAACACGGACTGCTACGATATGGACTGTCCGGTCGAGAACCTGGCCATCGGATACTGGCCGTCGGACGAGTGCAGCTCGGGCTGGAAGAACAACTACTACGAGCACGTCATCCGCGGCGGCCCCGCGGGCGGCGGGTTCTCGACGGCGCCGGACCTGTTCCAGTTCGCGCGGGCGCTGCAGATGGGCGTGCTGTTGTCGGAGGAGTCGCTGGAGATTCTGTGGACCGACCACTTCGATGCGGGCTACGGCTACGGGTTCGGTCTGCGCGAGGGGTCGGCCGGGAAGGTGGTCGGGCACGGTGGCGGGTTCACCGGCATCAACGCCAACCTCGACATCTTCCTGGACTCGGGCTACATCGCCGTGGTGATGACGAACTACGACGGGGCCGGGAGCCCGGTCGATGCGAAGATCGCGGAGGTGCTGGGGAGGGTGGAGTAGGGGAGCGGCCTGGTGCGCGGCTCCGGTCCTTCAGGGTAGGGGCATCATGTCTCCCCTCCACGGTTCACTCCCTCATCGACTCCACCCGCCTCAGGTACTCATCGAACTTCGGAACCGTGAAGGCGATTAGCCCCCACCTTGGGCTGTACGCCACGCCCTTCTTGATGACCTCGCTCCGCACAGAGGCCGCCTTCTCAACAGGGACGCCGAGTTCCGCCGCGACCGCTGTTGAGCTTGCTGGGCCCGGGCCAAGTCGTGCTAGGGCGAACACGTAGTCTCGTTGGCGGTCGGTCAGACGCTGATACCGAATGTTGAAGAAGCCCTGATCCAGATCCTCTATTGACATATCCGTGGCTGCGTTCACATCTTCGACGGATATCAGTGAAGCCTCTGCGCTCTCCCACGCGTAGTAGCCCCACAGCTGAAGAAAGAACGGATAGCAGTCCGTCTCGGCCAGGATTGCCTCGAGTGCGTCGCCATCGATGCCAACGTTCTCCTGCCTCAGAGGTTCCATGATCGCCGTACGCGCTGCTTCGTTGCTTAGCCGGCCGATCTCGTTGAAGAAGAACAGGCGCTCAGCGTATGACTTGGCCTCGCCCGCCAGCGCAGCCAGCTGAGGGAGGCCCGCACCGAAGAGCAGCAGGGGAAGTTGCTTCTGAGACACCTTGTGTAGTGCGACCATGATGGCGCTGAGTTCATCGCGGGAGAGATACTGCACTTCGTCGACCAGGATCACGACTGGAGAGCCTCGCTGGGCCGCCGCCTCGCCAACGGCGACGAGGAGGTCTGTGACGTCAAGTGACAGATCGCCGGTCGACGTCTCCGGCTTGACCGCAACCTCGATGCCGCCGAACTGGACGGAGAACGCGCTTGCGAAGCCCCGGAGGAGTCGGAAAGCCCGGTGGACGGACTCTCTTGCCAGCTTCTGGGTATCCAGCTTGAGCAGTATGCGCCACAGGTGCGGAGTGAGAAGGTCCGGGAGCGCTTGCTTCCCCTCCGCCTCTATGAACCCAGTTACGCACCCAGCATCGTCGGCCATCTGCTGAATCCGATTGAGTAGCACTGTCTTCCCGACGCCCCGTAGCCCGAGCATCATCAGGCTCTTGGTCATGCGTCGATTCAGCGTTCTCTCAAGGGTGCTTGATGCCCTGTCGAGTATCTCTTCACGACCAGCAAGCTCTGGCTGGGGATTCCCAGCCCCAGGACTGTATGGATTCTCTGCGGATCGCATGTCACCCCCAAGTAGAGGCCTTGCCCAGACAGTCGAATGTGCCATGGGCGCCACCGTACTCCCACCAGTTCACTGGTGACCACACATTAGGGAACTTAGGGCTGGCAGACCAAAGGTACAGTAAGTTCCGTATAATCTCACTCACAGAGGCGACTTCTTGGGGGTCTACGTGCTAGGCGCGCGCGATGGCGGGAGTCGCGCCATGAACTCTCTGGAGAAACCGGGGCGGTTCGCATTGTCTCTTGGGCAGAGATCCTAATCTGATAGAATTACCTATGCATGTCAATAACCAGCAGAGGCATCTACCGTCTGGCCGACAGTCCGCCGCTCGGTAGCCCGGATCTCGTGACAGTTGCGACACGGATTCCCAACGGAGTGATATGTCTCATCTCGGCGCTCTCGTTCCACGAACTGACGACCCAGATCCCTCATGAGGTGCACGTAGCTCTGGCTACGGGCGCCGAGGAACCTCGCGTCGACTTCCCTCCAATAAGGACCTACCGTTTCGACGGGCAGTCGTACTCCGAGGGGGTGGAGGTTCACGATCTAGACGGGGTTGGGGTCCGCATCTACTGTGCAGAGAAGACGCTCGCTGACTGCTTCAAGTTCCGAAACAGGATCGGTCTCGACATTGCCGTTGAGGGCCTGCGCTTCTACGGGGAGCGGAAGACTCTGCGGAGCGACGAACTCGGGCGATACGCCTCGATCTGCCGCAGGAGAAAGATCATGCAGGCGTATCTGGAGGCGATCCTCTAGAGGCACCCCGCCGACGGCTGGTTCGACGATCTTCGGGGCATCGTTCGCGGATACTCCCTGCAAACAGACGCAGCGGGCTGCATTCACGGCGAAGCCCGGGCTTCGCGCGTTAGGAAATGGTGCGGGAGGCAACAGTGTTGCCTCCCTTTTCCATGTATGGTAGGGTAAATGTGACCCTCTGTGTGGCCTTCAATCCCGTTTGACGGACCCACGGCCTGCCGTGCGGGGGGAAGGAGCGTCGATCATGCGGACCACAGCGATCCGCGGTCCCGTGATGGTTCTTATCGGCTGCCTGTTGGCTTTCATGGTGGCCATCTCCGGCTGCACCAAGACCTCTCCTGTTTCGACCTCACCCAATCGAACTCCGGAAACGACGCTGACCGTCAGGGGTAATCCTATTGCGGGCGGCGCCAGGCAGGTCCTCCTGCAGTGGATCGGCAGCGACGAGGACGGTTCGGTCGACCACTACCTGGTCCGGCTGGACACGCTCGACTGGCACGAGGTGACGTGCACCGAGAGCGTCTTTGTCTTTCCCGGGCGGACCAGGCGCCCGAGTCTGGTTGACGAAGAGGAGAAGCACTCCTTCACGGTGAAGGCGGTCGATGACCGGGGGGAGGAGGACCCGACCCCCGCGGTCATCTGGTTCACTCCGAGGAACGACCTCCCGGAGACCGAGATCGTCGACGCGCCGGCGTCGGTCACGGGTCCCATGGTCTTCATCGAGTGGATCGGGACCGACCCGGACGGAGTGATCGCGGCCTACGATTACAGGCTATCCAAATGGGAGTGGGGAGAGGAATGGGTGCAGGTGGTTCCGGATCCCTGCGTGGCTCCGAGCGTCACCGTCGGCCCGGAGGTGACCACGGTCATGTTCGGTCCGATCGCCGGCCTCCACAAGTTCGAGGTCTGGGCGACCGACGACGAGGGCGGCGAGGATCCTACGCCCGCGGAGTGCGAGTTCACCTGCAACCCGGAGCTGGCGGGCGCCCGGCTCACCGTCTCGACGAATTTCATTGGGACTCACCCCTTCAGAGGGCCGGTGTGGCCGGCTATCTATGACATCCCCGTGGGGATATTCCAGGAGCACCTCACGTTCAACTGGAGCGCGGACGCCTCCGCCTACGGGGGGGAGGTCGTCGGATACCGTCACGCCTTCGACGACACTTCCAGCTGGCCGGCCTGGTCTCTCGAGGATACGAGCTTCGAGATCACGCCTGAGCCCGGTCAGCACTCGCTCTACGTACATGCTCTGGACAACGCCAACGTAATGACGCGGGCGCGGATCTTCATCGACGTATCCGAGGTCGGTCTCTGCCAGTACATCGTCCTTGTCGACGACTACGACCAGTGGGAGCAGGTTCCGGCGTGGGGGACCGACGCCGACCTGGACGCCTTCTATGATTCGCTTCTCTACTGCTGCGAGCGGCCCGTCATCGAGTGGAATCCGGAGGAGCACATGGCCTACGGGCTTCCCCAGCCACCCGATGTGGCGACTCTCGCCGCTGCTTCCACGGTCATCTGGTATGCAGATTCAGTGACTCCGTATGGCCTTGAGGGGATCTTCAACGATCCATTTGGCGGATCGTACTCAGCCCTTGCCGGGTATGTGCGCACCGGAGGGAACCTGCTGCTCTGCGGGTCGAGGGTTCTGGGGACCATCACGGGTGAGCCGTACCCGATGGCCATCACCTCTCAAGACACCGCGAGTGGAGCAGTGTTCGTAAGGGACCAACTTGGGATCGGGCGCGCCGACAACAGCGGCTCCGCCGCGAACCCGGACTATCCCTGGAACTACGGCTACTGCATGCTGGGAGCGGTCCCGACCCCTGCCGGAGAGGCGCTGGGATTCGAGCCGGTCTACGTCGACACGGGAGACTGCGACGTGCAGCCGGGCAAGTGGTGGTTCTACTGCGACCCGCCCCTGCCTAACTACGCCCGCTGCGGTCTGAACGTCGAGAAGTTCAGGCCCTGCGAGCGCGAGGCCCTCGAGATCTACGAGACCGACAGCTACCTCAACCCGAACTACGAGGGTGAGACGAGCGTCATGTTGTGTCTTTCCGGCGACGACCACGGCAACGTCTGCTACATGGGATTCCCGCTCTACTACCTGAAGACCTTCCAGGTGAAGGCGCTTTTCGACAACCTGCTGCCGATGTTCGGGGAGGTGTTGGTGGATCCGACGGGGATTGAGGGGTGAGGTGGGGGGGCCGTGTGTGCCGCTGCTGCTACGATCTTCTCTACAGTATCTACAGGCCTTGCCTCTTGAAGTAGCGATGCCTCGGGCTCGAGTCCCGTTGGGGGACGCAGTTCCGTCATCGTTGTGAATCTAAACCACCTATGATATCCTAGCGATATTCTGGCGGACGCTGGCGACGTGCGTACGGTGGTCCATGGCATCCGTGGCCGTCTCGTGCGGAAGCTAGTCGAGGACCATCTGCCGTCGGGTCAGAGCGCGTTCACCTGGGACGGCAACGATGATGCTGCGTACGCTGTGGCGGCAGGCGTGCATTTCTGCAGGATGGTCACCGGGTCGGAGGAAGCGCCGGAGAAGATCGTCTTGCTCCGGGCGGCGTCCCCCGCGCGGAGAACATCGCGCAGAGCGTGCGCATGTAGTTCTGACGGTACAGTGCAGGGAATGTTCGTGATCAGTGTCGGTCGTCGTCATATGACGAGCGGATTCGATAGTGCTGTAGAGCAGTTGCAGCACCAACTGCAGACTGAGATAGCGGCCTGAATGGAGGCGACCTTGCTGGCATCACGTGGACGACTTGGGAGGGGGGTGCGACTTCTGGCTCGGCGCACTCAGGTGCTCCTGGTGCTTGTCCTATGTTTGGAGGCAGCTTTCGCAACTCCAGCCTGCGGCGAATGGCAACACTTCACTACGCAAGACGGGCTGTGCTCGAACATGGTGCTGGACGTAATGGAGGACAGCTCTGGGACCATATGGTTCACCATGCCGAACGGTGTTACAAAGCGCGAAGGGCTGGGTTGGGTCTCCTACGAAGCGACCGGACAGCATCCTTGCCTAAGCGGGCCCGTCACAGCGGTCTGCGAAGATGCTCACGGCGGTATCTGGTTCGCCTGTGGGCAGGCCGGTGTTTGCCATTTCGACGGCGAGGATTGGACACACTGGACCGAAGACGACGGGCTGGGCGCCCGAGAGGTTCGGGACGTGGCTGCCAGTGCGGATGGTGACGTGTGGTGCGCCACATGGGGCGGTGGTGTGAGTCGATTCGATGGGGAGGTCTGGACGGTTTACGGGATTGCCAGCGGTCTTGCCAGCGATTTCTCACATTCGGTCTTCGTGGATGATTCGGGCAGGGTATGGGTGGGGTCCGACAACGGTGTGAGTTGGCGTGATCCGAGTGCAGGGTGGACGGTGCTGACGACAGCCGACGGGCTGGCGCACAACACCGTCCACGCGATCACGGCGAACAGCTTCGGAGAGATGTGGTTCGGCACGCAGGGTGGTGCCTCCCACTACGACGAACCGCACTGGACAACCTACACGTTGGGCGATTCACTTGGCAGCAACAGTGTGCGCTCCATCATCGAGGACGACTTGGGCCGTATTTGGTTCGGGACTGATGGGGGCGGCCTGAGCCGCTACGACGGGGCAAGGTGGGTCACCTGGACAACGGGCGAGGGTCTGCCCAGCAACTCGGTGCGAGCAATGGCGAAGGACGCGTCCGGCAATGTGTGGCTGGCCACCGGGTGGGATGGAGGAGGAGCCGTACGCTCCGATGGTGTGAGCTGGACGACGTTCTTTCCTACTGAATCGGTGATTGGGATCGCAGAGGCCGGCGACGGAAGCATCTGGGTCGGTGCGTCGGACACCGGGCCGACGGAGGGAGGCGTGCACTCGTTTGACGGAGTCGACTGGACGACGTACACGTCTGAGGACGGCCTCGGCGGAGATGATGTCGGTGCGGTCGCGGCGGGTAACAGTGGGGTTCTGTGGTTCGGGATCCGTGATGTGGGCGTAACTCGGTTCGACGGGCTTGATTGGACGACCTACACAACGGCCGACGGCCTTGCCAGCGCGTCGGTTCAGGCAATCGTAGAGGATGCGTCAGGCGCAATGTGGTTTGCCACTTGGGAAGGGGGCGCCAGCCGGTTCGACGGGTCTGAGTGGACCACATACACGACTGAGGACGGCTTGGTAGATAACGGCGTCCAGGCTGTCTTCGAAGACATCTCGGGTGACATGTGGTTCGGGACGCTGTACGGAGTGAGTCGATTCGATGGAGAGAGCTGGACGACCTATACGACTGCAGATGGGTTGGCGGAGAGCTGTGTCAGGGGGATTGCTCAGGACAGCTTCGGGCGCATGCTGTTTGCCACTGACGAAGGTCTGAGCGTCTACGATGGACTGACGTGGGAGACGCACACAGTTGAGGATGGGCTGTCTGACGACGCGCTCGCTGACGTCAAGGTGAGCCAGACAGGGGCGGTCTGGGTGGGCACCAACAGCGGCGCGAGCCGGTACCGTAACTCGGAGTGGGGTTCGTATCGGACGGCGGAGGGGCTTGCTGATGACGACGTCGGTGCCGTGTTCGAGGACAGCTCTGGTCGCATTTGGTTCGGAACGGCGGCAGGCTTGACTCTCCACGAGATCGACTGGGTGGCTCCGGAGACGATCATCTGGCCGAATCCCCCCGCTCTGGTTGCGACACGGTCCATCACCGTGCACTTCACATGCGCCTACGGAGAGCACTCTGGGGTGGAGCTCTCTAGTTCAATTGACGAATCCAGCTGGTCTGATTGGTCGGCCCCCCCTGGGGTCGTGACAATCGGCGGTATGTCCGACGGCTTTCACGAACTCGCGATTCGAGCAAGGGATGGGATCGGCAACGTCGACTCCATGCCGGCCATCGCGAGGTTCGAAGTGGACGCAACCCCGCCCGCTCCCGCGTTCATTCTCCCGGTCCATGCGACTGCAGTGAGGGAGTCACTGACCATTCGCGGGACAGCAGATGATCCCAGATTCGATTCCTACGAACTGGACGTGCGTCCTTTCGGATCTGGCTCTTGGCACCAGCTTGAGAAGTCGAGCACACCATTGCCTGTGGGCATCGTCGGTGGATGGAACACGTCGCTCGTTCCTGACGGCGAGTATGAGATTAGACTGTCCATGTCAGACACGTTGGGTCTGGTCGGAGTCACGACAATTCATGTAGAGGTGGACAACGAGGCGCCATGGGCGCCTGAGACAAGTCCGGTGCAGCTGACAGTCGCCGCGGGTGGGATCGTAAGCAGCATCGACGGGGGACTACGCCTCCACTTCCCCCCTCGCGCGCTGACGAACTCCGCGACTGTCATTGTGGTACCGACATCAGAGGGAAGTGTGCCCGACACGCTTCCTGGAGGAGCGAAACTGCTTCGAGAGGGCTACGATGTTGCTTGGGAAGACGTAGAGCTTGAGAAGCCCGCGACTCTTGAGTTCTCGTATGATGGGAGCCTCAGCGACACTGCTCGCGGCCGTCATCCTGCTCTCTACGTGAGCACCGGTGACGGCCGGACGCGAATAGGCGGGACGTTCGATGTCGGACGCGGAGTCGTCTCGGCATCGGTGAGACTGGAGGGCACGTACTCGCTCTTCGCGGACTTGGGAGGAACGGATCTCCCAGACGGGCTCTCGCCGCTTTCCTTCAGCCCGCGCGCATTCTCACCGGCTGGTGGCTTCTCACGAGACGAAGTGGCAATCACCTTCACGCTTGGTACGAGTGGAAAGGTCACAGCGGGGGTCTACAATCGCGGCGGACGACTCATCAGGGAGCTCGCAGCGGGCAGGGGCATGGTCGCCGGCGCGAATGCCCTCTGGTGGGACGGGCGAGATGAAGCTGGGGGAGAGGTCCCTGACGGGCTCTATCTTGTATCGGTGAACGCGCTGGGCGTGGGCCGTGTCGGGACACTGGCAGTGGTGCGTTGAGGGTGTCCCCTGTCTCGGATTGCAGCACGCCCCGAGTCGTGATATGCTACAACACTGATTCTCAATCACACGCGTGTGCTACCCTACGCCCTTCCAGCACTGGCGTCGGGTGGTCGTACCTGTCAGGAGGTTGCGAGCGTGACGTCGCCCTACCAGCATCAATGTCTGATCGTGATCTTGGTTTGTATGATTGCTATCGCTCCGCCTGCTGCCGATGCGTACACGTGGTCGGACGATTTCGGCGACGGCAACTTCACAGCCAACCCCAGTTGGACGGAGTGGAATTATGACGACGCCCCGGGGGTCGTGGAAGTGACGGGGGACGACAGCTACGTCCACTTCTTCAGGGATGCCCCGCCTGGTAACGGAGGAAGCATCAGACTTGGACTGAATGTGTCCCTACCTGTCACCAAAGGCACCTCGATCGCGTTCGATGTCAACCCGATTTTCTCCGATGTCGTGGGAGGAGCCGGATTCTCGGATGGCGAGTATCCGGCCGAGGTCCATCTCTCTCTTCTAGATGGAGATGGGAATCCGCTGGAACTCCATTTCTGCTACAACTACAGAGGTGGATCGAGTCTGTATGAAGCTGACTTCGTGAGGGTAGCGTTTCCCTACTGCAGCCAGGGCGTATGGCTCCGCGATGAGACCTTCCGCATCAGGGACTACTTCCGTCAGGCCGTTCTCATCGAGCGCATCGAACTCGGCGCTGACGGGTGGGACTTCGAGGGCTGCATAGACAATATCGTGCTTCACGACGACGTTTACGACGACGTCGATTACAGTGTAGCAGTCCCGCTCTACGAACAGGACATCTTCTACATCAGTATCACTCAACCATCTCAGGGGGGAGTATACTCACCGTGCGCGCCAGATATGGTTGTGTGGGAGTCAGACATGCCCTCTTCGCAAGGCTCGCCGGATGTGCTCGACTTCTACTGGAGAGAGTGTGGAGGGTTCTGGCATTGGTTCGGAGTCGACAGCAACGATGGCACACACCCTTGGCCATCCGCACCATGTGATCCCGGCTGCTACGAGATCCGGATCCAGTACATACCTGAGCCCAGCTTATACGACAGCGTGGAGTTCGAAGTTGTTGATTCAGCGGGAGCTCCACGGCTGAACATCGCATCCCTCACAGACGGAGATGCCCCTTCCCAAGGTCGAATCAGTCCCTGTGTTGCGTGGAGACAAGGGGAAATCGCGAAGCGCTCCGTTAGCGGGAACGAGGACTCCCCGAACACCGTGGTCGAGACGAAAGGATGGGGCGCGATCAAGGCGTTGTACCGCTAGTTCCCTCATCAAGTCACGGGCACCGTGTTCTCGGTGTCTTGGAGAGCATCTGGTCGAACCAGGACCTGGGGGGATGAACTACCCGGTGGAACCAGTCGAGGGTGTGATTCCAGCTCTCACGTACTAGGGATGCCAGCACGAAGCCACCAACAGGTCGCATCCAGTGTCATGCCGGACGACACCGAGCTTGAATCTGATGGGCTCGCGTGGTATGCTGGCGTATGCTCGTATTGGCGGATTGACTTCGGATTTGCGCTTCTGCGGCACTTTGCCCGACTCGCTCGCTTGGCTCTGAGTTGAGCACTTGCCAAGGGTGGACGCGACTAGTGGAGGTTGCGGGATTGACCACGCTTGGACGACTTCTCATGACAATGGCCGTGGCCGCGTGCGTCTGGTTTGGCGCGGCCTTCTCGTCCCCCCTATCAGCTGCCGCTCATCGCACGAGTGAGCCTCACTTCCACAGAGATACCTACCTCGCCTATGAGGGTAGCTACTCGTGGTGGTGCGGTACGTTCGAGTACGACGAGGACGGGGGCTACGGCAACAACTGGGATGAACGTCTGGATCTCCCTCCACTGGATTTCTCAGGTGCGAGCTACCCCATGCTGACCTACGCATACCGGTGCGACTCGGAAGATGGCCACGACTTCACCTACGTTCAGGCCGAGAGCAACGGCGTATTCGTGAACCTCAACAGCGGACACAATGGAGCTAGTGCCTGGTACAACATCGGTACCTACGGGTACATTCTCGGTCCGTACGATGATCCCTTTGTTGCGCGCTTCAGGTTCATCTCTGACGCCTCAGGTTCAGACGAGGATGGCGGATACTCATCCGTCGGCGGTGGGTTCGCGTGTGACATCATCAAGGTATTCGACTACTTCGGCGGCTACGTGTACTTCTTCGATGGCGAGGCCACAGAGTGCGTTCCCAGCCGACCGCCACAACCGTTCGAGGTCCACTGTGGGTGGGAATACGGAGAGGAAGTTCTGGCACTTGGTGGCGAGGGGAGTCCACCGATCATCACCGACAACGTTCCGCACCCCGATCCTATCCACGCGGGAGAACGCTCTCTGATGTTGGTGCACAATTCGCCGAGCGGCACCCCGCAGGCGTACGTCGCTTGGGTCACAGGTCTCGGCACCGCCGACGTTGTCGAAGCTTCTGTCTGGCGCCATGACGTGACCCCCGACGCACCCCCTTCGTGCAGGTTGTGGGCTCATTGGAACGACAGCCCGGATGATATCGAAACCTACGACGGCAGCGCAGGTGGCAGCGAGGATGAAGGCCTCGGCTTGGGATGGGATCAGGATTCGTGGTTCTGGGTGATTTCAGAGGGTCACACAGGCCTTGTCATTGAGGTACTCGTGTTCGCGGAACTCGGCGACACCGTGTGGATCGATGATCTCCGCGTGACCGTTCCTCCTCACGCCGTCGTCTATCTTCCGGACTCAGCGATGGGTGTGGAGGACTGGGAGCAGGGGAAGCAGTCAAGCTGGGGTGGCATCAAATCCGGGTTCAAGTAACGCGTGGTGTCCAGGCTGGGCACGTGAGCCTCAGTGATCCCAAGGATGGCTGAACTCCAGGCCGAACCTGGCGCAGACACGACCTAGGTGATCCACCGCTTTCCTTTACTTACCACAGATTGTTGGCACTCAACTGGCAGCTCGCAGACCGCACGGATCTCGCTCCCTTGTCATCCGTGCGGTTCTTCGCGCCGCTTGCGTCTGGAACTGGGAGGAGTAAGAGCATGGAAGGTGATGCTGGCCTGGCGACGCGAGGCTCTTCTGGCCTCCATGCGTGGAGTACCGTTGTCGCAGCCTGTGCAATGGTCATTCTCCTGGGCTTCGCTGGACCGCTTCGCGCGGACTGGCAGCATCTGGACACATCGGACGGTCTGGCAGCCAATCGGGTTTTCGCAGTGCTCGAGGACGCGTCTGGGGATCTCTGGTTTGGCACTTACCATGACGGGGGGATAAGTCGCTACGATGGCCTTCGATGGACCACATATACGACTGCTGACGGTCTAGTCAACAACGACGTATGGGCCATTCACGAGGATTGGCGCGGCAGGCTTTGGTTCGCGACGTACGGTGGCGGTGTCGCCACCTACGATGGGCAGGATTGGAGCACATACACGTCCTCTGATGGGCTCGCCGGCGACGATGTCAGGGCGATAGCTGAGATCGGGTCGCTTGCGCTGTGGTTTGGTACTTCCGGGCAAGGAGTCAGTTACTACGATGGAGTGAACTGGTCAACCTACACGACCGCTGACGGCCTCGCGGGCAACGATGTCAGGGCCGTGCATGTTGACAGCTCAGGGGACTCCTGGTTTGGGACGTACGGTGGAGGATTGAGTCGATTCGACGGAGCGACCTGGACCACCTACACGACTGCGGATGGCCTCGCTGGGAACGCTGTGTGGGCCATCCATGAGGACAGGACTGGTGCGTTGTGGTTCGGTACGTCGGGGGGAGTGAGTTACTTCCACGACAACACATGGACCACCTACACAACTACGGACGGACTCGCCTACAATGACGTCCGTTCCGTTCTCGAGGATCGTCACGGGAATCTCTGGTTCGGTACCTATGGTGGCGGAGTGAGTCGTTTCGATGGTGTCGGATGGCTCACGTATGCGCTGCCTGAGGGGCTATCACGAGTCCACTCGATCTGTGAGGACAGCTCCGGCAACTTGTGGTTCGGTACCCACGAGCACGGTGTTTTCAGATACGACGGGGTTACCTGGACCACGTACCATGATGTCGATGGCGATACCTACGAAGACTGGATCTACGGAGTGGTGGAGGATTCCTCTCAACGCGTGTGGTTCGCCACGCTTGGTGCGGGTGTCAGCTGCCTTGACGGTGTCTCCTGGACCACTTACACGACGTTGGATGGGCTCGCGTCCAACGATGTGCGTGCGGTCGCCGAAGATCACGAGGGCGACATGTGGTTTGGAACCTACGGAGGCGGCATCAGTCGGTACGACGGTACCGAATGGACGACCTACACAGCGGCTGACGGACTGGCTGACAACTTCATTCGCTCGATCACCGTAGACAGCTTCGGAGAGCTTTGGATCGGGACAGTTGGGTCAGGGGTGAGCCGATACGACGGAGTCAACTGGACAACCTACACAACCGAGGACGGACTGGGGGGGCACGACGTCCGCGCCATATGTGAGGATTCCGAAGGCGACATGTGGTTCGCGACATGGGGCGGTGGGGTCAGCAGGTTCGATGGGTCTGATTGGGTGACCTTCACGACACAGGATGGTTTGGTCGATACCGACGTCAGGGGGATTCTTGAGGATAGCGCCGGCAGAATGTGGTTCGGTACTTACCGAGGGATCAGCCGCTACGATGGCGGAGTGTGGAGCACCTTCACGACTGCGGATGGAATCGCTAGCAACAATGTCGGTCCGATGTTGGAGGACACCGCCGGGAATCTGTGGTTCACCACTTGGGGGGGCGGAGTAAGCCTCTACGACGGCAGCTACTGGACGATCTTCACGGCCTCCGATGGGCTCGCCGGGAACGATGTGGGTTGCGTGACCGAGGATGGTTTGGGCCGGCTCTGGTTCGGGACGCGTTCCGGAGCCACAGTGCTTGGCCTGGATCTAGTGCCTCCTCAGACTGTCATATCACACGGGCCAACACCACTAAGCACGGACCGCAGGCAAGTTGTTGGGTTTGCCGCCGCGTTCGGCGAAGCGAGGAGCATACGCTTCTCGTGCTCGTTTGATGAGTCCCCATGGTCTGGGTGGACAGCCGCCGGCTCCTGGGTCATGGACGGGATCGCAGACGGAGAGCATGAGTTCCGTGTGGTGGCGCGCGACGGAGCTGCCAATGTAGATTCCACGCCTGCTGCTGTTGCTTTTGAAGTAGATGCCACTCCTCCGCTGCCAGTCGTGACCTCGCCGCTGCATGGCGATGCTGTCAGTGATTCACTCACCATCGTAGGTACGGCGGCAGACCTACGCTTCGGCCGCTTCACTGTCGCAGCGCGCCTCGTAGGGACCTCCATCTGGGAGTCTCTGGCGACAGCATACACCCCCGTCGTTGACGGTGTCCTGAGCTGCTGGAACACAGCGGAAGTACCCGATGGATACTATGAGCTCCGACTCTCCGTTGTGGATACCCTTGGCTTGACCGGGTCAACTCTCGTGATGGTAGAGGTGGATAACGAGTCCCCCAGCGCGTCTGAGACCAGCCCCGTGCAGATTAGCGCGGCAACCGGAGGATATGTCTGTACCGTGAACAGAGAGGTGAGTCTGTACTTCCCGCCACACGCCTTCGCTGGAGATACTGAGGTTGCCGTAGATCCAGCGGACTCCAGTGCTGTTCCTGATACACTGCCGTGTGGTGCCGCTCTTGTGCTTCCAGGTTACGTCGCCGCGTGGGGAGGCGCGGATCTCCGCAAGCAGGCGGTGCTTGAGATGGCACTTGAGCGCCCGCACGACCTGCCCGATGGACGAGTGATGTCATTGTATGCGTCCTACACCAGAGATGGATGGGTGAGGCTCGGCGGCACTGTCGCCTCCGACGGTCTCGCCATACGGGCTGCGGTTGACCGCCCGGGCATGTACGCCTTGTACCTCGATGACGGTGGGGATTCGGGAGACGGTCTCTCAGGACTCACGCTGACACCCAGGGTTCTATCGTCCACAGGAGTCGTTGGTCGAGAGGAAGTGAGCGTTGGGTTCGTGTTGGGGCGCGCAGGGAGGGTGACGGCGAGTGTCTACTGTCGATCCGGGAGGACCGTCAGGACATTGGTATCTGGAGAACGGATGGACGCCGGCGCGAACCTGCTTTCCTGGGATGGGCGTGATGATGAGGGGGATCTTGCCCCAGACGGTCTGTACGTCATCTGCGTAGAAGCACTGGGCAGCAAACTGGTCGAGACAGCAGCCGTGACGAAGTGACCTGAGTGCACGCTGGCATGAGACGGAGGAACTCTGTCGTGAACAAGACTTCTGCAGGAGTCCTTGCTGTATCGTGGGTTCTCTCGCTCCTCATCGGGCTTCTGGCGCCGCCGGCGTTTGCCGGCCCATCCTACCAGGTTCCGCTGGGACCCAGAGCGATTGCCATGGGAGGAGCGTTCTCGGCCGTCGCAGACGACGCCTCGGCTATCTTCTGGAATCCAGCCGGGCTCTCAAGAATTGGGAACCAAGAGATCATGGTGACCAATGCCGATCTCTACGGACTCGGCATTCAGGACAACTTCACGGCGTTCGTTCTGCCCCTCAGTCTGAACCACGTTGCCGCCGTCGGTTGGTACCGTTCTGGATACGACGACGATGAACTGGGTTTTGGGGAGAACATCATAGACCTGTCGTATGGTTTTCGCCCATATTCGTGGCTCTCGGTCGGCGGAGCGGGGAAGTACCTGACGCGCAGGACGGATCTGGATGGTGTCGAGGTGTCGAGCGGGAGCGGACGGGGTCTCGATCTGGCGGTCCTGGTGACACCTTGGAGAGGGCTGCGGCTGGGTCTTGTGGGACAGGACGTGTTCGATACCAAGATCGAGTACGAGCAGGGTTCGAGCGAGGCCTATCCGCGGAACGCGAGATTCGCGGCCGCGTACTCTTTCGGTTCTCGGGGCATAGTTGCCGTAGACATCGACGATCGCTACCATCTGGGTGGCGAAATGCGGTTCTTCGACATGGTTGCCCTCCGGGCTGGCATCGAGAAGGACCGCGAGGGCTCGGGAAATCCACAGTACTCGTTTGGGGGTGGAGTAGAATACGGCGTGTTCCGGTTCGACTACGCGTACGTGGATCATCCCGTGCTCGATGCAACGCATCACGTCGGGGTCTCGCTCGCCTTCCACTTCAACCCGGCGCGCGTGCGGATCGAGAAGGTCGAACCGCGTGAGCTCTACGCCTCGTTGTACAAGTCATATGTGGACAGACCCGTCGGCTCTGTCATGATTCGGAACCTCGAGGAGGAGCCGATCACCGCAAAGGTCTCGACGTTCATCCCCGGCCTCATGGACGGTCAAAGCGAGCAGGAGGTAATCCTGCGTCCCAAGGCCGTGCAGGAGATCCAAGTGACCGCCGTTCTCTCCGACCGCGTCGTTGAAGACGGTGGCGACCGTCCTATTCAGGTGCAGGTCGAGGTGAGCTACCAGAGCCAGCGGTTGCCCAGAACGGAGAAACGTTCAGAGGCGGGCGTATGCTACGGTCCCGGCGCGATCGATTGGGGAGAAGGACTAGATCAGGCCGCAGCGTTTGTGACACCGCGTGATCCTGTCGTGGCCTCTGTCGCGCGGTCCGCCGCAAGACCGATCGACTCTGAGGCAGCGATACATCTGCCAAGCCGAAACATCAGATACGCAGCGGCGATGTTCAACGCCCTCGCCGTGCTGGGCATCTCATACGTTCCGGATCCGCTCAACCCCTACTCCGCGATCTCCGAGACTCCGAGAGCGGTCGACACCGTACACTACCCCCGCGAGACCATCGAGGCCCGGAGTGGCGATTGCGATGATACCTCTGTGCTCATGGCATCGCTCCTGGCCAATGTCGGCGTACGCACTCAACTCGTCGACGTCCCGGGTCATCTCTTCCTTCTCGTCGACACCGGGATCCACGAGCGCAACCGTTTGGTGATGGGACTCGACGAGGACTTGTACGTCGTGGACGGCGATCTGCTGTGGATTCCTCTCGAGACGACTGCCGTGCGTGAGGGGTTCGCTGAGGGCTGGAGACGCGGTGCCGAGGAGTACACAACCTGGTCCGAGAGGGGACGGCTCGCGCTCGCCGATCTGGCGTCGGCGGCGCAGATCTATGCACCGGCTGAGCTGAAGAGGCCGGCATTGCTCCCTGAACTGGACGGGAATCAGGTGGCGGAGCTGGTCTCGAGGGACGCGGAGTTGGTCCGCGGTTGGCGAGAGACGTACATGGACGAGCGGTTCGCCGACGCCCGTGAGGGCACGGCGGTCTCGCCCGAGGCTCTCGGCGAGCTGGCGCACGCGTACTACCTTGGTGGCAGCGTTGACGAGGCAGGTGCGACGTTGATGAGGGTTCTCGAAGCGGATCCCAATTCTGCGTTGGCGTACAACAATCTGGCGATTATCTCCATGGCATCCGCCGATCATGAGGGCGCGCTGCAGCACGCCGCTCTCGCTGCACAGTACGCACCCGAGGACCCTGGGATCTGGCTCAACCTGGGGCTTCTCCGCTATGCATCCGGGGAAGTCCGGGCGGCGGAGCAGGCGCTGTCGAATGGCCTCGCGCGCAGTGGGGGATTTGAGGATGCGTGTCGTCTCCTCGGACTCAAGGTGTCTGACGGTGAGTCGCGGGCGGCCGTCAATGCGCTCACGGTCGAGGAAATCCAGGCACTTCTCATGGATGTTCTGGCCAAGCTGCCCGCGTCTGAGTTCGTGGTCGGGGCGCAGGACTCGGCGGCAGTGTCGGACACGCTCGCGCCCGTCATTCAGGAGCCTATCCGTGAGCCTGCGAAGCCCATCAAGCTCAGGGTCGCCGGATCGAGAGCGGCGGAGCGGATGGAGCTTATCGACTACCTCTATTGGAAGAAGGAGGCGAGATGATGCGTGCGTTCCTCTATGTGCAGATGAAGGCGCGGCGGGTGCGGATTCGGCCTGGGGTCGGGCATGGCAAGGTGTTGTTCGCGCTGCTCCTCCTTTGCCTTCTGGCTTCGTCAGCTGTGGTCGCTGTAGCGCAATCCGAGCGTAGCGACCAGGGTCTTCTTGTGGAATACGGAGTCGCGCTGGCGCTCAGCGGAGATGCCGACCAAGCGCAGGACGTGTTTCTTGCCGTGCTATCCGAGGCGCCCGACCATGCCGGGGCTCTGAACAACATCGGCAACATCCACGTTGTTCAGGGTGAGATCGCGGTGGCGCTTGCCCTCTATGAGAAGGCGGCTGCATCCGACCCGCAGGACGCGGGAATCGTCCTGAATCGCTCGGTAGCTCTCATGCTTCTTGGCGAGGCTGCTGAGGCCCAGAATGAGGCTGCGATCGCGCTGCGGCTGGCTGGGGGAATCGAACAGGCCAGGGCTCTGCTTGGATTGCCCAGCCCCGACTCCTCCGTGGAGCGCGAGAAGGCGGCGGATCGCGTGGTCCTTGCACAGGAGGAGATCCAGGCGATGCTGGACGCCGCTGCTGCCTCGGTGCCCGTGGACACAACGGCGGCGGCTGTCGGCGACTCGGCCATGGTCGACACCGTGGCAGTGTTGACGAGTCCGATTGACCCGAAGGTCTGGCGCTCCGCGGGGCTGCGCGCACGTGATTTCGATGGGCTGCTGACGACCCTGTACTGGAACTACTAGGAGATCTGCTTGACCGTGCATTCTTCGCGTACCGGCCGGCTGGGAGTCGCACGTTCGATTGGTATCGCACTGCTCTGCTGGGCGGTCCTGGTGGTCCTACAATGGTTCGGTGTCTTCTCCACCACTGACCTCAGGCTTCTCGACCTGCGCTTCCGCATCAGGGGAGAGAGGGAGGCGTCCGATGCCATCGCGCTCATCGAGGTGGACGATGAGACGATCAGGAAGTACGGGCAGTGGCCCCTCAGTCGGGATGTTTACGCGCTTCTTCTGGCGGCGCTCGGAGATGCTGGTGTTCGGGCCGTTGGGGTCGATCTCGTTTTCGTTGATCCCGACACTGACAACAGATCTTCGGATCTTCTCCTGGCGGCGGTGACAGATCGCTCTCGGAACGTCTGCCACGCCGTATCCTTCCTCAGTGAGCCTGCGTCGCAATCATCGAGACGATCATCGGCTCTCTCTCTTGAGCTTCTCTCGGCACACTCCGTGGACGCGGCCGGTGTTGCTGTAGCATCGGCCGGAAGTGCACTGCTCCCGTACGGCGAGCTACTGGAAGCGACTCACGCGCTCGGACATATCGCTGTGGCCGTCGACCGCGACGGGGGCGTACGCCGCCTCCCGCTCCTGGTGCACTACCAGAGAGAGGTCTACCCGTCGCTTGGTCTTGCTCTGGCGTCGCTCGCGCAGGGCGACGGGGCGCTTCCCACGATCAGACCGGGAGCATCCGGTATCGTCCTGGAGTGGTCGGATGGTCGGATGCTCGAGGTTCCGGTGGACGATGAGGGTGCTACCGCGATCGACTTCGCGGGCGACCGACGTGCCTTTCACAACTCCTACTCACTCCTTGCGGTGCTTGGGTGGGTCAGTGAGGGCAGGGGGGATCTGCTGCAGAGGGCGTTCTCGGGGCAGATCGTGCTCGTCGGCAGCACGGCAATGGCTGAAGCCGCGACCGACGCCGGCGCGACTCCCTTCTCCATCGCGACTCCGCTCGTCTACGTACATGCGAACGCCGTGGATGCCATTCTCAGTGGGAGGTTCTTGAGATCGCCTTCTTCGGGTGTTTTCTTCGCGACGCTAGCCGCGCTCAGCGGATTACTCGGATGGCTCTTCGTCTCGTTGCGCTTCCGCGCTGCTGTTGCGGCAATGGGCATCGTACTCGCGGCCATCGCAGGAACCGTGTATGCCCTCTTCGTTCTGTGGCGCATTGACGTCCCGCCGAGTATGCCTCTTCTGCTTCCGGTTGTCGTCTACATCGCTGTCGAGACCTATCGTTCGGTCTTCATGGAGCGGAGAGCGCAGGAGCGCGAGAAGGAGCTGGGCATCGCGCGTCAGGTGCAGGAGAAGCTCTTCCCCGCAGAACTCCCGACAGCCGAGGGGTGGGAGTTCGCGGGTGTGTGCCACCCTGCCCGCGAAGTGGGCGGGGACTACTATGATCTCATGGAACTCGACCGAGATCGAGTCGCAGTCGCCCTGGGCGATGTTTCGGGGAAAGGACTTGGCCCGTCCATCCTCATGTCGAACGTGCACGCCATGATCCGGAGCTGCCTGCGGCGTCCGGGAACGGATCCCGTGGATATCGTGGTCGAGCTGAACGATCACCTCTGCTCATCGACGTCTCCAGGGATGTTCATCACTCTCTTCATCGGGGTCCTGGATCTGAGGACGGGGGAGTTCAGATACGTGAATGGGGGACACAATCCCGGGCTTCTAGTCGGAGCGGGACAGACGGGCCCGGTCAGTCTTGAGACGGGTGGGATGATCGTTGGGGCGATGCCAGGCGCCTCCTTCAAGCAGGGCTGTATCACGCTCGATCCGGGGATCACACTCGCCCTGTTCAGCGACGGCGTGACGGAGGCTTTCGACGATAAGGATGAGATGTTCGGAGACGAGCGGCTGATCGACGTCCTTCTGTCATCATCCGGATTGGGTGCGGTCGGTGCCCTCGATCGTGTCGTCGACGCTGTAGCTCGATTCCGAGGGCGCCGCGAAGCGTCCGACGATCTGTCAGTAGTAGTGGTCTATCGGCAGGCGGAGGCGCCTCAATCCGATTGCCGACTCTCGAACATCGGAGGCATGGTGCGATGAAAACAAGCCGACGAATCGCCGTGTGCGCGGCAGGAGTCCACGTTCTGAGACCCGCTCTCGTGCTCATGTGGGTCCTGAGTCTTCTCGCGACGTGTGCGCTCCCGCTCCGAGCGGAATGGCAAAATTTTGGCATGGGGGAGGGGCTTGCGAGCAACTACGCGGTTGCAGTTACAGAGGACAGCTCTGGGAATCTCTGGTTCGGGACTGGGCGCGGTGTGAGTCGCTTCGATGGTGTGAGCTGGACAACGTACACGTCTGAAGACGGGCTCGCGGACAACTGTGTGTACGCGATCGGCGAAGACAGCACCGGTAAGCTCTGGTTCGGGACTCGGTGTGGTGTGAGTCGCTTCGATGGTGTGAGCTGGATGACGTACACGCCCGACGACGGGCTCGCGGGATACGGTGTGCTTGCTATCATCGGGGACAGCTCTGGGGACCTGTGGTTCGGGACCTCGGGTGGTGTGAGCCGCTATGATGGTGCGAGCTGGACGACGTACACGACGGACGACGGGCTCGCGCACAACTACGTGCTCGCAATCGTCGAGGACGGCTCCGGGGACCTGTGGTTCGGGACTCGCGGCGGCGGTGTGAGCCGCTACGACGGTGTGAGCTGGACGACGTACACGGCCGATGACGGGCTTGCGGACAACGATGTGCACGCGATCGTCGAGGACAGCTCCGGGGACCTGTGGTGCGGGACGCGGTACGGCGGTGTGAGGCGCTTAGATGGTGTGGGTTGGACGACGTACACGACCGAAGACGGGCTTGCGGACGACTATATGTACGCGATCGTCGAGGACAGCTCCGGGGACCTGTGGTTCGGGACTCGGTACGGCGGTGTGAGCCGCTTCGATGGTGTGAGCTGGACGACGTACACGTCCGAAGACGACGGCCTCGCGGACAACGAAGTCTACGCGATCATCGAGGACAGCTCCGGGAATCTGTGGTTTGGGACTTTCGACGGTGTGAGCTGCTATGACGGTGTGAGCTGGACGACATATACGATGGACGACGGGCTCGCGTGTGAGGAGGTGCACGCAATCATCGAGGACAGTTCCGGGGACCTGTGGTTCGGGACTCGCGGCGGCGGTGTGAGCCGCTACGACGGTGTGATCTGGACGACCTACACGACCGGCGATGGGCTTGTGGGCGACCATGTACTCGCGATCATCGAGGACGGCTCTGGTAATCTGTGGTTCGGGACCGAAGGCGATGGTGTGAGCCGCTTCGACGGCGTGGATTGGACGACCTACACGACCGGCGACGGGCTTGCGGGCGACCATGTACTCGCGATTATCGAGGATTGTTCCGGGAACCTGTGGTTCGGGACCAGGGACGGTGTGAGCCGCTACGACGGTGTGGGTTGGACGACCTACACGGCCGATGACGGGCTCGGGGGCAACCGTGTGCGCGCGATCATCAAGGACAGCTCTGATAACCTGTGGTTCGCGACTGACGGCGGTGGTGTGAGCCGGTACGACGGGGTAGTTTGGACGACCTACGCAACGGGAAACGGGCTCGTGGACAACCGTGTACTCGCGATTGCCGAGGACGGCTCTGGCAGCCTGTGGTTTGGGACGGAAGGTGGTGTCTCGGCACACGAGCCTGATCGGGTTGCTCCTCAGACGGTCATCTGGCCCACCCCCCCATTGCTCATCCCGAGCAGGGTGCAGCACATCGCCTTTAGAGCGGCCTATGGAGAAAGTTGGTACCTTCGATTCTCGCATGCCCTCGACGGATTTTCGTGGTCCGAATGGACACCGATGGGCTCCTGGGTGGGGAACGATCTCTCTGACGGAGAGCACGTCTTTGAGGTCAGGGCAACGGACGCAGTCGGTAACGTTGATTCCACCCCGGCCGTCGTCACGTTCGAAGTAGATGCCACACCGCCTGCGGCGGTCATCGCCTCGCCCGTTTTCGGCGAGGCGGTGCGCGGTTCTGTTGCGATTCTTGGGACCGCGGCTGATCCGCGGTTCCTGAATTATGCGATAGAGGTGAGACATGTCGGTTCTGCAGTGTGGGACGCCCTCGTATCGTCGTCTTCTCCCGTGGCCGAGGGGTTGCTTGGTGGATGGAACACGACGCTCGTCTCAGACGGGGACTATGAGCTTCGGCTTTCGGTGATGGACACGCTAGATCTGACGGGTACTGGTCAGGTCAGGGTGGATGTGGACAACGAGGCGCCGTGGGCATGGGAGACAAGTCCTGTGGCCGTGAGCGCGTCAACCGGAGGAGATGTCTATACCACGAATCGTGAGGTTCATCTCTACTTCCCACCGCACGCCTTCGCCGGCGATGTGACGGTCAGCGTGATTCCCGCCGACGAGGGGAGCGTTCCCGACAGCCTGCCAGGAGGTGCTGACTTGGTCCTTGCCGGCTATAGCATCTCTTGGGAGGGTACCGAGCTCGAGAAACCGGCTACTCTGCAAGTGACCTCTGATGAGGATGGTGCTGAGAGAGATCGGGGGGAAGTCCTCGCGCTGTACGTTCTTGCCGAAGGTGATGATTGGGAGCGCTTGGGCGGGACGGTGTCGTCCGACGAGTGTAGTATCTCGGCTCCTATTACGTGCGAGGGCACATACGCGCTCTTCTCGGACTTGGGCACAGGCACGGGCGCGGGTCTGTCAGCCGTTTCTTTCACTCCCCGCGTTTTCTCGCCTTCCCGCAGCTTCGCGAACGACGAGGTCGCCGTCAGCTTTACCCTCGGTCGGGCAGGCTTCGTCACGGCCCGGGTCTACAACCGCGCGGGTCGCTTGGTGACACTACTTGCCTCAGATGAGCGGATGAACGCAGGTGCAAACCTGCTGAGGTGGGATGGGCAAGACAGCGGCGGCTCAACCGTTCCCGACGGTCTCTATGTGGTTACCGTGGAAGCGCTGGGAGAGACGCAGACAAGCACTCTCGCGGTGGTCAGGTGACAGCGGGAGAACTGGCTGCCCCAGACATTGTGGTCAGATTCACTCCCTGCTTTGATTCAGCCCCCAGTCGGGAGTTCGAAACACATTGGGGGAGCCGATCGACATGCTGTGAGTCGGTGAACGTCGCGCGCCGCGCCAGTCTTGACGCTCGCGGCTGATGCGCGGTTCGTCAGACGGCCTGCACACATTCACAGGGAGTAGATGTGGCGCGAGATTGGACAGAGGCCGAGGTTGACGCGATAGTCGCGGACTACTTCGACATGCTCCGGGCTGAGTTGCGTGGTGATTCGTTCAACAAGTCGGAGCATCGACGCGGCGTGGCGCCGAAGCTCGATGATCGGACCGATGGTTCGATCGAGCGCAAGCACCAGAACACCAGCGCCGTTCTCATCGGTCTGGGATTGCCCTACATCTCGGGTTACAAGCCGCTGGGTAACTACCAGACGCTCCTGGCGCACGAGGTTGAGCGCTTCATCGATACGCATCCGGAGTTTCTTCAGGTCGTGCAGGCTGACGTGGAGCGAGCGACTGACGTTCCGGCACTCGCTGACATCCTCGGGGCTTTGGTCGAGGCACCTTCTGACAGTGATTTCGTGCCGGGCGTCATGCTGGATGCACCGGCGACCTACGGAACTCGGACTCGGCGCACCAACTACCTTCAGCGCGAGATGTCAAACGCCTCGCTCGGGCTCGCAGGGGAGAGGTTCGTGCTTGGGTTCGAGCGGGAGCGGCTGTCACGAATCGGCGACGGCGGCCTCGTGGATCGCATCGAGCACGTCTCGCAGACCCAGGGCGACGGGGCTGGATTCGACATCCGCTCGTTCGATGATGCCGGGGCCGATCTGTTCATCGAGGTGAAGACTACGCGCTACGGGAAGCAGACCCCATTCTACATCTCGGCGAACGAGCTAGCCTTCTCCAAGGAGAAGTGGTCGTCGTACGGTCTCTATCGTGTGTTCGAGTTCCGGGCAGAGCCGAAGCTGTTCGTGATGCCCGGGGCAGTGGACAAGAGATGTGCCCTCTTCCCAACGGTCTACAGGGCGCATGCTCAGCAGGCCACCTAGCTCCAAGTTCTCTGCTCCAAGTGCAGTAGGTCGAAGGGGGACAAGGACGACACTGACTTCCGGGAGGCCCCCTCGCTAGAGCGTGACCCTGACTGCCCATTCTGTTCTGAAGAGATGCGGTCTCGCATCGTGGAGGAGAATGACTTCGTCTTCGCGATTGAGGACCGCTTCCCAGTGACGCCGGGCCATGTCCTGATCATACCGAAGTGCCATGCCTCTGACTTCTTCGCGATGACATCTCAGGAGAGGCGCGACGCGGAGGGGCTCCTCCGCATCCTCAAGGAGAGGATCGCTCGCGATGACCCGTCGGTGTCAGGTTTCAATGTGGGGATGAACTGCGGCGAGTCGGCAGGTCAGACCATCATGCATGCTCACATCCACCTCATACCCAGGAGAGATGGTGACCTGGAGCATCCGCGGGGTGGTGTGAGGGGAGTGATCCCGGAGAAGCAGTCCTACTAGCTTCCCGTCTTCAAGGAGCGGTGCCTCGGGTTCGGATTCCGTTAGGATCCTAGTATCACCACAATCGAGGTTCGGAATAGGCGGACAGGACCAGTGGGCTAGGGCAGGGGATGGGTGACGTTGCAGTAGGGGGCTCCAACAGCCTGCATGTGAAGGCCGCCGTCCCGCCTGGGGCGGCGGCGACAGCAAGAATGGGATCGAGGTCTTCTGCAGCCAGAACGACGGCGAGGGCTGGATGCTGCCCGAGCCGCTGAACCCGGCACCTGACGAGAAAACACTTGCACGTGACCGCCTCAACTGGCAATATGTGCCCAGTTACGGAGGTCGCACGCCATGATGCCGGAGTTTTTCCTCACCACCCACAGCGTCTTCACGCGCGCGGAGTTGCAGGCAGTCCTGGGAGGGCGGGTCCGGGCCACGGTGGATTCACACCTCTCCCGCTGGCGTCGTCAGGGGCGGATTGCGCGGGTCAAGCGGGGCGTCTTTGTGCGTCTGGACGGACAGGATGGAGGCAAGGGTTCGCCTCCGGACTTCGTGACCCTCGCTTCGCGTATGGCCCCCGATGCGGCCGTCGCCTACCACACGGCCCTCGAGGTCCACGGCTGCGCCCAGAGTCTCTTCGAGCGTTTCACCTTCGTGACCTGGACTGGGACGAAGGCGACAAGCTACCTGGGCCGGCGCCTCGTGCCGGTGCGTCCCCGCGCGCGGCTCCGAACCGCGGGAGGCGGGGAAGCGTGGATCGAACAGGCGGAACGAGGTGGAGTGGAGCTGCGCGTTACCAGCCTGGAGCGCACCGTCGCGGACGTGCTCGATCGCCCTGCCCTGGCAGGCGGTGTGGATGAGGTCTGGCGCTCGCTCGCCGCCGTGCCCGCCGTCGACCCCGAACCGCTCGTGGAGTACGTGGAGCTTCTGGGCAGCCGCACCCTGGCCGCCCGCTTGGGTTTCTATCTGGACGGCCGCCGCGATGAACTCGCCGTGCCTTCTTCGGTCCTGGATCGCCTGCGAACGCTGATCCCCCGCAGCCCGGTCTACCTCGACCGCTCGCGGCCGGGCAGGCTCGTGCGCGCGTGGGCACTCATCGTGCCGCATGAGCTGCATCCGCGGGCCGATGAAAGGCGCGCGTGATCACCTCCCGTGAAATCACTCGGATCGCTGAGACCAGCGGCTTTCGCCCCGAGTCGGTTGAGAAGGTGCTGCGCTTGTGCGGCATCCTGGAACGCCTCGACCGTCACCCGACCACGCGCGGGGCCTGGCTGCTCAAGGGGGGCTCGGCCCTCAATCTGCTGCACATGGATGTACCGCGGCTGTCTGTCGACATCGACCTGAACTACGTCGGCGAAGTGGATGTTGACGCCATGCGTGCCGCGCGGCCGGGGTTCGAGGCCGCCCTCGCCTCGGTCTGCGAGCGCGAGGGCTGCACCGTCAAGCGCATTCCCGACGAGCACGCCGGCGGCAAGTTCCGCCTGCGCTACGCGAGCCCACTGGCCGGGTTGCAGAACCTCGAGGTGGATGTCAGCTATGTGGCCCGCGTGCCGCTCCTCGGCACCGAGCGTATGTCGACCCGCTTCCCGCCCGACGACCCGATCGAGGTGCCGACTCTCTCCTTGCTGGAACTCGCCGCGGGCAAGTTCACCGCGCTGGTGCAACGGACCGTCGCCCGCGATGCCTTCGACGCGGCGAACCTGCTGCAGCTGGTCCCCGGGCTGCTGGAGAACCCTGAGTTCCGTTTGGCCTTTGTCTGCTCGGTGGCCGGGGGGCGTCATGATCCCCGAGATCTGTTGCCCTCGAACCAGGTACCCAGCGCGCCGGCGGTCAAGCAGCAACTGATCCCCGTGCTTCAGCAGAGTGGAAACGGGGCTGTGCCCGATCCCGAGGAACTGCGTATGCGGATTGGCGGCCGGTTGGAGGGCGTTGCTGAACGACTGCTCGACTGGTCTCCCGCCGAGCGCCGCTTTCTCGATCGTCTTCATGATGAAGGCGTCGTGGATGCGGAGGTCCTGCACGCTGATCCGGCGGTGCAGGAGCGGATCCGAACCCAGCCCATGTTGCTCTGGAAAGCCCGGAACGTCCGCGATTTCCGCATGGGAGGCTCCTGACCATGCCTCTGACTTCTTCGCGGGCCGCGCACCGAGCGTGTTGGGCAAGACAACACACGCACTTACGCGACTCCGGCATCGAGATCAGGGAACTGCTCTCGTACCTTCCCGTGGCCGACGAGTCTGGAGAGGATGCGGTAGTTCTTGCGCTCGTGACGGATACGTCCGGCGACGATGGCGGGGCTGATCCGCAGCTTCTCCGCGAAGCCTCTCACGGCCGAGGGTGTGCTCGTCGTGCGCACTGCCGCGTTCGACCACTCGTCCTCCGAAATCAGTGCCGCAGCAGCCATCTTGTCTGCCTGTGACTCCAGGCTGTCCCCATCGGCATCCAGATCATCGAAAAACCAGGGAGACTCGCCCTCCCCGAGGTGCAGGGCTACGTGCGCAAGCTCGTGGAGAAGCGAGAACCAGAAGCTGTCGAGCCGGTCGTGCCGCAGCGTGAGCGCCACGACGGGAGCCCCACTCTTCAGGAGCAGCGCCGCGCCGTCGAGGTGGGTTCCGGGAAGGTGGCGCAGGAGCACCAGGTGGATTCCGCTCTTCTCGAGGAACTCCTTCGCGAGCACCGGGCCATCGCTGAGGTAGCTGAGCTTGACCAGGTCTCGCAGGAACCCGTCAGTGATCGCTCCACCCGTGTACCGCGTCTCGAGTTCCCGCGTGGCCGCCAGCTGCGTAACGCGCGAGCACCACGCGGCCAGCGCGAAGTTGTCCATTGTGGATGCCCGGCGGACGTGACCCCTGAGGAGAACGTAGTCAAGTCCACACGCTCCGGGTCCCGAGAAGAACCTGCGCATGAGCTCCTCCGCATGGTCCTTCAGGTCACGCGATGCTCCGTCGAACTCAAGCCACATCCTCTTGAACATCTCCTTGAGCGGGAACTTGCCCCACTCGATACCGGCCAGTTCCTCGGGGAGTGTCGCGCCAGGTTCCTGCAGCAGAACATCCGCGGGGATCCCGAGGTTCTCATGAAGCGCGCGGATCATGCGAAGCGTCAGCGGTCTCTTGCCGCTCAGCACCTCAGAGACCCTGCTCCGACTCCCGAAGAACGGAGCGAGATCCCGCTGTGACAGCCCCTGCTGCTCCATGCGGAACCTGATCGCCTCAACGGGTGTGGGCTTTCGAATGGGGAAGTGCTCGTCCTCGTACTTCGTGATGACTAGGCTCAGAAGCTCGAGTTCGTCAGCCTCCGGAGTTCCCTCCTCCGGATCGAGAGCGACCAGTCGCCCTGCCTCCGCGAGGGCTCGTTCGTACTCCTCGACAGTCTTGAGAACCTTGAGCATGCTCTCCCCCTAGAACCGCTGGCGGTTGTACTCAGCGTGCGTTCCAACCCAGACTATGAACACGCTCTGCGTATTGAACGCCACCGTGGCAGCGAGACGGTACTTGTTCCCCCCAAGGCGAAACACGGTGTTCCCTTGTGCAGTGAAGCTGACCCGCCGGCCAAACCGCACTCTGATGTCCGAGGCCGACTTCCACTCGGCAGCTTGAACTTCTGCCAACCAGGCGGCTGCGGGGCTTTCTGCGTGTGCGTGCTTCTTCACGAACCCGTGGAGCTTGCCGCGACCGATGACCTCCATGTACGTCTTTCAAGGCAGGGGTGATGATGGGACATGTTGGGATGGATGTTACCACTAGGGGACAGTATAGGCGATTACCATGGTGGGTGCAACTATTATCTCCACGGAGAGCGGGGGCCTCGCCGTGCTCGATCTCGGCCTTGGGGACCGGAATCCCAATGGGCTCCCCTAGATGGTCCGAGAGGGGGCGGTCGTATTGAACGACGCCAACGCGAACGTCGAATGTCCGTCAACTCAGGGTCCATCGCCGTCGTGACGGGGGGTACGACGGGGGCGGCCCAAGCTGGACTGACGTCGCCGAAGGCGACTAGCCGAGCACCCCCTGGCCCCAGCTGTCACACCAGGATTGGGCGCGCCCGTCCGGCTACCGGACTCGGCGTGCTGAGGAGGTGTCTCAGGCCTCTCGGCAGCGAGTGTCCTGCTTGGCGTCGAACATTCTCTCTGGTATGATGACAAGGAATGCATCTACTATCTGCAGACCCAAGCACGAGTGGGATGCTCCTATGTCAGAACGTGATCCCGACTGCCCATTCTGTTCTGAAGAGATGCGATCTCGCATTGTGGAAGAGAACGGCTCGGTCTTCGCTGTCGAGGACAGCTTCCCCGTGACGGCGGGCCATGTCCTGATCATACCGAAGCGCCATGCCTCTGACTTCTTCGCGATGACATCTCAGGAGAGGCGCGACGCGGAGGGGCTCCTCCGCATCCTCAAGGAGAGGATCGCGCGCGATGACCCGTCGGTGTCAGGTTTCAATGTGGGGATGAACTGCGGCGAGTCGGCAGGTCAGACCATCATGCACGCTCACATCCACCTCATACCCAGGAGAGATGGTGACCTGGAGCATCCGCGGGGTGGTGTGAGGGGAGTGATCCCGGAGAAGCAGTCGTACTAGCTTCCCGTCTTCGAGCAGCGGTGCCTCGGGTTCGGATCCCGTTAGGGATCCTAGTAGTATCACCACAATCGAGGTTTGGAATAGGCGGACAGGACCGGTGGGCTCGGGCAGGGGATGGGTGACGTTGCAGTAGGGGGCTCCAACAGCGCGCATGTGAAGGCCGCCGTCCCACCTGGGGCGGCGGCCTTCTGCTGGGCCGGTTCGACTCCTGCGACTATTGTAGTTTGGCCATTCCTGCGTGAGTTTGCTTAATCGTCTTTGAGTTTCTTCGCAAAGAAATGTACGGCTAAAACATCTACCCGAAAATAGATTAGCGAAATATTGATACGATAAATTCTCGTATTAGAGTTTGCCTTACTCCGCTGTGCCGTGCTCTTTTTGCCTAAAAAGTCACTGTTTCATTAGACACATAATAACTTACTAGAAAATTCTATTAGAATATCCCGGCCACGCGCCACGGCTGGCCACGGCGAACTCCGCTGGTCTCAAGACATCCCCGCCAAGGCTAGGCTCGCCTAGGCTCGCCTAGGGTGGCCTTGGAGGCCTAGGGCAAGGGCTTGCTAGCGCATTCCAGGAAACGCCATAGAGTGGCCCTGCGGGGGGAGCTCTCAGAACATCGAAGGTGCGGCAAAAATAGTACTTGACACAACGGCCACGGTCGGTTATGATGCTAATCAGACACGGACAGCGAGAGGAGGTAGACATGGGCAGGAAGCGCAGAAGCGAGAAGGCGGACGAGGTTCAGGAGATCGGGGCGGCGGACAGCGGTGCTCCCAGGGGGTCGCTAATGACCGTCAGCGAGCTCGCCGAGTGGCTGAAGATCTCCGAGAGGACCATTCGACGGTGGGCTGGTGCAGAGGAACTGGGGTTCCCGGTGCTTCGGTTCGGGCGGGAGTACCGATTCGACGAGAACG
>JAUWCJ010000174.1 GCA_030609365.1 Candidatus Eiseniibacteriota bacterium | reverse complement strand
AGCGGGCACGGCACGCAACGATCATGCGGGTGAGGGGGCTCTTGCACCGGAGCCTCATGTGCTCCCCGTGAACCGCCGGATACGGAACCGTACGTCCGGTGGTGTGGGAGGGTGGGGCTGCGAGGCCCCACCCTACCCGCTTCAGTACCTCGTTCCTGCGCTCCGCATCCTGCGCTCGATGCTCTCCTAGTTGGCTTCACTCACTTCCTCAGAAGGCTGCGGCCGGCGCAGAATGGTCACCGGGTTGCTCAGGTACTTCTGCGCGACGGCAAGCACCTGGTCTCCCGTGATCGCCTTGATCTTCCGCGCGTAGTCCTCCGTGTGGTCGTAGCCCAGGCCGTAGAGCTCCGCTATGCCGGCGTCGCTCGCCTGCGACGAGTTCGTCTGCCGCGATGTCTGCCGCATGATCACGCAGAGCTGTTTCGCCTTATCGAGTTCGTCGTCGCCGACGAGTTCCGTCGCGATACGCTCCATGTCGCCGTCGATTATCTCCATGGCCTGCTCCAGCGCTTCCTCGAAGGTCGCCGCGTAGATGCCGAAGTAGCCGGCGTCGAGTCCCGTGAAGTTGTAGGCGTGAACCACGTAGACGAGCTGATTGCCGCGCAGCTCCGTGTGGAGCCAGCCGCCCGGGTAGTAGATGCCCGAGACGACCGCGTCCAGGACGTCCATGGCGTAGCCGTCGCTTGAGGAATAGGGCATGCCGTGATAGCCGCGGAAGATGACGGTCTGGGCGCGATCGTGGTAGCTCGTGATCGTCTCAGGCTCCGTCCGGGCGGGCTCGTTCACGACCGCGGGCGCAACATCGTCCCCCGGCTTCCAGCCGCGGAAGCCCCGCTCGACCATTGCCAGGGCCGCGTCACCGTCGACGTCCCCGAAGATAGTCAGCACGGTGTTGTTGGGGGTGACGTAGGCGCCGTGGTGAAGGACGAGGTCGGCACGGGTGAACGCCGCGACCGTCTCGGTCGTGCCGACCGGGCACCTGCCGTAGGGGTGCTTCTCGAAGAGCTCGATCAGCATACGGTCCATCGCGTCGGTGTTCCAGTTGTCACTGCGGCCCGCCAGGCCGGCCTGGATGAGTTCCCGCTCCTTCTCCATCTCTCCGGCATCGAACTTCGGGTTCATGAGGATGTCCGCGAAGACCTCCAGTCCGTCCCCGAGGTCTAGAGAGAGAAGCGTCATCTCGGACTGGATGCGAGTGTGGTTCGCGGAGCAGTTGTAGGAGGCGCCCATCGAATCGAATGTCTCCGAGATCTTCCCGCCGTTTCTCTTCTTCGTGCCGCGGGGCATCATGTTGGCGACGAAGTTCGCGAGACCGCTGCCACCCTCTGGGTCCATCCGCGCGCCCGCAAGCGTGAAGCTGCCGACGGAGACGACCGGGTTGGTGTGGTTCTCCTTGATGAGCACCGTGAGCCCGTTGTCCATCACGTGCTTCTCGATGCTGCCAACCTCGGGCGCATCGTCTATCGAGCGGGCGTCCACGGATTCCTCACCCCGTTTGGGCTCGAGGATCGCGATGCCGATGTTGTCGTCGAAGAAATAGCGATTGACGACGTCCCGGATCTCCTCTGCCGTCGTATCCTGGATGCGTTCCGCGTAGATCCTGCCCCAGAACTCGGGGTTCCCGGCGCCGAGCTCGGACGTGCCCAGGCTGCTGGCGCGCCCCTCGAGTTCCTGCTGCTCGTAGTAGAACTCGGCCGTCTTGATCTTCTTCGCCTTCTTGAGCTCGTTGCTCGAGACCCTACTGGTTTTGAGGGCGTAGATCTCGTCCAGCGCCGCCTCTATGGCGTCGTCGATGTTGGCCGGGTCCAGCGTCATCACGACGCCGAACGTGCCGGCGTCGTATGACGGCGTGTGCGAGTATGTGGAGATGTTGTAAACGAGGCCCAGCTCATCGACGAGTCTCTGATGAAGCCTGGAGCTCCTGCCCTCGGAGAGGACATGCGACAGTATGTCCAGCGGGTACATGTCGGGGCTGGTGAACGGCACCGTGTGGAATCCGACCCTCACGTAGGCCATCTCGAGGTCGCGCTCTTCCCTGAGCTCGCGGCGGCCCATCTGGGCGGGTTCGTCATGGAGAGGGGGGAACGCGACGGGCCTGCGCTCGAAGCTGCTGAACGTCTCGCGGATCTTCTCGTAGGCCTCCGCCGTGTCGAAGTCACCGGCGGCAACGAAGACCATGTTGTTCGGGACGTAGAAGTTGCTGTGGTACTTGATGACGTCATCGCGGGTCAGCCGCTCGAAGTTCTCAACGTAGCCGATGACCGGGTACTTGTGAGGCTGCTCGCGGAACATCACCTCGCCGAACATGTTGTAGATGCGACGTCCCGGCTCGTCGTAACCCATGTTGATTTCGCGCACGATGATGCCGTGCTGAGTGTCCACCTCTTCCTGGGTGATGTCGATGTTCATCGCTCTGTCGGACAGCAGATCGAGGGCCTTGTCGAAGTGCTCGCTCGAGGTCTCGATGAAGTAGCAGGTGTGATCCTTGGTCGTGTAGGCGTTCGAGCCGCCGCCTATGTTCTCGAGCTCCAGCTCATACTCCTCAGACGTTCTGTTCGCCGTCGGGCCGTTGGCGACCAGGTGCTCGAGGTAGTGCGAGATGCCGCAGCCCAGGTACTCGCCCTCGTGGATGCTGCCGGCCTTGACGTAGACGCGAAGGTTGACGACGGGGGAGCTGTGGTTCTCCTCGAGAACGACGGTCATCCCGTTCTCGGGGAGGACCACTCTGAACGGCTCCCTGGCCTGCGCGGCGCCGACGAACAGGAGTGCCGCGAGCAACGCCAGCACGATTCTGAGCATGGTGCGTCTCATGTCCTCTCCTTGTGAGTGTCGCCCCTGGTGGGGCGCAGTACAACACCGGGTGGTCCACCACCGGCGGCGCGCCCGATCGTCTTCCTGCTGCTCGTGAACTTGGACTCAACTATAAGACCGGAGGTTGCACGGGTCAAGGAGGCCGGGCGGGCCATCGGGGACGGCGGGCCATCGGGGACGGCGGGCCCCTCGACCGTCCCGGTCGGGCTCAAGGGCGTTGATTCGGCGCCTCCGAGCGGATAGGATATCGGGAAGTCACCGTGCGGAGCGCCGGAAGGGCTCGCGGCCGGCCGCGGCATCCTCTACACCAACCTTGGACTGCCATATGAATGAGCTGACCAGACTCGCGACAGAGGCGGCAAGAAGCGCCGGGGCCGTCATAATGAACGGCTTC
>JAUWCJ010000005.1 GCA_030609365.1 Candidatus Eiseniibacteriota bacterium | reverse complement strand
TGGTCCGTGCAGTTGTGGAACATGTACTGCCCGTCCGGGAATCCCGGCAACGTTGACCATTCGCTGTAGGTCAGCGTGTAGCCTGGTTGCCCCCAAGCGTCATTGTGATACAGGCGGCAACACCAGCCCGAATCGGCAGTCCCGCATATGCCCCACGCGAACTCCCAGTTCGAGTCCTTGACATCGAAGTCGTACCACCCCTGATAGCATGGGTGCTCCGGAACGAGTCTCACGTAGTACACGTAGCCCCCGTCAAGGTGGACGAACTGATTGTCCAGAACCGCGAACTGACCTCCTCCTTGAGGATCCCCAGTCCACACCCAATCCGGGGGAGACGAACCATCGGGGTACGTGAAAGTCTCGAGGAAGTCGGGCGGTGTCGACGTCGCTACTGCCGCCCCCGCCACGATGCACACAAGCGTCAGTATCAATCGTCTCATGGCAATCCTCCAACACTGGTCCCTGGCCGCCGGGATGCCGTCGCCTAACTACAGATATCCTGCCGAAACGCGAAGTGCGCGTATCACGTCCTGTAGGCAGGATAGTCCCGCCACGATTTCGGCCGCGTAAAGGCAACGCCGCACCCGGCTGACGCCGCCGCGCCACGTGTTGCCCGGCAACTCAGCCACTCTCATCGCAAGAACACGCGAGTCTATCCGAGACTCTACCCTCTCGGTGGCTGCTGGTCAAGATTTACCGGCCTTCGCTCCGGTATCGTGGCGGCCAGTGCTGGGGAGCGCCTAGGGGCGTCCCAGAGCGGTGTTCACGTATTGCACAGCGAGAGACGACGAGGAACCGCCCAGCGATAGGGCCTATGCGCAAAAGGGAGACACGGCCACGAATAACTGTTGACAACCTGCACACCCTGTGATATCATAATAAGTGTGCTGGGGATGGGAAGGCCTTCGACCTTAACAAGGTTGTCGAAGGCCTATTTTTGTCCATCTCAACTGGGAACCGGAAGATGCGAGGAAGCTGGACGCAGACAGGTTGCACGAAAGCTCTCGCCAACGGTGGGGACTCCCGGACGGCGCACCTCAGATTCCTGATCGGAACTCTGGTGCTGCTCGTTGCTATTCCTGCTCTTGCCGCCGCTGCCTCAACCGCCGAGGTGGTGGCTACCCTGGTTCTGGACTCTGCGCAGCTAGAATTCGTGGAGCATCAGGGGTACGATCTTGTATCGATCGAGGGCGCCGTCCACACGACCGAACCCGCCGAGCCGATGCTTCCTGCCTTCTACGTCCGGCTCCTCCTTCCGCCCGGTTCCAGTTGCAGCGATATAGAGACCTCCCTCAGCGGGACGGTCGATATCCCCGGCAGCTACGATCTGCTGCCTGCACCCCGGCCAGTCAGGTTCTCCTCACAAAGGGAAGTGGAGCTCCCCCAGCCGAGCCGAAGCACATATGATCCAAAGCTCCCTTATCCCCTCGAGGTAGCTCGACTGGCCGGGGAAGGCACAATGGGCGGATACCGGATTGCTACGGTCCGCGTCACGCCGCTTCAGTACGTCGCCGCTACGGGACGGCTCATCCTTCACACCAACATAGACATTGCCGTCGCGACCGAGTCGGCAGACGAGGAGAGGGCGCGGCTCCTGGACGGAGTCCCGCCCGGCCTCGTCGTGACCTCGACGGTCGCGCAGATGGTAGAGAACGGCGAGGAGATGTTCCGCTACGCGGGCCGTATCAGGACGGCCACGAGAGCCGACAACATCGACTACCTCGTGATTACTCCGTCCGACTTCGCGGACGAGTTCCAGCTCCTGGCGGACTGGAAGACCTTGAAGGGCGTCAGGGCCGAGATCGTGACGCTCGAGGACATCGTGTCGAACCCGCTCTACGACGGGGTCGACGAGGCCGAGCGGATCAGGTCCTGCATCAGAACCTATCGCGACGTTCACGGGATCGCGTGGGTCCTTCTCGGTGGAGACACGGACATCGTCCCCGCCCGCCACGCCTACGACTTCTTCTACGATCAGGGCATCCCGTCCGACCTCTACTACGCCGACCTGGATGGAACGTGGAACGACGACGGCGACGACAGGTGGGGCGAGATAGAGGAAGACGGCATCGACATGTATTCGGACGTCTTCGTGGGTCGCGCTCCGGTAGGCAGCCCGGCTGCGGCCGCGACGTTCGTGGAGAAGGTGCTCGCCTACGAGGGCGCTCCCTTCCAGGTCTGGGACGACTTCCAACTCAAGATGCTCTTCTTTGGTGAGATCATGTGGGATTCACCCGACCCCTACACGGACGGCGGCATCGCTCTCGACATGATCGACGATGAATCCGTTCCGCCGCGGTTCTCGCCCATCACGAAGCTGTATCAGCGCGACGGCAACCTGTACGAGTCGACCGCCCTTAACGCTCTCAACGAAGGCTACGGACTTGTGATGCACGAGGGACACTCGAACATCACGAAGGCCAGCGTCGGGATCGACAACCTGACCACCCTGCACCTGGATAACCTGGACAACGGACAGCGCGGTGGTCTCTGGTACTCGGTCGGTTGCTGGTCCGCCGCCGTCGATCACGACACCTTCGGCGAGCACTGGTTGGTGAACCCGGACGGCGGAGGCGTCGCGTACGTAGGCAACTCTCGGTACGGGTGGGGCTGCCCCGGCTATCCGGGACAGTGCGTGTCGGACCTCTATGGCAGGGAGTTCTTCGCGTCACTGTTCACGAGAGACCTGGTTCATGCCGGCGTGGTCCATGCGGACGCCAAGCACCAGTTCGTCGGAGCCGCGACTACCGATGACTACATGCGCTATGCGATGTACGAACTGAACCTGCTCGGCGACCCCGAGATGCCCGTTTGGACGGACACTCCGACCGAGCTGAAGGTGGTGCATCCCGAGGGCGTTGAGGCGACCGATGGTGTCGTCACAATGACCGTGAAAGTAGCGGCGGCGGGTTCGCCGGTCGAGGGCGCGACAGTGTGCGTGGCCAGCGCCGACGGATCTGTCTACGAGGTTACGGAGACGGGCGCCGGAGGAGAGGCGGTCGTCACGTTCGAACCGGGCAATGCGTCGAACGTCACCGTCACCGTCACGGGTAAGAACTGTGTTCCCCGTGGTTCTTCGGTCGACATCGAGAGCGACGGGACAGGCGTCGCCGACGGGTCCGAGCCCGCGCGCCTGACCACGCTGCACCAGAACTACCCGAATCCGTTCAACCCCGCGACGAGCGTGGCTTTCAGCCTCAGCTCCCGCGAGCACGTGACACTCGCGGTCTACAGCGTCTCCGGTCGTCGCGTGGCGGTACTTATCGATTCTGAAGTAGATCCCGGCGTCTCGTCCGTCCGGTGGGACGGCAGGGACGGATCGGGTATGGACGTGTCATCGGGCACCTACTTCGTCCGGATGACCATCGGTGGTGAGCTCTTTGAGAGGAAAATGACGCTCGTAAGGTGAGTCGCCGCAGGACTCTTCTCGCCGGGAGAGTCCGCGCCGTCGGTAGCCGAGTAAGAAGCCGCAGCACATTCCGTGTTCCCGCGAAGAACACTCTCTCTTTGGCCTGGACAGCGGGGCGCGCCAAGGCGGCCGAGGTCGACGACGACTCAAGGGCGGGACCGGGGAGCGGGGTGGGGATCAGCCCGCGCCCCCGGGACCGCCGTCAGTGAGCGAGAAACGCTGGCCGGTCCCCTCGACGAAGTCATCATACTACCCTGCGTGAGCGCGTGACCGCCGCTAGGGGCCGGCCGGCAACAAGTTGGGGACAGCCGAAGTTGGGGAGAGCACGAGATGCGCGCCGAAGCCGCCGGGGTGGTCGTCAGACCGCCTCGGCGATCTTCGTTTCCAGCTTAGCGATGTGGTCGTCGATGATGTCCGGGCCGCATATTTCCCCGTGGCCGGGGACGATGGTCTCGATCTCGAGCTTCTTCAGTCTCTCCAGACCCACGACCCATTTCCGCCAGTCGCGCGCGTTGCCGAACATCGTGACGGGACCGGCGCGCTCATTGATGGCATCGCCGGCGAAAAGGATTCGACTCCTGGGATGGTAGGCGACAAGCTCGCATTCGGTGTGGCCCGGCAGGTGTATGATGGTCACCTCTTCGCCGTTGATGGCGATCGAGGTCTCCTCGCCGACGTGCCGGTGGGGTGATATCGGGTGCACCGAGCCAATGTGCTTCCGGCACGTCTCACTGTCTATCTTAAGGAACGCCTCCACCATCTCGCGGTAGTCGTTCGCCTCGAGGTGCTTCCTCATCTCGGCCATGCAGGACCCGAACGACCTGTGTCCGTAGATGAGCGCGTCCCTGTCATCGAAGAAGCTCGCGGCGAAGCAGTGATCCAGATGGTGGTGCGTCAGAACGACGTAGGTCATCTCTCTTCTCGGCGCTTTGGACTGCGTGTAGTCCCAGACAAACTGGGCCTGGGCCTCCGTCTGCCCCGAGTTGATGAAGACCTGCGCTCTCGCGGTCGTGATGATGCCCACGTTCGCCGCATGCACGTCGACGATGGTTTCCATGTCGAGTATCGCGTGAACGCCGTTGCCGAAGTCATGCGTGCGAGGAGTTCCGAGACCTGGAAGTTCCATTCCCTCACCCCCGAAGGTTCCCGTTATTGATGGGTCTTAGTCCAGAGCGTCGGCCGCCGCTCAGCCGACGAAGATAGGACGCTCTGACAGACGGGCCGGCACGTTGAGGGGCCGGTAGGGTCTGTCGACGAGTTCCTGCCTGATGGTCTCGTTGAGCTGGTCGATCGAGAACTGCCGCTGTTCGCCCCCGTGGATGCGCACGGCCAGCTCGTCGCCACCGACCTCGCGGTCTCCGATGACGATCGTGTAGGGGACCCAGTGTCGTCCTGACTCACGGATCTTCTTCCCTACGCTCATGTCCCTGTCGTCGAAGTCGACGCGGAACGGAATCTTCTCGAGGAGTGATTCGCAGAACTCGTGGTGCTTGTCGGACACCGGGATGACGCGAACCTGGGTCGGCGCCAGCCACAGCGGGAAGTTGGGCACTTCCTTGTTCCGTATGCGAATCGCCTGCTGCTCGAGTATCGAACAGATGACTCTCTCAATAGATCCGGAGACAGAGGTGTGCATCAGGATCGGATGCTTCTTCGTCCCGTCTTCGTCGACGTAGTCGATCTCGAACCGTTCCGTGTTCTCCACGTCGATCTGGACGGTCGAGAGACACGATGACTTCTCCTGAGCGTCCAGGAAATTGAACTCGAGTTTGGCGACGAAGTAGAAGAAGCGCTCTTCCCAGGTTTCCACCAGAACCGGACGGCCCGCCCGGCGCGCGATCTCACGCGCGAACTCCGGGTCCTCGTCCAGGAAGCCGCGGACGAAGCGGACCGCTACCTCGTAGTCCAGACCGAAGTCGCTCATGCACTGCATCGAGACATCCATCTGGCTCAGGAACTCCTCCCGGGCCGAGGCGGTGTCCTTAGTCAACGTGTGCAGGTCGGGCATGGTGAACGTGCGCAGACGGCGCAGCCCCGCCAATTCGCCGGACTGCTCGCGGCGGAAGGAGTAGTGGCTGATCTCGAACAGTCGTACGGGGAGCATCCTGTGCGAGATCTGCATGTCGTGCTGCATCAGGTACTGCCCGAAGCACGCGGCGAATCGCAGGAAGTACTCCTTCGTGTCGGACAGAAGCACGTACTGACGGGCTGGGAAGCGGTTGAGGTAACTCATCAGATTCGGGTGCTGGTAGTCGTACATTATCGGAGTCTCGACCTGCATGGCTCCGGCGGCGTTCAGAAGCGAGGACACGTGCTCCTCGGCCAGCAGTTTGATGAGGGCACCGTTGGGGTACCATCGGAAGTTGCCCGGATCGGACGCGGGCTCGTAGTCCACGAGCTCGAGCCTCCTCATGAGCTCGATGTGAGCCGGCGGCTCGCTCGAGGTGCGCGTGCCCGATATCTCGTAGTCGTACATCTGCTTGAAACAATCGTGGCCGTCGAAGCTGCACTCGTGCGCCGGCAGTTCCTTCCCGTCCGGGTAGAACACGCGCCAGTCGGACTTCATGGTCTTCTCGGCCTGGAGCGCCGCGGAGGTGTCATCTTCGCCGGCGGCGCGGGCACCGTCACCGGTCTCGCCCCCCGGCATGATCGTCTTGGCGAGCTCTGACAGAGGGTGGCCCTTGCACTCGATCTCGAAGCCCTTGTAGTAGCCGAAGGGCGCCTCGTGGATGGTGAGCCCCGAGTCCTCGCGCATCCTCTTGCCGATCGCGGTCAGCACCTTCGTCGCGACACGCGGAGACGACAGGTTGCTGGAGAGATGAGCGTAGGGGTAGAGCATGACGTCGGCCGTCTTGACCTGCTTCGCCTGGTCGGTGATGACCGTGGCCGCCTGTTCCGCGACCGAGTCGATGCCCTTCTCGTCCGTCTTCTCGGAAGCGAGGAACGCCACCAGCGTGTCGCCCGTCGATCCCTTGAGGTGCTCTTCGCTCAGCTCCGCCAGAGAGGAGACCGCCGAGGTCTTCTCGGTGACGTGGTAGCTGAACTTGCTCGCGTGTATCAGCAGTATTCGCATGCGCGTCGCTGTCCTTGAGTTCGTTTCCGGCAGCCGTGGACTGCCTGGTCTGTGGATTACCGGCCCCATGTTATGAGCCCGCGTTCAATTCAACTCCCGTGGAGTCCAGTCATTGTATCACGTCTTTCTGGTGCGCTCAATCGCCCGGACGATCGCGGGAATGAGAGCGAGTTGGATGGCCATGCCGATCCACCCAGCGCCGATTGCGCCCAGCGCCATCGCGATCGTGCGGGCCGTCAGCCCGATGACCGGGGCCAGCCAGACGACGGCCGCTATCCAGACGACCCTGCCGGCGAGCATCGAGCAGACAAGGGCCAGTGAGACGGCCGCCAGCGGAGATGCCGCCGGGACCGGCCGCTCAGCGTGACCGGTCTTGCCGGGACCGCTTGCGCGGGCACGCCGCCCGAGCAGCGCCGCAAACCGCGGGCGCAGAAGGCCCGCCACTAGGCCGTACGTTGCCAGCTCGAAGACCATGGGTATCATATAGAAGACCGTGGGACGTCCCGTGAGCAGTCCCGACACGATTGGGGACCCGGCGCCCACGACGAGCCCCGCCACCGGCCCGAGGACGAGCCCCGCCACGAAGGTCGGCAGATGCATCGGCAGGAAGATCCGTCCTCCCAGGGGAAACGCGTGAAAGACGATGGGCAGTACGACCCCGAGCGCGAGCAGGAGGGCGGTTCCCGTGAGTGTTCCTGTGGGGACCCGTCCACTGGAGTTCGTCGTCTTCACTCCACGTCCTTCCTGGGGGAGGGGCAGTGATAAGCTCGTCCTCGCGCCAGCATGGCCAAGCTTGTTCGGTGCTCCACCTCAACTGCGTGACTGTCAATCGTGCCGGGTATTATACAGGAGGTCCATCGGCACCGCCACAGGAGTGACCCTGCGCTCACGCGGGGCAAAGCGCGCGTGGCTGGGCTCTTTTCCATATTTCAGTATTTATTGAAGGTTTTGAATTGACAACATCAAGTGAACCAGTTAGAATGTCCATTGTGATGTCAACGGAGGGAAGCATGAACGGCGACACGACACGCGGAGATCTCCAGGGCTACCTCGAGCGGTGGGGGATGCTCTTCGAGCTGCTTGGGGCCACGCGCATGATGGGCAGGATCCTTGCCTGGCTGCTCATCTCCGATCCGCCGGAGCAGTCGGCTGGCGATATCGCGCAGGCGGTGGGGGCAAGCGCGGGGTCGGTGAGTACGACCACACGAGCTCTCACACAGTCCGGGATGGTCGAGCGCCTGGGGATCCCCGGCGAGCGCAGCGCTCACTTCCGCGTGAGGTCCGGCGTGTGGGGTCAGCTCCTCAGGAAGCGGATGTCGTACATCGTCTCCATGCGCGACCTGGTGGAAGAGGGTCTCGAGCTCAGCGCCGGGGAGAAGGAAGACAGCACACTCCGGTTGAGAGAGTTGGGGAGCTACTGCACCTTCATCGAGAGGGAGCTGCCCGGGTTCATCGCACGTTGGGAGAGGGACTGGAAAGAGGAACGCGAGAGATGATCAGACTGAAGGGGAAACGTCGCACGCGAGCGCCCTATGTCACATTGGGTGTTGCGGTTGCGCTGGCGCTCTGCGCTGTCGGGGCTGCCGCGCGCGAAGATGTGGACAGGCAGGTCGCCACGGCGATTCATCCGACGACTGATGCTAGGACGCCGGATGCCGACGCGCCCGATGCCGACGCGCCCGATGTCGACGCGCCAATCACAGACGCGCCGGATGTTGATCTCCTCCTCCGGAGCTACGACGACCTCTACGACTCGACGGGAACCATCGCCCGGGTCGAGATCTCCATAGTCACACCCAAGAAGACAAGGACCCTCCGGCTTAGGCTCTGGGGCAAGGGCGAAGACAAGGCGCTCATCGTCATCGACGCGCCACCTCGCGACGCCGGAACGGCGACGCTCAAGGTCGACAAGAACCTATGGAACTATCTCCCGAAGATCTCGCGAACCATCCGTGTTCCACCGTCTATGATGATGGGTTCGTGGATGGGCAGTGATCTCACGAACGACGATATCGTCCGTGATTCCTCGTACGAGGACGACTACGAGTCGGAAGTGGTCGGGCGCTCGGAGGACCCGCCGGGGTGGAAGGTGCGCATGAACGCGCGTCCGGACGCGGTGGGGCTCTGGAACAGCGTCGAGATGGTGTTCGCGTACGACGACTGGCTTCCCGTCATGGCGCAGTTCTTTGACAGGAAGGACCGCCTGTCGCGAACAATGCGGTTCGAGGACGTGAAGGTGCTGGGTGGTAGGCGCATACCGACGCTCATCTCCATTGTGCCCGAGCGAGAGGAAGGTCGAAGGACCGAGTTCCGCTACCTTGACGTAGAGTTCGACGTCGAGCTGTCCGACGACATGTTCAGTCTCTCTCGTCTCGAGCGGACACACTAGGGGCCCTGGGTTGTCACCCGGGGCGATTTCGCACACCAAGAGGTAATCGCCACATGACCGGCACGAGCACGCTCCGCATCGCTTGGCGGAACCTGGGTCGAAACAGGAAAAGGTCGGTCCTTGCCCTTGCCGCGATCGCGCTCGGTCAGTTCATCTTCCTGGCCGTCGCCGCGCTGATGCATGGCTACATGGACGAGTTTCACGGGTCCATTACAGGCCCGATGATTGGACACGCCCAGGTACACGCGCCGGTGTGGCTGGACGACCGCTCCATCGATATCACCATAGACAATGTTACGTCCGCGCTCGATGCGGTTCGCGCGGATCCCTCCGTCGAACATGTGTCGGCGCGCATCTACGCTCCCGTCCTCACGGCGCTCACGGAAGAGGGATTCATGAGCTTCGTGGTGGGCGTCGACCCCGCCTCCGAATCGCACGACGACGGTCTTCTACCGGGGCTCGATGCTGCGTCGCTCATGGGGGAGGGCCGCGTGCTGGCAGGCAGCGGTTTCGCACGCAGGTACGACATCGAACCGGGTGCCGAGCTCGCCCTGGTCGGGCAGGACGTCGACGGGTCCATCGCCAGCGGGCTCTTCACGGTGACGCAGGTCATTTCCTCTCCGGTGGACATAGTGAACAATCTCGGGATAGTGATGACGCTCGACGACGCGGGCGAGCTTCTCGCGATGTACGACCAGGCGCACGAGATGGTGATCCACACGCGGGATCTCGATACCGTGGGCGAGACCGTGGCGCGGCTCTCCGCAGTGCCGGCGCTGGTTGACCTGGAGGTCCTGACGTGGCGTGAGATCGTGCCGGAGATGGTGGGGATGTTCGAGATGGTAGACGTCATGCTGCTTGTGGTCCTCGGGATCGTATTCGTGGCGGCCGCCGCCGGCATTGCCAACACGATGCTCATGGCGACGTTCGAGAGGAAGCACGAGTTCGGGATGTTGCTTTCGCTCGGGTGTGGACCCAGCAGGCTCGCGAGAATGATAACCGTTGAAGCCGTCATTCTGGGCCTCGTTGGAGTGGTCATCGGGACGGCATTGGGCTTAGGCCTCCTGCTCATCACACAGCAGACGGGGCTCGACTACGCCGCACTCGGTGGCGCGTCCGACTCGTACGAGGCGAGCTACAAGGGCCTTCATCTGTCGTCGCTCGTGTACCCCAGGCTGTACGCGAGCGACGTCCTGGCGGGGATGATCGCGGTGTTCCTGACCGCGCTCCTGTCGGTTGTGTGGCCGATCATGCGCATCGCGCGGATGGAGCCCATGGAGGCGATGCGGCTATGAGTACTCCGATCATTGCGAAATTCGCCGTCCGAACGCTGGGCAGAAACGTACGAAGAACGCTCTTGTCCGTCGTCGGTATTGGTATCGGAGTTGCGATAGCGGTCTTCATGACGGCGTTCATGCGAGGCAGTACGCAGATGCGTGTGCGCGCGATCGCCGAATCCGGCTTCGGTCACGTGAAGGTCGTGCCGGCGGAGTGGGAGCGGAGCCGGGACAACGACCTCCGCCTTGTGGATTGGGAGGCGGAACTCGCCGTGGTGAGGGCCACCCGAGGCGTGAAGGCGGCGGCGCCCCACGCTCGCTCGACCGCGCTTCTCGGGTTCGGGACCCGCGTGGCGGGTGTTGAGGTGCTCGGAGTCGACCCGGTCGCAGAAGCCGAGACGAGCCGGCTGGTGAGGGCGGTCGTCGAGGGAAGATACCTGAAAGACGGTGACAGAGACGTCGCCGTCGTGGGCCGGACTGTCACGGACAGGCTGGAAGTGGAACTTGATGACGACCTTCTTCTGACGGTGGTGAGCAAGGGCGGAGAGATGGAGTACGCGATGCTCCGCATCGTCGGCATCATCGAGACCGGCAGTCGCGACATGGACGCGTCGATATGTCACGTGATGCTGGAGGACGTCGAGCGGCTCACGGGGCGAGCGGGTGCGGGGGACATCAGCATCACGCTCGACGATCCCCTCCGGATGGACACCGCCGTCTCACGTCTTCGAGCAGTGGTGTCCCCGGAAGACGACGTTCTGACGTGGATGGTCGTGGTGCCCGCCCAGGGCGGCGACTACAAGAGCGACAAGGGGTTCATGAACATCCTGGCAGGTACGGTCCTGGTCGTCGTGATCCTCGGGATCGCGGGCGCGCAGCTGACCGCGGTACTCGAGCGCAGGCGGGAGTTCGCGGTGCTGATCGCTCTGGGCATGAAGGCATCTCAGGTGGTGCGCTTGATACTGCTCGAGGCGGTGGTGATGGCCGTCATGGGCGCCGGGGTCGGGCTGCTGTTTGTGTGGTTTCCCCTGCACCAGACCGCCACGAAAGGCATCGATTTCAGCACGATGATGGGAGGGGACCTCGCGATGTCCGGCGTGCTCTTCGACCCGATTATGTACTCGGTTCCAGGGCTCTGGGTGTTGCCCTACGCGTTCATCATCGCGTTCGTTTCGACCCTGATTGCGGCCATCTATCCGGCGGTGTTCGCGCTGCGGACCGACCCCACGTCCGCTCTGAGTTTGAGGGAGGCATAGATGCAAGACGTTCTTGTTGGCGCGAGTGCAGTGACGAAAGACTTCCATGTTGGGAAGATCACCGTCAACGCTCTGCGAGGGCTCGATCTCGATATCCACAAGGGAGACTTCTTGGCGATAGTGGGTCCGAGCGGCAGCGGCAAGACGACGCTCCTGAATCTGATAGGTGCGCTCGACACGGCGACGGGTGGGAAGGTGGAGGTGTTCGGGCAGGACCTTTCGGGCATGAGCCGCAGGGAACGCGCGGAGTTGCGACTTCGGTCGCTCGGGTTCGTGTTTCAGGCGTACAACCTGGTCCCGGTGCTCACGGCGCTCGAGAACGTCGAGTTTGTGCTGGAGCTCCGGGGTGAGGACGGCGGGCGGCGCGCCACGGCAATGTCCGTGCTCGAGGACCTTGGCTTGGGCGAGCTTGCCGACAGGAGGCCGAACGAGATGTCGGGCGGACAGCAGCAGAGAGTCGCGGTCGCGAGGGCGGTAGCGGCGAAGCCCCGTCTGGTTCTGGCCGACGAGCCCACCGCGAACCTCGACAGCGAGAACGGCGAATCGCTCCTTAAGATGATGAGGCAGTTGAGAGACGAGCACGACATGACGTTCGTATTCTCCACGCACGATCCGCTGGTGGTCGCGTACGCGTCCAGGGTCGTAACGATCCGCGACGGGAAGATCGTCAGCGACATCAGGAAGAACTCCGGTGAGGAGGCGCCAGGTGAAGGCGTGGAGGTGCGGCGTAAGGGAACGGAGCCGCCCGGCGATGGGACGGAGGTGAACTAGGTGGGCATCGAGACGCGGCATCACATGCGAGGTGAGAAGGTGCGGTGCGTGCCGGCGGTCTTCCTCGTCTGCATGTGTCTGCTCACGTGTGCGCTCCCCACGGACGCGGCCGAGTTCTGGTCCGACACATCCGGGGAGCGTTCCGTGTCTCTCAACACATCGCTCAAGTGGACGTCGGCCCTGTCGCATGCGTCCGACAACACGATCTTCTTCCCAGAGGAATGGAGCGCCACTTCGCTGTGGCGGTTCCGCGCCGTTGCGGATGCAAGGCTGACCACGTGGCTCGTAGCGCAGGCCGCCTACGAGCAGAGAGCGAGGACCGTGTCGGAGGGGGCCGGTGTGGCCGGAGATCTGGGTGTGCTCCCTGCCCAGTTTCCCGCTCCCTACCGCGTTCGACAGCTGGACGATTCGCTGGTCGAAGTGGGCTCGACGTTCTCATATCGCCACGAGCTGGACAGAGCGGCGGCCTCACTCTCGCTCTCGCGGGCCGAGGTGACGGTCGGCAGGCAGGCCGTGGGCTGGGGCAGGGGATTGGTGTTCGGGGCCGTCGACATATTTGCGCCGTTCTCTCCTCTTGAGAGTGACAGGGAATGGCGGAGGGGGATCGACGCGGTCCGCCTTAGAGTGCCCGTGACCGACCTGATATCCGTGGACGCCGTGGCGGCCTTCGGCGAGTCGATGGAAGAGTCGGCCTTCGTCGGGCGCGTACACGGCTACGTCGGGGACGTGGATGGCGAGCTCTTCGCGGGCTCGCGGTGCGAGGACGGATTCTACGGCGCCTCGTTGTCGTTTTCGCTGCTCGACGCGGAGTTCCACGGAGAGGCCGCCGTCTTCCTGTCTCCCGAGCCTCTGCCCGCGGGGGGCTCCTTCGGCAGCGACGACGTGGCGGTCAAGACGGTCGTCGGGGGCTCGCGCACGTTCGATCTCGCCGGCGGGCTCATGCTCGTAGCCGAGTACCACTACTCCGGGTTCGGGTTCCCTGATATCGAGGAAGTGTCCGACTACTTCTATGACTCGGCCTTCCTCGAGCGATACGAACGAGGGGACAGTCAGGTGCTCGGACGCCACGCCTGTGCCGTCCAGGTATCCTACGGGTTCGCGGGTGTCGTGCCGCTGTCCGCGACCTGGCTGGTGAGCCCGGTCGACGGGTCCGGGGTCGTCGTCCCGTCCGTCGTGTGGGTCTTCTCCGACAACGTGACCCTCACGGCCAGCGGCTACGTCTCGTACGGTGCGCCTCCTGAGGACTTGATGATCTTGAGCGAATACGGCGGGACCCCGACGAGCGGCCTCGTGCAGATCAGCTTGTACTACTAGAGCGGCGGCTCCCCCGCAGGGCCGCACATTGCCGTCTGCCCGTTCTCCGCGCCGACGGTGCTCCTCGCAATGCCATCCCTCGAAATCCTGTACCCGACAGCATCAAGCTACTCCCGCCACGCACGGCGAATTCGTGCCCCACGGGGTCCGTAAGGACACATCCTTGCGAACGCGCCCGCGGGCGCGTACAATAAGTAATTTTGCGGTTCTTCCGTTCCCCTGAGGGGTGCTTGGTCCCGCGAGTTCCCGCGCATGCAGGTTGCTGCTCGCGAGAGGTAGGCGCCCTGGAGGCTGGATGGGCAGGCGGCTGATTGTCAGAGGAGTTGTGCAGGGCGTCGGTTTCAGGCCGTTCGTGTACCGGCTTGCGCATCGGCACGCCCTCAATGGGTGGGTGGCCAATTCCAGCAGGGGCGTCGTCATCGAGGTCGACGGGTCGGATGGGGCGGTCGATGCTTTCGAGCGTGCGCTCGCAGATGAGGCGCCGGTCTTGGCAAGAATAGAATCCATCGAGTCGGAGGAGGCGGAGGCCACGTCAACCGCCGGCTTCGAGATACGCACGAGCGAGCACGACCCGAGCGAGAGCACCCTCATCTGTCCGGACGTCGCGATCTGTCCGGACTGCCTCGCGGAGTTCTTAGACCCTTCCGACCGCAGGTATCGCTATCCGTTTACTAACTGCACGAACTGCGGGCCGCGCTTCTCTATCATAGAGGGGATACCCTACGACAGGCCCGCGACGTCGATGCGCGTCTTCCGCATGTGCGAGCGCTGCCAGGCGGAGTACGACGATCCGCTTGACCGCCGCTTCCACGCGCAGCCGAACGCGTGTCCTGACTGCGGTCCCACGCTCGAGCTGGTCACGCCGGGCAGGCTCGGCGAGGACCTCGCGGAGACGGTCCTCGGTCGGAGCTACGTCAGGATGCCGGATGAGGTCGCGGCGCTCGCGGAGTCCGACCCCGCGGCGGCCGCACGCTGGCTTCTGAGGCACGGCGCCATCGTCGGCGTCAGGGGCTTGGGCGGCTTCCACATCGTGGCGGACGCCACCCTGGACGCGACCGTCCGGGCGCTGCGCGAGAAGAAGAACCGGCCGGCGAAACCGTTCGCGGTGATGTGCTGTTCGCTGGCAGTCGCGCGGGAGCTGGCGCACGTGGACCCGGATGAGGAGAAGTTGCTGGCCAGCCCCTGGAGCCCGGTCGTTCTTCTGAGGAAGCGTGAGGGCGGCACCGGGAACGTCACAGGTGAAGCCGCGCGCATCTCAGGACTCGTCGCTCCGGCCAACGCGTACCTTGGGATCATGCTGCCGTACGCACCGCTTCACCATCTGCTCTTCGAAGAGGGCCTCGACGTGCTTGTTATGACGAGCGCGAACCGGTCGGGAGAGCCGATAGTCGAGACGCTTGCGGCCGCAACGGAGCGCCTGCCGGGAATCACGCGGACGTTCCTTACGCACAACCGCGAGATAGTGAACCGGAACGACGACTCGGTCGTTTTCGTCGAGGCCGGACGCGCGATGATGTCGCGGCGGTCGCGCGGCTACGCGCCGTATCCGATCAACCTCGGCACGGACACGGCGGACGTGCTCGCCTGCGGGACCGAGCTCAAGAACACCTTCACTCTACTGAAGGACGGACGCGCCTTCGTCAGCCCGCACATCGGCGACATGGAGAACCAGGCGACGCTGGATCTCTACGAGGAAATGGTCGGGAAGTTCATGGAGTGGTTCCGCTTCGAGCCGTCCGTTGTCGCACACGATCTTCATCCCGATTACCTGGCCACGAGGTTCGCGCGGGACTTCGCCGCTGATCGACGAAGCATCCAGCTCGTGGGAGTTCAGCATCATCACGCGCACATCGCGTCGGTGATGGTCGAGAACCGGGTGACAGACCCGGTCATCGGACTGGCGCTCGACGGCACGGGCTACGGTACCGATGGCAGGATATGGGGTGGCGAGTTCCTCGTCGCGGACCTGACAGGCTTTGAGCGAGTGGGTCACATTAGGTACATCCCTCTTCCGGGCGGCGACGCCGCCATCCGGCACCCTTATCGTGTGGCGCTCTCGCACCTCCATGCGGCGGGAGTGAGGGATCTGCGGGACAAAGCGACCCGCATGTTTGGCGATGTCCCGGCGGACGAGATGGATCTCGTTGTGCAGCAGATCGAAAAGGGCGTAAACTCCATAGACACATCGAGCGCGGGTCGTCTCTTCGACGCCGCCTCCGCGATTCTCGGGGTCTGTCACGAGATCACCTACGAGGCTCAGGCCGCGATAGAGTTGGAGTCGCTGCTGGTTAGCGCGAATCACGCGAGGGACGCGGGCGCATACCCGTACGACATCGTCGAGGAAGATGAGACGCTGATTGTCGACCCGTCTCGTACGGTTCGCGCACTGGCTGAGTCGGCTATGAGGGGCGACCCTCGGGCCCGCTCGGCATCTCAGTTCCATGAGACCGTGGTGGCGTTCTGCCGCGAGGTGGGCGGAAGAATGGCCGCCGCGCGAGGTATCGGCACCGTCGCTCTCTCGGGCGGCGTGTTTCAGAACAGGTATCTGCTCAGACGTCTGAGTGAAGTCCTGGCGAGCGACGGACTCACCGTGCTCGTCAATAGGGAAGTGCCCACGAACGACGGCGGCGTGTCGCTGGGTCAGGCAATCGTCGCGAGCGAGCGGGTACGTGCGGGGATGCTGTAGCGGAAGGTGAATCGACATGTGTCTGGCAGTTCCAGGGAAAGTACTAGAGATCGATGGCGACACCGCGCGCGTCGATTTCGGCGGGATAACGCGTGAGGCCAACGTCGTACTCGTTCCGGAGGCGGTCGTGGACAACTACGTGCTGGTGCACGCCGGCTTCGCCATACAGGTTCTGAACGAGGCGGAGGCCGAAGAAACGTTGAGCCTCTTCCGTGAGCTGGCCGAGTCGCTCGACGATGAGGCCAAGCGAGGAACCGGATGATCGACCGGGAAACCCTGAGTTCCGAGGCTGCGGCTCACGCTCTCGTCGAGCGGATAGAGGCTCTTGTGACGGAGCCGGTCGCGCTGATGGAAGTGTGCGGGACGCACACCGTCGCCATCTCGCGTTTCGGGCTGCGCTCGATGCTGCCCCCTGACCTCAGGCTCCTGTCGGGACCGGGATGTCCGGTCTGCGTCACGCCCCTCGTTGAGATAGACAGGGCGATAGCCGTGGCCAGGACACCGGGCGTCATCGTGACGACGTTCGGTGACATGATGAGGGTGCCGGGGTCCGGATCGTCCCTTGAGGCCGAGCGGGCCGAGGGCGCGGACGTGCGTATCCTGTACAGCCCGCTCGAGGCTCTGGGGATCGCGGAGTCCGAGCCCGCCAGCGAGGTCGTGTTCCTGGGCGTCGGCTTCGAGACGACATCGCCGACCATAGCCGCGTCAGTTGTCGCGGCCGACAAGCGCGGGATAACGAACTTCTCGGTCTTGCCGTTCTTCAAGACTGTCCCTGCGGCGCTGGACATGCTGGCGGCCCTGCCGGGCCGCGCGCTCGACGGGTTCATCTGCCCGGGGCACGTGAGTGCCATCATCGGCGCCGACGCGTACGAGCCGGTGGCGCGCGACCGCAACATGCCGTGCGTCGTCATCGGCTTCGAACCCCTGGACATTCTCGGAGGGCTCGTGATGCTGCTCGAGCAGGTCAGGGCCATCAAGGACGAAGGCGCGCATGCTCGCGTCGAGAACCAGTATTCGCGGGCCGTCACGCCCGAGGGGAACACCGCGGCGCAGGCGCTCCTGGCCGATGTGTTCGAGGAGTGCGACGCGGAGTGGAGAGAGATAGGGATGATCCCGGGAAGCGGCTACGGGTTCAGCGAGCGCTACAGGTCGTTCGACACGCGGCAGAGGCTTGCCGTCAACGTCCCTCCGCCGGCCGGTCCGACCGGGTGCATCTGCGGCGAGATAATGCTGGGCCTGAAACTGCCGACCGACTGCCCGCTCTTCGCGGGACGGTGCACGCCCCGCGATCCCGTCGGTCCCTGCATGGTCTCGACCGAGGGCTCATGCGCGGCGTTCTACAAGTACGATCGTAACGACAGTTGCGGCTCATGACGTCTGGCGGGGCAGGGGCCTTACCCCGCCGCGAGTTCGGGTGCTGCGCGCCGCGTGTCTGAGCGCCGGGGTAAGGGCCCCGCGACGAACCAACACGAACGCAAGGCACGGGACGGACTGGAGCGAGGTGTCGGATGGACGAGAGCGGCAAGATCAAGCTGGCACACGGGAGCGGCGGCGCGCTGATGCACGAGCTCATCAGCGAGCTGATCGTTGCGCGGCTGTCGAATCCCATCCTGTCCCGGCTGGACGATGCCGCGGACATCAGTGACATCATCGCCTCCGCCGGCGAGGGTGACCGGCTGGCCTTCACCACGGATTCCTACGTGGTCCAGCCGCTCTTCTTCCCCGGCGGCGACATCGGCAAGCTCTCCGTCTGCGGAACCGTGAACGACCTCGCGATGAAGGGGGCGCGTCCGGCCTATCTGACGCTGGGGCTGGTGCTGGAGGAAGGTCTCCCCGTCGACGACCTCGTTCGCATACTGGACTCGATCGCCCGGACCTGTGATGCGGCCGGCGTGTCCGTGGCGGCCGGTGACACCAAGGTTGTCGAGCGCGGCGGGATCGGCGGCGTCATCATCAACACAGCGGGCATAGGTCTGATCGCGGCTGGAACCAACGTGTCCGGTGATCGCGCGCGGCCGGGAGACACGGTAATTATCTCCGGTACGATAGGAGACCACGAAACCGCCATACTCGTGGCTCGCGAGGGGCTTAGACTCGAGCAGATCATCGAGAGCGACTGCGCGCCGCTGGGCGGAATCACCGCCGCCGTGCTGTCCGCGTGTCCGGACGTCCACGTGATGCGCGACCCGACCCGCGGGGGCCTGGGGACGACGCTGAACGAGATAGCATCCCGCTCGGGCGTCAGGATCACGATCGATGAGTCCGCGCTGCCGCTGGACCAGAGAGTCCGTTCGGTCTGTGACATCCTGGGGTTCGATCCCATCTACATGGCCAACGAGGGGAAGATGATCGTGGTCGCTCCCGCATCCTCGTCGGACGCCGTCCTCGATGCCATGAAGAGCGACCCTCTGGGCCGCAACGCCGCCGTCATCGGCGCCGTGTCGGAGGGCGGAGGTGTCAGGCTGCGGACAGTGATCGGGGGAGAGCGCCCCGTCGTCATGCTCGAGGGAGTCCAGCTGCCCAGGATCTGCTAAGGAGCAATGATTGCACGAACTGTCCATCTGTCAGAGCATGCTCAAGATCGTCGACTCGACGATGGAGCAGCACGAGGGCGCGAAGCTCCGGAAGATATTTCTGGACATCGGGCGCGGCTCGACCATAGAGCCTGTTCTTCTTAGCGAGGCGTTCGAGGTGATCACGGCAGGCGGTCCCTACGCGGGCACGGAGCTCGTGATCAACGACATCCCCATATCGGGGCGGTGCCGCGACTGCGGAAGGGACTTCACGTACGAGGAGCTAGCGGTAGGGTGTCCCAACTGCGGCTCGACCAACATTGAGATAACGGCCGGGCTCGAGCTGGACATCAAGGCCCTCGAGGTCGATGATTGATTCACGCGCTGTCGGGCGCGGCAGGTGCGCCACGGATGCGCACGGCGGCCCACGGGCGCGGCAGGCCACAGTGCTGAGCATAGGAACGAGCGGAGAGGAAACGTAATGAGCCGAGTAGAGATCGAGAAGAAGATACAGAGCGAGAACGACAGACTGGCACAGGAGAACCGGAAGGTGTTCTCTGAAGCCGGCGTGCTCGTGCTCAACATCATCAGTTCGCCAGGCTCCGGCAAGACGACGCTTCTGGAGGCGACGCTGGACCGGCTCGCGGACAAGATGAACGTCGTCGTGATCGAGGGGGACGTGAGCACCGAGCGGGACATGGACCGCGTGCGTGCGCACGGAGCGTCGGGCATTCAGATAAACACCGGCGGTGGTTGCCATCTCTCGGCCAAGATGATAGGCGCGGTTCTGGGGCAGCTCGATCTCGACTCCGCCGAGCTTGTGTTCATCGAGAACGTGGGCAACCTCATCTGTCCGTCCACGTACGATCTGGGCGAGGACGTCCGCATGGTGCTCCTCTCGACGACCGAGGGTGACGACAAGCCGATGAAGTACCCGTCGATCTTCCACGAGGCCAGCCTTGCCGTTCTCAACAAGACAGATCTCCTGCCGCACCTGACCTACGACGTTGAGAAAGTCGAGAAAGAGATACGCGTACTCAACCCCGACAGTGAGATACTCAAGTTGTCCGCCGTGACCGGTGAGGGGATGGACGCATGGATCGAGTGGATCATGGCGAAGCTTCGTGAGAAGAAGGACACGCAGACCTAGGGGGACTCCTTGACGCTCTGGTTGGTGGTGGCGGCCGTCTTGGTACCGGCCGTCTTCCTGAAGAGATTCCGCCGGTGGCTTTCCTCGATGACAGGCGCGGTGTGGATCCTCGTGGTTCTGGCCGTCATGTCGCTCCTTGGCGTGGCGATCGGTCAGAGCCTGCCTCCGGACGCGTACACGAGCCGCTACGGACAGGTGCTTGGATCGTTCATCTACCGCTCGGGTCTGTCCGAGATCTTCACCTCGTGGTACTTCCTTCTCTCTGCCGCTGTGCTTGCCGCGTCTCTGGTTGCGTGCTCGTTCGGCAGGCTGAGGAGGCTGGCGAACGAGCGCGGCCGCGGCCGGGCGTCCAGGGTCGGGTCGCTCCTTCTGCACGTGTCCATGGTCGTGATACTGGCCGGGGGTGTGGTGACGGCGGTCTTTGGATTTCGGTATGCGGCGCCAGTGTACCTCTCCGCGGGAGAGGAGATGGAGGTTCCGGAGGGCGGTTTCACGGTTCGCGTGAACGCGGCGAGCACCGAGTTCACCGACGAAGGCGTGGTCTCCGAGTACTTCTCCGACGTCGTCGTCATCGAGGATGGGGAGGAGGTCCTGTCCTGGCGGATCGAGGTCAACAGGCCCCTCATCTACAACGGAGTCGGCCTCTACCAGAACGAGATGCTCCCGTCCGCGACCTCGGTCAGAGAGGTGCTGTTCGGAATCGTTATCCTGACGGAGGACGGCGAGCTACCTCTCAGAACGATCGATGTTCCGTTTAACGAGGAGTTCGAGGTGCCGGGCACCGACATCTCCCTCAAAGTGCTGGAATTCCTGGCGGACTTCACCTACGATATCGAAAGTGGAACCGCCTCGCTGGTCTCCCTCAGCCACCGGAACCCGGCGGTTCTGGTTCGGATATCTGAGGCCGGCAGCGTCATTGACGACAGGTGGATCTTTGCGGATGTTCAGACCCACCGCAGCGACGCGGGCCTCCCGTGCCGGATCTTCCTCTTCAGCTACCTGCCGGACTACGAGAGAGGACTCACGAGATTCGAGCTCTCCCGTCAGCCCGGGACGCCACTTCTCTTCATTGGGTTCGCCGCGATGTCCCTGGGACTCTGCCTCACATTCTGGACGAGGACGGGACGCAAGGGGGCGGGTGCCCCGAGGGCGCGCTCGAAGACCGGCTCAGACCCAGCGTAACCGAGTGACTTCGTGAGCGCCGGAACGTGGCGCTCCACACTCCGTGGAGGTGAACGACATGCAGGGTGGAACCGACATGCTTCTCTTCTGGGTGGCGTTCTGGTGCTATCTGGCGGCAACGCTGGGTGCGTCGGTCTACGCGGGCACGCGGAAGGACGGCGTGAGGGCGGCCGTTTTCTACGTCACGCTCCTGGGGTTCGCCTCCAACACGGGCGCGCTCATCATGCGTTCGGTGCTGTCGGGGCACCCGCCGGTGACGAACCTCTTCGAGTACCTGTCCTTCTTCGCGTGGGCCATCGTTCTCGGGTTCCTGCTGATCTGGCGCAGGAAGGGCCTCGAGATCCTGACCGCCTTCGCGGCGACCATCGCCTTCGCCATGATGGTCATGGCCTCGATGTTCCCGTCAGACATCTCCAGGCAGCTCATTCCGGCGCTCCAGAGCTACTGGCTGTGGATACACGTCTCGATGGCGATCCTGGCAGAGGCGGCGTTCGCGGTCGCGTTCGTCGCGTCCCTGATGTGTCTCATGGGGGACAAGCGCGGTCACAGGCGGCTGCCGGACCGCAACCTGCTGGATTCGATCACGTACCGAGCGATAGGTATCGGCTTTCCGCTCTTCACGGTCGGGGCCCTGTTCGCGGGCGCCGTGTGGGCCCAGAGAGCCTGGGGCACACCGTGGTCCTGGGATCCGAAGGAGACAAGCTCGCTCATCGTCTGGCTCGTCTACGCCATCTACCTTCACGTCCGAAGGACGAGGAAGGGGAGCATTGCGCTGACCTCGGGCCTGTCGGTTCTGGGGTTCACGCTGGCCATTCTGACGATACTCGGGAGCAAGTTCCTCGGGGGTCTTCATTCCTACGGCTAGCCGCCGAGGAGACGGGTTGAAGATAGGCACTGAACGGACACTGAGGACGTGGGTACTGGTCGGCGCATACCTGGCGCTGATATTCGGGGTCTCCTCGATCCCGCAGAACCCGCTGAGCCACACCTGTTTCAAGGTGTCGGACAAGCTGGCGCATCTGGCCGAATACGCGGGCTTCGGCCTGCTGCTCAGCGTTGCGTTCCGGAGCACGTTCCGCCGTGTCCGGCGGTGGGTACTGCTGGTGGTCGTGGTGCTCATCGGTGCGGCGGTGGGTGCGCTGGATGAGGCTTATCAGGCGACGGTGCCCGGGCGGGAGCGCGAACTCCTCGACTGGGTCGCCGACGTCACGGGCGTTCTGGTCGGTTCTTGTGTGGCCATGGCGCTCAGCAGCTGGATGGCGCGGCGCGCCGCTGCGACCGGCGAGACCGCCGGAAGGCGGCGGCCCGATGTGGGCGAACCCAGACAGGACGGCAGGTAATGGACACATGACATACAAGGCTCCGCGCGGAACGCGCGACGTACTCCCCGAAGAATCCTGGAAGTGGCAACGCGTGGAACGTGTCTTCAGGGAGACCGCCGATCGGTTCGCGTACCGTGAGATCCGGCTGCCGGTCTTCGAGGAGACGGAACTCTTCGCCCGCGGCATCGGCGACGCGACGGACATCGTCCGGAAGGAGATGTACACCTTCACGGACCGGAAGGGGCGCAGCCTGACCCTGCGTCCGGAAGGCACCGCCGGGGTCGTGCGGTCGTTCATCGAGCACAACATGGGGCGCGGTTCTCGACTGACGAAACTTTACTACTTCTGCCCGATGTTCCGCTACGAGCGCCCGCAGGCGGGTCGCTACCGCCAGTTCTGGCAGTGGGGGCTCGAAGCGATCGGATCGATGACCCCCGCCGTCGACGCGGAGATCATTCACTTCTCGGTTAGCCTGTTCGAGGGCCTGGGGCTGGCGGGAGCTGAGGCGCGCGTGAGCAGCGCCGGTTGTCCGACCTGCACGCCGTCATACAACGAGCTTCTCAGAGAGAGACTGGCAGGGTCGCTCGACCAGTTCTGCGACGACTGCAAGGTGAGATATGAGCGCAACCCGCGTCGTATGTTCGATTGCAAGAACGAGCACTGTCTCGAGCTTCTGGCGGACGCGCCTTCGATCCTGGAATCGCTGTGCAGTGAGTGTGCCGAGCATTTCGCGAGCGTCCAAGACCTTCTCTCGCGGACGTCCGTTCGATTCGTGGTCGACCCGTCAATGGCGCGAGGGCTCGACTACTACACGAAGACGGTATTCGAGGTGCACTACGCGGGACTGGGAGCGCAGAGCGCGCTCTGCGGGGGAGGTCGGTACGACGCTCTCGTCGAGGAGCTGGGCGGTGCGGCGACACCGGCCTGCGGCGTGTCGTCAGGGGTGGAGAGGCTCCTGACCGCGCTCACGGACACGGGCGTAATGGCAGGCTCGGAGCCAGGGCCTGCCGTCTACGTCGCTTCCCTCGGGAGCGACGCCGCCCTCGCTGCGGCGACGGTGATCGCGGAGCTGCGTCAGTCAGTCTCCGTCGAGACCGACTATCAGGAGCGAAGTCTCAAGGCGCAGATGAAGGAGGCCGGCAAGCTGGGCGCCGGCTACGTCGTGATCATCGGTGAGAACGAAGTCGCTCGCGGTGTCGTCGTGGTCAAGAACATGGTGACCGGTGAGCAGGACGAGGTGGCGGCGGACAAGGTCGCCGCGCTCTTGGCCGAGCGCCTCGCCTCAGCGGGCGGGGGCACGTAGTTCGAGCACCGCTTGATTCGAACACCCGATACCACTGGAGACAGACAATACGATGAAACTGGAACAGATGGGGTCACTCAGACGAACGCACACCTGCGGAGCGCTTCGGAAAAAAGACGCGGGACACGAGGCCGTGTTGATGGGATGGGTCCACCACCGCCGTGACCTGGGCGGTCTCTTCTTCATCGACCTCAGAGACAAGTACGGCACGACACAGGTGGTCTTCCGCCCCGACGACGATCAGGAGCTGCACGCGAAGGCCGGGGAGCTCGGAGCGGAGTACGTCGTTGCCGTTCGCGGCGAGGTGTCCGAACGTCCGGATGGTATGGTCAATCCTGATCTGCCCACGGGCGACGTCGAGCTCATCGCCCGGGAACTCATCGTTCTGAACGCGTCTCTGACACCACCCTTCGTCCTCAAGGAGCCGGTGAAGGCGAGCGACGAGCTACGTCTGGAGTACCGCTATCTGGACCTCCGCCGTCCCCACATGCAGCGGCTGATCGAAGCGCGCCACGTGGCGGCTCAGACGACGCGCGCCTACCTCACGGAGCAGGGCTTCACCGAGATAGAGACGCCTCTTCTCGCCAAGAAGACACCGGAGGGCGCCCGCGACTTCGTCGTACCGTCGCGCGTCCAGCCCGGCAAGGTCTACGCGCTGCCGCAGTCGCCACAGCTCTACAAGCAGATACTGATGGTGGGCGGATGCGATCGCTACTTCCAGATAGCGCGGTGCCTGCGGGACGAGGACCTGCGCTCCGACCGCCAGCCCGAGCACACGCAGATCGATTTCGAGATGAGCTTCGTGACCGAGGACGACGTCTTCGCTGTCGCGGAGGGGCTGATGCAGTCGATATGGCGCGCCGTGCGCGGAGACGAGCTGACGGTTCCTTTTCCGAGGCTCCCGTACCGGGATGCGATGCTCCGCTACGGAAGTGACAAGCCGGACGTCCGGTTCGGGATGGAGATAGTCGACCTGACCGACGCGGTTCGCGAGTCCGAGTTCAGGGTCTTCCGGTCGACCATCGAGGGCGGCGGCGTGGTCCGTTGTCTGAACGCGTCGGGCTGTGCCGTGTGGTCACGCAAGGACATCGATACGAAAGAGGAGCTGGCGAAAAAGTGGGGGGCGAAGGGGCTGGCCTGGTCGAAGGTCGAAGGCGCGGGGCTGGCCGGCGGGATCAGTAAGTTCCTGTCTGAGGTCGAGGTCGCGGCGATCATAGAGAGGGCCGCCGCCACCGACGGCGACATCATCCTGTTTGTTGCGGACAAGGAGACCACCGTCGCCCGGGTCTTGGGGAACCTCAGGGTTGTTCTCAGGGACGAGCTCTCGCTCGTGTCCCCTGACGACTTCGCATTCACGTGGGTCACGGAGTTCCCGCTCTTCGCAAGAAACGAGGAGACCGGCGCCTGGGAGGCGGAGCACCACATGTTCTCGATGCCCAGGGAGCAGGACCTCAAGTTTCTCGAGACAGACCCGGGCAGAGTGTTCGGTCGGCTCTACGATCTCGTATGCAACGGCTTCGAGCTGGCGTCGGGCTCCATCCGGATCCACAGGCGCGACATCCAGGAGCGCGTGATGAAGGTCGTCGGGATATCGGCTGCGGACGCCGATAGGCGTTTCGGCTTCCTTCTGAAGGCGTTCGAGTACGGAGCGCCGCCGCACGGCGGACTCGCCCCGGGCCTGGACAGGATCATCATGCTCCTGACTGGCGAGGACGGCATCCGCGACACCATCGCCTTCCCCAAGACGTACCGCGGACTGTCACTGATGGACGGTTCACCATCGGACGTCGAGCAGGAAGTGCTCGACGAACTCGGGATAGCTCTGGCGGAGAAACGTGGGGCCGCCCCGGGGGAGAGCGGTGAGTAGCGGCGGCGACCGGGCGAGGAGCCGTACGATCGGGGCATTGTTCCTGACCACTTGCTGACCCCGGTTCACAATAACGGCTCTGGTGCGCCGTAATGTCGGGCGAACTGGCCTGGATCGTGCATGGTTGGAGTGGCGAAGACCCTGCTGGGGGGCCCTAACCCCGCACCAGTCAAGCAAATGGGGCTTGACAGGGCTCGGCAGCCTCTGATAGCATCGGGGTGGAAGTAAGGGGTCTGTCTCGGTCTCGCCCCCGCAGAGGGGCGATGCTGATATTGGTATGCCGGAAGGAGGTGTCAACTGATGGCACGCACGACCAAGAGGTACATCGCTCTCGCAGCGTTACTCCTCGTCCTGGGCGCCGCCCTGACAGGGTGCGGTCCCAAGCCTCCATGTGAGGGTGCTGACGTGACGGCTGTCCAGTCACTGCAGGATGAGTGCGCCGCTGCCAACGACGAACTGGACGAAGCCCGTGACGCAAGAGCTGCTCTGGAGGCGGACGTTACCTCCACAAAGGCAGAGATCACTGCGCTCGAGGATCAGCCGAACGCCCTCGCTGCGCGTCTTCATGAACTCAAGAAGGGCAGCGGACGCTAGTCGGCCGCGCTACGACGAAGAAAGGAGAGAGACCAAGAATGTTGCACAAACTGGCAGTCGCACTGGTCCTCCTCGTCGCCGTCGCGCTCGTGACCGGCTGCGCGCCGAAGATCACGAGGACGGCCGATCCGAGCGGGGGAGATTTCTACACCGAAGAGGAGTACCAGAAGCTCAAGAAGGACCAGCGTGAGGCGTACTGCGCGGATCTGCTCGACGCATATGGTGGGGGACAGGACTGCGTCGACACCGCGAAGGCCGGCCTGGCGAGAGAGTCAGAGGCCATCGGCGATCTCGAAGACGTGCTCGCTGGTCTCACGCCGCAGCTCATGAGCCTCCGGGGCGAGGTCGAGGGTCTCCAGGGGCAGATAGCCTACTTTGAGGGGCTTCCGCGGATGTACATCATCGAGAAGGGCGATTTCCTCTACAAGATAGCAGGTATGGAGGAGGTCTACGCAGACCCGCTCAAGTGGAAGAGGATCTGGCGCGCGAACAAGGGCGTCCTGGAAGGGTTCTCCGATCCGAACCTGATCTATCCGGACTGGGAGCTGACGATTCCGCGCGATTGGCCCCACAGCTACACGGTCAAGGAGGGCGAGAACCTCTGGATGATCGCGAAGCGCTGGGAGATCTACGGTGACGGGCGGCTGTGGACGCAGATATTCGAGGCCAACGGCGACGTTCTCAGTGACCCGGACATGGTCAGGCCTGGCCAGACTTTGACTATCCCGCGCTAGCGAGCGTGGTGACGCTGCTTGGCTCGAGCTCGTTCAGGTGGTAGGCGCAGGGGGGTGTGGAGAACCGACGGGGAGAGTCTCTCAGCGATTAGGTGCTTGCATAAGACATCGGGCTCTTGGTTCCTGGGTTCCCAGACGAACCAGGAGCCCGTTTTTTGGGCGCGGCGCGGCACTCAAGTAGCGACACCCGCCGCCCGGGGGAGTGATAACACGTGAAGCGCAAGGTCTCCGTCGAGGACATAGACTCGGTCCATCTGTATGGACGGAACGACGTCAATCTTCGCCTGATACACGACTCGTTCGACGTGAAGGTGACCGCGCGCGATGGGGAGATAAGCATCGTCGGTGACGACGATGAGGTCGAGAAGGTCGAGAAGGTCCTGACCGAGATGGCGAACCTCGTGCGCAAGGGGCGCACCGTGAGACGCGAGGACGTGTCGTACGCGATTCGCATGGTCCAGTCGGACCACGCGGAGGAACTGGCGCAGTTCTACGCCGACGGGGCTCGGCTAAAGGGGCTGAAGAAGCTCGTCGAGCCGAAAACGGTCGGCCAGAAGAAGTACGTCGACACGATGATGAAGCACGATATAGTCGTCTCCATCGGCCCGGCCGGGACCGGTAAGACGTACCTCGCCGTTGCGATGGCTGTGGCGGCTCTCAGGCAGAAGGACGTCGAGCGGATCGTGCTGGTGCGGCCGGCCGTCGAGGCCGGAGAGAGCCTCGGGTATCTTCCGGGCGACTACCAGGAAAAGATCGCGCCGTATCTCCGGCCGCTCTACGATGCTCTTCGGGACATGATGGACCCTGAGCGCGTCAAGAAGCTGACCGAGATCGGCACGATCGAAGTCATTCCCCTGGCGTATATGAGGGGGCGCACCCTGAACGACGCGTTCGTCATCCTTGACGAGGCACAGAACAGCACGCTGCCTCAGATGAAGATGTTCCTGACGAGGCTCGGGTTCAACTCACGGGCCGTCGTTACCGGGGACATCACGCAGATAGACCTGACCAGTAAGAAGATGTCAGGTCTGGTCAGGATCCAGGAGATACTGACGGACATCAAGGGGATCGAGTTCGTCTACCTGAACGAGAGTGACGTAGTGAGGCACAGACTCGTGCGAGAAGTCATCAAGGCGTTCGAGCGCTACGCCAGGACCAGAGAAGAGCAGGCGCAGGAGGACGGTTGATGGCAGCGATCTTTAGCCGAAAGAAAGACGCAGGGATCAGGGCGGACCGCGTATCTCTGGCGGGCGATGGGCAGGAGGAGCGCGTCGTGGACGCGGCGTTCCGGTCGAAGATCCTCCTCTGGGTGGCCATGGTCGCCGTGTTCCTAGTGCTGCTTGAAGTCATGTTCCCTGCGGCCGTTCCTGGCAGCGGGGTCGAGCTGTCTGCCGGGCAGATCGCGCGAGGGGAGATCACAGCACCCTTCGATTTTGACGTGCTGCGACCGGCCGATGAGCTCGAACAGGAGCGAGCGGCCGCCGCGAGCGCCGTCGTCCCGGTGTACGAGTTCGACGAGAGCGTCCAGGCTGAACAGCGCCGGCGCCTCGGGGAATTCCTGTCTCGAGCCTACGGCATTCGCGGCGGTCCGGAATCGACGAGCCAGAAACAGGACATGCTGGGGCAGCTTGGCGTGGCTCTGTCTGAGACGACGCGACAGATACTCGCTGATCCCGCACGGGCTGTCAGGGTGGAAGACAGCGCGCGCGACGTTCTGAACGCCCTCTATAAGAGAGGGATCCTCAGACGCAGGGGCGCCCCCCAGTCTTCCGAACAGACCGTAATGCTGGTGAGGGGCGCCGACGAGAGCATGGTGCGGGTGCGCGACTTCCTCTCACTGGATGGCATTGAGGACGTCGTGCGACGTGAAGCCGTTCGCGCGCTTGAGGATCGCCTTATGGCGGAAGCCGTGCGAGAGATCGTCTCGCCGTTCCTCCGGGGCAACATCATCTTCGACTCGCAGGAAACGGAGCAGAGAAGACAGGAGGCCAGGGAGGCCGTAAGCGAGGACGCCGAACGCGATTTCAAGAAGGACGAGGTCATTCTCCAGCGCGGCGAGAGAATCACGCACGAGCACGTGAACATCATCAGATCGATGGGTATCAAGCGGAATGAGCTTCTCCAGTTGGAGGCCGGTCCGACGCGCTTCTTCCCGTCTCTCGGCAGGATTCTGGAGGCGCTCCTTCTGATAGGCGTGCTGGCGCTCTACCTGAGCGTCAGGCGCCCCGGTGTGCTGCTCAACAATCGCTTCCTGCTGCTCTTCATGGTGTTGGTTGTGCTCGTGATGGCGGGGGCCGCCGCCGTGCGCGGCGTGACCGACGTGTCGGAGTACCTCGTTCCTATCGCCGTTCTTGCGATGCTCGCGTCTATGCTGTTCGGCTTTGAAGTGGCAGTGATCTCCACCATCGTTGTCGTACTTCTGACTGGTACATACACGGGGTTCGGGTTTCCGTTCGTGCTTGTGTCGCTCGTCGCCGGCGTAGTCGCGGCGCATTCCGTCAGGCGCGTGAGACACCGTGAGGACTTCTATCTTTCCGGGATCAGGGTGGTCATCGCTTACGCCGTGGCGATCTTCGTCGCCGACGTTTGGAACGCCGACGTCGGCATGGCGACGCTGACACGCTGTGGTTGGGGCGGGCTCAACGCGATCGTCAGTATGGGTATTGTCATAGTGGTGCTGCCTCTCTTCGAGCGCGGGTTCAAGGTCACCACAGACATAACGCTGCTCGAGCTTGGCGACATGAACAAGCCGCTTCTGCGGAAGATGGCGATGTCATCTCCGGGCACCTACCATCACAGCATCGTGGTCGGTAATCTGTCGGAGGCGGCGGCGAAGGCCATCGGCGCCAACGGGCTCCTGGCCCGCGTCGCGTCCTACTACCACGATATCGGCAAGCTGGTCGCCCCGGGCTACTTCGTTGAGAACCAGCAGGGCCTCGAGCCGGACGACAGCAAGCACACCGGTCTCAAGCCCAAGGTCTCGAGTCTGGTCATCCGCGCACACGTCAAGGACGGCGTGGAGCTCGCGATTAAGGAAGGACTGCCGGAGCCGCTGGTCGACGTCATTCGTGAGCATCACGGGACCAGCGCGATGGAGTACTTCTACAACAGGGCCGTCGAAGACGCGGAGAACCCGGACGAGATCAACAGGGCCGACTACAGCTACCCCGGTCCCAGACCGCGCAGCAAGGAATCGGCAATCATCGCACTGGCCGATACGGTCGAGGCGCGTATCCGGTCGATCGGTGACTCGGTCACCCCCAAGCGGATAGAGGCGGAGATCGATGAGGTTATCGAGAAGCGGTGGCACGATCATCAGCTGGACGACGCTGAGCTGACACTCTCCGATCTGCGCAAGATACGAGAGGCCTTCTTCCGCGTGCTCGCGGGGATGTACCATCAGCGTATTCGCTACCCCGATCAGGACAACGGTGGATCTCCGGAGAACGGCTCGAGTCGTGAGAACGGCTCGGGTCGTGAGAATGGCTCGGGTCGTGAGAACGGCTCGGGTCGTGAGAACGGCTCGGGCGGAAAGGGCGGCGCGACGGCAGGTGGCGGCGTCGACGAGCCTGGGAAGGAATCCGCCGGGGGCAAAGATGCCGCTTAGAGTACAGAACAGGCAACGGGTGCTCAAACTGGACACCCCCGATATCAGGCGTCTGGTCGGCCTCATTCTGGAGGACCACGGAAGCGGCGACGGTCATCTTACCATCGTGTTCGCACGCGACGGCTTCGTCAAGGAACTCAACGCGGCATACCGGGATGTTGACCGCGCGACCGACGTCTTGGCCTTCGCCACGTGCGACGGCGAATCTCCCGGTGTCGATGGAGACCCCGACAATCTCGAGCAGGTCCTTGGTGACGTCGTCATCTCAACGGACAGAGCGATTGCGCAGGCGAGACGTTACAGGCGAACGCCGGAGCGCGAGATTCTTAAACTCGTGGCTCACGGTGTGCTGCATCTTATGGGGCACGACCACGCGACCTCGGGTGAACGCACGAAGATGAGGAACCTGGAGAACAGGTACCTCCGTACCCTCTCGAAGAACAGACAATGAGCTATCTGCTCCCGGCGGGCATCGGATTCGCAGCACTCCTCTATTTCTCGGGTTTCTTCTCGGGCTCCGAGACGGCGTTCTTTTCCCTTTCAAAACTCGACCTCGGTGAGATGCCGCCCGGAAGCCGCGCCCGGCGGCTGATGGACAAACCGGAGAGGCTGCTCATAGCCATCCTGGTCGGGAACACGCTCGTCAACGTAGCCACTGCCTCACTGGGAGCGCTGGCGGCACTGGCGCTGAGCCGCGCCTATGACTATCCGGAGGGACTGACCATCGCCCTTGAGGTGGGTGTGGTCACGTTCGTGCTCCTGGTGATCGGCGAGGTCGCTCCCAAGATGTACGCAATGCAGCGGAACGTCGCCGTCGCCCGGAGGAACGCAGGTCTTCTGTCCATCGTCATGAACGTGCTGCGGCCCGTAGTCAGCGCTCTGGACGTGCTGGCCGGGAAGCTCAGCGGAGCGTCGGCGGGCGAGGAGCGCCCGTTTGTCACTGCCGAGGAGCTCCGCACCATCGTTGCCCTGAGTGAGGAACGCGGAACGCTGGAGGAAGACGAGCGCGACATGATCGACAGTGTCATGGAGTTTGGCGACACCGTCGTCAGGGAGCTGATGGTCCCGCGCGTGGATATGGAGTGCTTCGATAGCGCGGTGACGGTTGGTGCGGCCACCGACGGTGTGAAGGAGCTGGGCTTCGCCCGCGTGCCGGTCTACGAAGGAGATATCGACCACATCGTCGGGATCCTCTACGCAAAAGACCTCCTGAAGTTTGACACGGAGACCGACCGTGGCCGGTCCATCAGCGACATTCTGCGCCCGCCTCTCTTCACACCCGAGAGTAAGAACGCCGGGGATCTCCTGCGGGAGCTGCAGCGCAGGCGCACGCACATTGCGATCGTTGTCGACGAGTACGGTGGGACGGCGGGGCTGGTAACGCTCGAGGATCTGATCGAGGAGATAGTCGGGGAGATACAGGACGAGCACGACCAGGAAGAGAAGCCGCTTCTGACGATCGTCGACAGCCGCACGCTCATCGCGGACGGCATCGTCCGGCTGGACGAGCTCGCCGAGAGCATGGAGCTCACGTTCGAAGGAGAGGGTGTCGAGACGCTGGGCGGCTACCTGATGGAGGCCTTCGGGCGCATTCCGTCCGAGGGAGAGCAGATGGAGCGCGACGGCGCCGAGTTCACGATCGAGTCCGTGGTCGAGCAGCGAATCACGAGCGTGCGCGTTGTGAGAGTCGACCACCGGGAATCCGAAGAGTCGGGAGGTCAGTAGACCGTGCCAGTCATCCTGCTCATAGCTCTCGGGTTCATCATGTCTGCCTTTTTCTCGGGGGCGGAGACCGCGCTGGTCTCCATCAACTGGATCAGGCTGGACCACTGGCTCGAGAAGGGGCGCGGGAGCGCGAAGGTGCTCGAGCGCTTCGTCGCCGATCCTCACAGAATGCTGGGGACGACGCTAGTGGGGACCAACATCGCGGTCGTCATGACGTCCTCGCTCGTCTTGTGGAAGCTCGTCGGCGTCTTCCCGAACTGGTCGAGGGGCCTCGTCGGGCTGGTCTCGATACTCATCGTCACGCCCGTGCTTCTCGTCTTCGGTGAGGTAATTCCCAAGGTCATCGGGCGGCGGCACAGCGACGCGATCACACTCAAGGTCGTCCACCCGCTACGTATGTTCTACTATCTGCTCTCACCCCTCATCCTTGTGACGACGGGGATGGCCGGTGTCCTGCTCAGGCCGTTTGGTGTCAGGACGCAAGAGTGGCGCAGCCGGCTGACCAAAGACCAGCTTCGCCTGCTGCTCACGAGCGAAGGGGAGCGCGCGGGCGTCGTCGACGAACAGGAGACCAGGCTGATATCCGGGATCTTCGAGTTCGGCCTGACGACGATCGGAGAGGTGATGGTCCCGAGGACCGACATCGTCGGGGTCTCAGCAGACTCGACCGTGGGGGAGGCCGTCGAGCTGGTGCGGGCCCACGGCTACTCGCGACTCCCGGTGCTGTCCCCCGACCGGGACCACATCGAGGGTATGGTTCACTCACGAGACCTCCTGGGCATGCCGAGGGACACAGGGATAGCGGACCTCGTGCGTGCCGTGCCGTACATGCCCGAGACCAAGACGTGTGACGATCTGTTCCGGGAGCTTCAGGCCAGGCGACAGCACATGGTCGCGGTCGCGGACGAACACGGTAGTCTCGCCGGTATCGTCACGCTAGAGGACCTGCTCGAGGAGCTGGTCGGGGAGATCGAGGACGAATACGACGTCCGCCAGTCGCTCATTCAGAGGATAGACGACGACGTGTTCATGGTGGACGGCAGGACGGAGATCGACGCGCTCGAGGACGCGCTCGGCGTCGACCTGCCGGAGGGCGATTACAACACGGCCGCGGGATTCGTCATCAAAATGCTGGGGAAGATACCGGAGCAGGGCGATGAGGCCGTAGTGGGTGGTCTGGAGTTCCGGGTCATATCGGCAACTCCGACCAGGGTCGGGAAGATACGTGTGAGGAACAGATGGACGAAACCAAGACAGGCACCGACAGCCCCAAGACGATAGAGGTCACGCCGGACCCCGCTCCTGCTCTGCGCGCCAGCGCGGGGAGGGTGCTCAGGCGCTACCTCTTCACCGGACTCCTCGTGCTTCTGCCGGTCGTCGTGACGGTGTCCGTGTTGTGGAGGCTCTTCTTCGCGCTCGACGACATTCTCGGGCGGTTCGTCGAGACGTATCTCGGCAGGTCGCTGCCCGGTGTTGGTCTCGTGGCGCTTGTCGCACTTATCCTGGGCATCGGCGCCGCCGCGAGCAACTTCCTCGGCAAGCGGGTGATACGGATCGGAGAACGGATCGTGGCTCGTGTGCCACTCATGGGGTGGATCCACAGGACGACCAAGCAGATCTTCTCGACGATCCTCGAGGAGCGGGGCCAGAGCTTTCGCAAAGTAGTGCTCGTCAGCTACCCCCATAAGGGCACCTACAGCGTTGCCTTCGTAACGTCGGAGTCGCCGACATCGGTTGAGGGTTCACTGGGCAAGGGTTTCGTCACGGTGTTCCTTCCTACGACACCCAACCCGACTTCCGGTTTTCTTCTCGTCGTGCCCGTGGAAGACGTGATTCCCATGAATCTGTCGGTCGACGAGGGTCTCAGACTGGTGATCTCGGCTGGTGCGTTGTCCGAGAGCAGCGACAGCTAGCAGGGCGGCACAGCGTCACCGGTTGCCGTATCGAGCGCGGGACACCGAAGCGCTCCGGACGAGAAAGAGCAAGGACTCCACGCCTTTGGAACGCGACGAAAGCAGAATCTCCATAGATCCCCTGGGTTCTCCCGAGTCGGTCGCCGCCGAGCTGTCCGGACTTCACCCGGCGGATGTGGCAGACGCACTGGGCCGCGCCGGCATCGACGGCGAGCTCCTGACGAAGATACTGGGCGAGCTCGATACGGATGTCGCGGCCGAAGTCATCATCAGCCTCGACGAGCACACTCTCGGGGATATCCTCGATGTCCTCGACCCTCCGGAGATTGCCGAGATAGCGAGCGAACTCGAGTCGGACGACGCAACCGACGTCGTGGGACTTCTGGACGAGGACAAGAAGGCCCACGTCCTCTCGCAGCTCGACTCGGACGACCGCAAGGCCGTCATGGACCTTCTCCAGTACACCGACGAGTCCGCGGGCGGCATCATGGCGTCCGAGCTCGTCTACGTCAACAGCGACGCGTCAGTCGACGACGCCATCGCGCTGATCAGGGTCGCCGCGGACGAGGTCGAGGAGATCCACAACGTCTACATCACCGACAGGGAACGAAGGCTCACGGGCGTGCTCCCTCTCGGAACTCTGCTTCTCGCCCGCAAGGGGACGCGCGTCGCCGAGATCATGGATCCCGACGTCGTCTCCGTTTCAGCCGAGATGGACCAGGAGGACGTCGCCAACGTCTTCATGAAGTACGACCTGGTGGCGATTCCCGTCGTCGATGTCGAAGGGATGCTGGTCGGACGAATCACGGTCGACGACATTATGGACGTCATCCGTGACGAGGCGGAAGAAGACATCACCCTCATGGCGGGAACCAGGGACGAGGAGATCCACGAGGACTCCACACTCAGGGTCTCGTGGATCCGTCTTCCGTGGCTCATTATCGGGGCGCTCGGAGGATTGGCTTCGGCCTCGGTCATGAGTCTCTACAGTTTCTCGCTTGAGAAGGTCCTCGCGCTGGCGTTCTTCATTCCCGTCATCACCGCGATGGGCGGTAACGTTGGACTTCAGACCTCGACCATCATCGTGCGCGGAATGCACGCGGACGGGGGATTCGAGAGCGAGATGGGATCGCGGCTGCGGCGCGAGTGGAGGATCGCCATCACGAATGCGGTCCTGCTGAGCATCGCGGTCTACCTGATCGTCGGCCTGTGGCTCAAGGACTGGAAGCTGGCCGCCATCGTCGGCGGCGCGCTGGGCACGGTGATACTCGTTGCGGCGACCCTCGGGACTATCATGCCGTTCACCCTGCGGCGGCTGGGGGTCGATCCGGCAGTGGCGCAGGGTCCGTTCGTCACGACACTGAACGACGTCATCGGCATTCTCATATACCTCGGACTGGCGACGCTGTTTCTCGATATGCTGAGCTAGGGGGCGCGGGCCGGCGGCGGCATCCCCGCCGGGCTCAGACAAGGGCGCGGCTGCGCCACGCCCAAACTCGCCGGACGGGGATGCCGCCGTCGGCCCCGACACTGGTCACAGGCCGACACAGATGGAGAACGAGGGATGGCGCTCGTCAAGTCGAGAGCGATCTCGCTCAAGAGCTACCGGCTGGGTGAGACGAGCAAGGTCGTCGTGTGCTATACTCGCGACTACGGCAAGGTGAGATTTGTCGCGAAGGGTGCGCGCAAGGGAGGCGGACGACTTGGAGCTGCCCTGGAACCGATGCTGGTCTCCGGGGTGGTTTTCTACCTGCGGGAGGGGCGGGACCTGCTGTTCGTGTCGCAGGCCGAAGTCGAGCGCCAGTGGCCCGAGCTGCGGCGTGACGTGGTCCGCATGGCCTACGCGGGAGCCGCGCTCGAACTCACGGACGCCCTGGTCTCAGAGCGGGAGCCCGACCCCGGGCTCTTCGATTTCCTCGAGAGCACGCTGGACAGGGCCGCGGTAGCGCCCCCGTCTTCGCTTGACGCGGTGCTCTGGAGCTTCGAGCTATCACTGGCGTCGGCGCTCGGTTATGCGCCGGAGCTTGCGCGCTGTATCGTCTGCAAGGGCCTGCCGGACGGACGAGTGTCCTTCGCGGCCAGGCGGGGCGGCATTGTCTGCGGCGACTGTCAGGGGGAGGAGCCCGGGGCGCGACCACTCTCCGACTCCGCCGCGAAGCTCCTGGCTTCCATGTCCCCGTCGGGCGGTGAGACTCCGCCCGAACCCGGAAACGCGGGGGCGGCGTCGCCCGCGAGCGGGACGCCTGCAGCGCCCTCGACCGTGACGCCCGCGCCACAGGTGGTGGATATCCCGGCGGCCGTTCGCGACGAGGTAAGCGAGACACTGATGGGCTTTCTGGAAGAACACGCGGGGCGAGAACTCAGGCTCAAGTCGCTCAGGTTCCTCGCTCAGATAAGAAGGACAGGACAACCTTCCGCACAATCGGAGCAGCGATATGAAGGATAACAGCAAGCGACATCTCTTTCAGGACATCATCCTCGGGCTTCAGGCCTTCTGGGCGGAGTACGGATGCGTGATACTGCAGCCCTACAACTCCGAGGTCGGGGCCGGCACCTTCAATCCGGCCACGTTTCTGAGATGCCTGGGGCCGGAGCCGTGGAAGGCCGCATATGTCGAGCCCTCGCGGCGGCCGAAAGACGGGCGCTACGGCGAGAACCCGATACGAATGCAGCAGTTCCTGCAGTATCAGGTCCTGCTGAAGCCGGCGCCATCCGACGTCCTCGACATCTACTTCGGAAGTCTCGACGCGCTCGGCATTGACCTCAAGAAGCACGATGTCCGTCTCGTGGAAGACGATTGGGAGTCTCCGACGCTCGGGGCGGCGGGGCTGGGGTGGGAGGTCTGGATCGACGGGATGGAGATAACGCAGTTCACCTACTTCCAGCAGGCGGGCGGCATCGAGCTTCCGGTGACTTCGTCCGAGATAACCTACGGGCTGGGCAGGCTCGCGACATTCCTGCAGGGCGTCGACAGCTTCTTCGAACTCGAGTGGGCGCCCGGCGTGAGTTTCGGCGAGCTGCAGAAGGGATTCGAGGTCGAGTTCTCCAGGTTCAACTTCGACGAGGCCGACATTCCGCTGCACAGGGAGTTCTTCGACAAGTACGAGTCCGAGGCAGTGCGCCTGCTCACCCTCGGTCTCCTCGCGCCGGGGTACGATTACGTGCTCAAGTGCTCTCACGCGTTCAATGTGCTGGACGCGCGCGGCGCCATCAGTGTCACGGAGCGCACAGGATACATAACGCGCGTCAGGAAGCTCGCGAGGAAGACCGCGCTCCTCTACACGACACAGCGCGAGGAGCTTGGACACCCCCTTCTCCACGGAGGCGAGCGTCCCGAGAGCGGGGGTTCTTCCCCCGAACTTGGCGCTCCCGATAGCTCGAAGGGAGGTGGTCGCTGATGGCACGTGACCTTCTCTTTGAGATAGGCGTGGAGGAGATCCCCGCGTCCTACATACTCCCGGCGCTCTCGCAGCTCTCCTGCGCGCTCGAGCGCGAACTCACATCAGCGCGGCTCTCGTTCGAGTCCACGCGCACGTTCGCTACCCCGCGCCGGATGACCGTGATCGTCAAGGGCGTCGCGGACGCCCAGACGAGCGAGACTAAGACCGTCACCGGTCCGCCCGCTCGTATCGCCTTCGGAGATGACGGCGCTCCCACGAAGGCAGCGACAGGATTCGCGAGATCCCAGAATGTTGATGTCGCCGCTCTCACTGTTGTAGACGACTACGTCCAGGTTGAGGTCACCGACGGGGGAGGACCGGCGGCGGACGTACTGCCCCGGCTTCTGGCCGCGGCGGCGGACACACTGACCTTCCCGAAGACCATGAAGTGGGGCCCGGACCGACGCTTCGCGCGACCGATCAGGTGGCTGGTAGCGATGCTTGGTAACGAGGTTCTCGATCTCACGTACGCCGGCGTCCAGGCGGGTGCCCTCACGCACGGGCTGCGCGTGTGGTCACCTGGCCCGCACGAGGTCGAGGGTGCGGACGCGTACGAAGACCTTCTGAGAGACAGCTACGTCATTGCCGATCACGAGAAGAGAAAAGACACGATCGCGAACGAAGCCCTGCGTGTCGCCGGCGAGTGCGGGGGCAGACTCGTGGAGGACCTCGAACTGCTGGACGAGGTGACGTTCCTCACCGAGTACCCGACCGTCTACGCAGGCAGCTTCGACAAGCGCTTCCTGAAGCTCCCGAGAGACGTAGTCGTCGCGGCGATGAAGGGTCATCAGAGGTACTTCGCAGTTGAGTCGGACGACGGGAAGCTCCTGCCTCATTTCCTGTGTGTGGTCAACGCTCCCCAAGACCACCACGACATCATCCGCAAGGGCAACGAGCGTGTGCTCGAGTCCAGGCTGGATGACGCCGAGTTCTACTGGCAGGAAGACACCGGAAGCTCGCTCGAGAGCAAGGTCGAGCGACTCAAGGATGTCGTGTGGCTCGAAGGCGTCGGGTCGCTCTACGAGAAGACCGAGCGGCTGGAAGCGCTCGCGGAGTGTGTCGCCCGGGTCATTGCGCCGGACGCGCTCGACACGGCGGTCCGCGCCGCCCGGCTGGCGAAGGCGGACCTCGTGACCGAGATGGTCAGGGATGGGAAGGAGTTCACGGAGCTGCAGGGCATCATGGGGCGGGAGTACGCCCTGGAGTCCGGCGAGCCCCAGACGGTCGCCACCGCCATCTACGAGCACTACCTGCCCAGGTTCGCCGGGGACGCCTTGCCAAAGACGCCCGCGGGGACCATTTTGAGCATTGCGGACAAGATCGACTCGATAGTCGGGTGCTTTTCGGTCGGTTTGATACCGACTGGCTCTCAGGACCCATATGCCCTGCGACGTCAGGCCATCGGACTCGTCAGAATAGTAGACGAGGGCGAACTGCCGCTCTCACTCGGCGAGCTGGTCCGGAACGCCGGAGCCGGTTACGATGCTAAAGGAGAAGCCCTCGACGAACTGGTCGAGAGCGTGCTTTCGTTCATGAGGCTCAGGGCGAGGACGCTCTTCATCGACGCCGGGCACGCGTATGATCTCGTCGATGCGGTCCTGGAGTCGTCGTTCGACTCGCTCGTGGGCGTCAGGCCGCGACTGACGGCGCTCACTCACTTCAGGGCGGCGGATGACTTCGCGGGTCTGGTCATAGGCGCCAGGCGCGCCATGAACATCCTGAAGGGGCAGGCGCCGGGCGACTTCGATACCGGGGCCCTGGTCGAGCCGGCCTCGCGGGCCCTGAACGAGATGAGAGAGACGACCGCGGCGGGTGTCGATGCGGCGATGGCCGGAGGGGATTTCGATTCCGCGGTCCGCGAGCTGCTGAAACTGAGGAAGCCGATCGACTCGTTCTTCGATGACGTGATGGTCATGGTGGACGACCCGAAGCTCAGGGCGGCCAGGCTGGGTCTTCTTGGGGAAGTGAAGCGACTCTTCATGCGCGTGGCCGATTTCTCCAGGGTCGTGCTCGAGGGAGAGGAGCGGGAGGAGTAGTAGCGTTGACACCAGCGAATCGATACGCGGCTCGGGTGGCGGGCATGCCAGGGCGGATGACGAGCAGCGCGTTCCGTGCGGGAGCGACAGTGTTCGTGCTCTCCGTGGCGCTTGCGGCGCTCTTCTTTGGGGGCTGCGGCACCGCGCCCGACACCAAGGTGGTCGTCATCGGGATCGACGGCATGGACTGGTCGCTCGCCGACCCGCTCATCGAGCAAGGGAAGATGCCGAACCTGGCCCGCGTTCTCAGCGAGGGCACCCGCGCCGAGTTGCGCTCCCTCATGCCGCTGCAGAAGTCACCGACCATCTGGACCACGATAGCCACGGGGAAGGGACCACGGAAGCACGGCATCGGCGATTTCGTCGCCGGAAGCGACGAGCAGCCGCTCCTCAACTCAAACGGTTGGCGAACCAGGAGCATATGGGACATCCTCGGAGAGAGCGGGCGCACGGTCGGCATCCTGGGCTGGTTGGTGACCTGGCCCGCCCAGGAGGTTGACGGCTACTGCGTGACCGACCGCATCGTGTACGCGCCGGAGGACGGCTACAGCAGCATCCCACATTTGACCTACCCGACGGAACTGGAGGAGGAACTCGCTCCTCTCCGCGTGTCCCTCGCATCGACCACCATGGACGACGTCGCCGACCTGATGAGCGGCGACGTCTGGCAGGACGGCGAAGAGGCCATTACGTGGATCGGAGTGCAGGGCTTGCGCGGCATCTACGCAAGCGATCAGAGCATTCTGGCAATGTCGGAGTACCTGCTGGAGTCCCGCGAGCAGCCCGATTTCTACGCCGTCTACTTCCTCGGGCTGGACCGCTGTTGTCACAGATTCTGGGGACCCATGAGGCCCTACACCGTTGACATCAAGGTGGACGAGAAAATCAACGAGGCTTTCGAGAACGTGATCCCACGGTACTACGAGCGCGTCGATTTGCTCATCGGTGACGTGCTCGACTCGATCGAGCCGAACTCCATCGTGATCGTGTGCTCGGACCACGGCTTCTACGGACCACGGCGAACCAAGGAAGGTTTGCAGCTCGGCATCTCCATGCACCGGGAGCTGGGAATCCTCGCGGCGATGGGGCCCGGGATCCGGCGGGGAGCCACGCTTGCGAATGCGAACGTCCTCGACCTGACGCCGACGATCCTGACACTCTTAGGTGAGCCCGTTGGGCGCGACATGGACGGTTTCGTGCTGACCGGTATGATCGACGAGGACCATCTGGCCGACCATCCCGTCACATACGTCGACACGTACGAGAGGGACGAGCCGCCCGAGCAGTCCGAGGAGCCCATCGAATCGGCTCTTGATGACGCGATCAGGGAAGAGTTGCGTTCGCTGGGCTACATTGAATAGGAACGACACATGAATCTGCATCGAAGACACGTTCGATTGTTCACGGCCGTGCTCGCGACCGCTCTCATCGCCGGAGTCGTTGCCGGCTGCAGCGAGCGCGGACCGGCTGCCGGCGGACGAATCCTCATGGTCGGGATCGACTCGGCCGACTGGGACGTCATCGAGCCGCTCATGGAGGAGGGGAAGCTCCCGAACCTGACCGTCCTCGTTGAGTCCGGTGTGTCGTGTGACCTCCACTCGCTCGAGCCGAAGCAGAAGTCCCCGACCATCTGGGCGACGATAGCGACCGGGAAGCTTCCGGAGAAGCACGGCATCACCGATTTCATGGACCCGCAGACCAAGAAGATCCTGACAAGTAACGTTCGGACGGCCCGTACCTTCTGGGACATCATCGGTGAACGCGGCATGACTGTGACCGTCGTCGGGTGGCTGGTCAGCTGGCCGGCGGAACCCGTGAACGGGTACATGATCACTGACTACTTCCGATACCCTCCCCGGCCCGACCGTCCGTTGCCCGAGCATCTGACGTATCCCGATGATCTCCGGGACGAGGTCGAGCCGCTGCGCGTCGTCAGCGAGGGCATCACCGATGAAGACCTGGACTGGTTCATAGACCTTGATGCGGCCATGACCACGGCCGAGACTCAGCAGCTTCCGGTCGAGCAGATGTTCCTGGAGATGCGGGGGATAAGCGAGCTCGAACAGCGCGCGAACGCCCTGAGCGGTATCCTGGCCGGTGACCGGACGTTTCTCTCGGTCATGCGCCACCTGATGCGGAACCGGCCGACCGACGTGTCCATCGTGTACCTTCGGGGCGTCGACACGGCGAGCCACAAGTTCTGGGCCGCCGCGCACCCCGGTGAAGTGGGCTTCCCGGTATCGCAGACTGAGTCCCGCGTGTTCGGCGGCACGGTAGCGCGCTACTACGAGTACGCGGACGAGATGCTCGGCGTCCTCGTAGACGAGTTCGGCGACGGCACGGTGATCGTGTGCTCCGACCACGGGTTCGAGGGGCCGAAGCCCGGGCAGCTGCCCGGAGGGATCAATGATCATGGCCCCATAGGTATCCTCGTCATGTCGGGCGACGCGTTCAGGGACGGCGTCCGGATCGAGGAGCGGAGTGTCCGTGACGTAACGCCCACGATCCTCGCACTCTGTGGACTGCCTGTCGGCGACGACATGGACGGCTCCGTCATCGAGAACGCCTTCGAGCCCGCCTTCCTGCGGAGCCATTCCGTGAGACGCGTGGCAACCTACGAGCACACCGAGTAGCGTCGCGACGACGGAGCGTCACAGCGGCGGGCGAGGAGCCTTCTGGCCCGCGAGGAGGAAGAACGGACGATGAAAAGGTCCCTTGTCACTGCCCTCTTTTGTGCCGCGGCTCTGGTCGCGACCTCATGCGCGCCGCCATCGGTCGAGCCCGTCGAGAGGAAGATAATGCTCATCGGCATCGACGGCATGGAGTGGGACATCATGGGCCCGCTGCTGGAACAGGGCCGGCTGCCGACCTTCGCCAGGGTCATGTCCGAGGGCACGTGGGGTGAGCTTCGTTCCCTCGACATCCTGGAGTCGCCTGTCATCTGGACCAGTATCGCCACCGGGAAGCTCCCGGAGAAGCACGGCATCATGGGCTTCGCGAAGAAGCCGGCGGCGGGCGGGCAGCCCGTGCCGGTGACGTCCAACGTGCGATTGGTCGAGGCCGTCTGGGACATTCTCGGGGACGCGGGCTGGAGCGTCGGGATAGTAGGTTGGCTCGCGACCTGGCCGGCCGAGCCTGTGAACGGCTACCTCGTGACGGACTACTTCAACTACGGATGGTCGCCCGAGCAGGGCGGTGAGGAAGGGCGACTGACCTTCCCGCCCGCGCTCGCCGCGGACATAGAGGGCCTCAGGGTTCTCGATAAGGAGGTCCCCGACGAGCGGGCATCCGCGCTCATCAACGGAGCCGTGCCGGAGGACGAGGTCCTTCGAAAGAGGTTCGATTCGCTCAAGACCTGTATCGCGACGGATGAGACCAGCCGTTCCGTGGCGCTCCACATGGCGGACCAGATGCCGGTCGACTTCTACGCCGTCTACCTCAAGGGGATTGACGGCGTGTGCCATCTCTACTGGGTAGACATGATGCCGGAGTCCGGTCCTCCCATCTCCCGTCAGGAGGAGGCGATGTTCGGAGACGTGATCGCCCGCTACTACGAGGAGATGGACGTGGTTCTCGCCGGCTTCATCGAGATGACCGACGAGAACACCACCGTGATCCTGACGTCCGACCACGGGCACTCCGGACCCAAGCCCACCGGCGACTACTACCGTTGGGGAATAGCCATGCACGATCCCACGGGCGTCGTCGCGTTCTGGGGCAAGGACATCGCCGAGGGGCAGGAGCTGGTGGACGCGAGCGTGCTCGACATCACGCCGACGATCCTCGCTCTCTGTGGATTTCCCGTGGCGGAAGACATGGACGGAAGCGTGTTGACGGAGGCGATCGATCCGAATTTTCTGAGGGCTCACCCTGTCCGGACCATCGAGACCTACGAGCCGGAGCGGGAGGCCACGGACGCAGCCGACCGTGAGCCCATCGAGTCTCCAATAGACGATGAAGTGCGTGAGCGCCTGCGGGCTCTGGGCTACATTGAGTAGCGTCGTCCCGAGCTCCCCAGAGAGGTTCGTGAAGGAGAACGCAAGAGGTTTGTGAAGGAAAACGCAAGAGGTTTGTGAAGGAGAACGCATGAGAGTCGAGAAGATCCTGATCGCGCTTGTCGTTGTTGTTCTCGTTGCCACGGCCATCATCGCCGTGCTCAAGATGACGGGAGGCGAGGAGGAGCCCGTCGCCATCATCCCTCCGGAGGCGGGTGAGCTGTCTCTCGTGGTGATCGGGATCCAGGGTCTCGAAGCCTCGATGGTCGAGAGGCTGACGGCCGATGGACGACTGCCGAATCTGGCGCGGCTCATTGCCGGCGGTGCGACCGGCAGCTACGCGACGCTTGGCCGAAACGTGGACGCGAGAATCGTCTGGACCTCTCTGGTGACAGGAATGCTCCCGGAGAATCAGGGCGTCGGCGCCCAGAAGTTGTCGCGCAGGGGCGAGATGGTGGACGCTCCGCTCGTGCCTCGATCGCGCACGGTGGGTACCCTCTGGACCTTCCTCGCTGACGCCGGTGAGAAGAGCGGCGTTCTCGGCTGGCCCGGAACATGGCCGGTCGAGGAGATCGACGGCTTCATGGTGGGGCCGTACTCGACCTACATTCTCGAGCGGAAGCACGGGGGAGCACACACGGATGCCGTTCATCCCGTCTCGTGGTACGAGCGGCTCAACCCCCTGGTGCTCGACCCGACGGACTTCGCCCGTCGCGATCTCTCGAGGTTCGTCGATATAGACTCGACGATGGGCCTCGAGTCCCTGGTCGGCCAGAACTACGTCGCGCTGGCCACCGCATACGCGGCCGACAGGTCTGTGGTAGATCTGGCAAACGCGCTGGCGGCCCATGGGGACGTGCGGGATCTCTTCGTGTGTCTCTCCGGCACGGACGTAGCCAGCCAACGCTTCTGGCACTACATGGAGACGGAGGCCATCGAACATCTGGAGGTAGGCGAGAATGAGCGCCGCCTGCTCCAGCGTCAGATAGAGGCCCTCGGAGGGACGGTGGAGCGCTACTACGACCACGTCGATGAGCTGGTTGGCGAGCTGGTCAAGCTCACCGGCGATGCCGGCACGGTGGTCGTCATCACTGACCACGGCTACGCTGGCATATCCCTGGACGCCGCCGGAAAACCCAGGATAGGCACCAACATGCACAGCGAAGAGGGAATGTGGATCGTCTCGGGCCCGAGGGTGGCGGCGGGCGCGACCGCTCAGCACGGTCGTCTCATAGATGTCGCGCCGACCATCCTGGCCGCGGCCGGCGTAGAGATTCCCGGAGAGCTTGATGGAAAGGCGCACATGGAGGTCATCGCCCGCTAGGGGTGGTGGACCCGCCCGCGACTCACTGGAGGAAAGTACACGTGCGAAGAACCATCGCGATACTGGCAGTTGTCCTGGGTGTCGTCGCCGTGGCCGTCGTGTTCTACGTGCGAAGGCCCGCTCCGGCTGACGACGTTCCGATCCCTGCGGCCCCCTCCAGGATCCTGATCGTCGGGATAGACGGCCTCGACTGGTCCCGAGTCAACCGGCTCGCTGACGAGGGGCGCATGCCGAACGTGGCGCGCATGAGAAGCGAGGGATCATCGGGTATCCTTCACTCGATAAGACCGTTCGTGTCGCCCACGATCTGGACCTGTATCGCCACGGGCAAGACCGAGGAGAAGCACGGCATCAGCGGGTTCGTTGTGAATATGCCCGATCCGGCCGATGCCTCGCCGACCACCAGCAACATGCGCAAGGTCAAGGCCATCTGGCAGATCCTGTCCGCCGCGGAGCGCTGCGTTGCCGTCATCGGTTGGCTCGTGACATATCCTGCCGACGTCGTGAACGGATATCTGATCTCGTCACACGTCACACTCGCTCTGTCGGCGAAACGTGAGGCACGGGCGCCGAACCAAACCGACGACTGGCTCAGCGAGGGCATCTACCCAAGGAGTCTCTGGTCGGAGGTCGCGGACAACGTCTACCATGAAGAGGACGTCGGTGACTCCATCATCGAATCGTTCATCGACACATCGGTGGATCGTGCCAGGCAGGAGGAAAAGGTCAGGACCTCCAGTCTGGCGAAGTTCTACGCGGCCGACATGACGTCGCTGACTCTCGCGCGGCACTTCTTCGAGACCAGACCCGCGGATTTCAGTGCCGTCTATTTCAGGGGCAGCGACATAACCAGTCACTTTTTCTGGCGATTCATGGAGCCGGAGTCGTGGAAGAAGGAGCTGTCCGCGGAGGCCATCGAGACGTTCTCTCCCGTGGTTGAGCGCTACTACGCGCTCGCGGATTCGCTTCTCGGTGAGGTGGTCAAGCTGGTCGGCGACGACACGTACGTGGTTCTTCTCTCGGACCACGGGTTCGCCGGCCACAGGGGCTACCGCGGCTTCGAGGGCGACGTAGCGGTCGGCATCGAGATGCACAGAGAGGACGGGATCATCTTCGTCAGCGGTCCGGGCATCAAGCGCGGCGGGAGCATAGCCGGCGCGAGCGTTCTCGACGTTACTCCGACGGTGCTTGCACTGGCCGGCCTGCCGGTGGCCAGGGACATGGATGGCAGACCCCTGACGGAGGTCATGAGCAGCACCTTCCTCGAGAGGTACCCGGTCGTCTACATAGACACCTACGAGGTGGGGGATGGGCCTGACGGAGATCTCACTCCCATCGAGTCACCCGTCGATGAGGAGATCAAGGAGATGCTCAGGTCGCTCGGGTACATCGACTAGCCCGCACCCGAGCCGGGCCGCACGCGGTTATTCCACAAGCTCCCAGGACTCAGTGCATGACTCGAAAGCCTAGGAAATCCAACCGCCGCCCGCAGCGCACACGAGGAAGTTCGCGTGCCGTCGGCGCATCCGGGCCGGCCGGCACGGGAGCAAACGTGCCTGAGGTCCGGAAGGGTATACGCGGTCTGACGGACAGACCGTGGTTCTGGCCGGCGGTGATATTCGCCGTCGCCTTCCTTCTCAGGGTCGTCTACACCTTCCAGGTGAGATACACACCCTTCTTCCAGACGCTGGGCCTGGATGCGAAGTTCTACGACCAATGGGCGAGGGATATTGCCGGAGGAACCGCCGAGCGAGGCGCGTTCTTCATGACCCCGCTCTACTCGTATTTCCTCGCGGCCGTGTACAGGCTGTTCGGCAGGGACCTCTTCCTGGTGCGTATGATCCAGGCGGGTCTCGGGGCCGCGACCGCGTCGCTCGTCTACCTCCTTGGACGCGACGTCTTCAACAGAAGAGTCGGCCTGCTCGCCGGCCTGCTCACCGCCAGCTACGGCGCGCTGATCTTCTACGACTGTTCCGTGCTGCTCACACCACTTCTCGTCTTCCTGAACGTTCTCGCCCTGTACCTGATACTGCGGGCGGACGCGTCCGGGAAGCCCGTTCACTACCTGGCCGCCGGTGCCGTCCTGGGTCTCGCGACCATCGGAAGGGCCGCCGCGCTTCTGCCTGCGGCCGCGGCCGTCCTCTGGATAGGGCTCTCCGAACGCGCGCGCCCCCGCGGCGACGTGCCGTCGGCCGCGCGCTCCGTGGCGCTTCGCAGGGCGGCGCTGGTCGTCCTCGGCATAGCTCTCGTCGTCGGTCCGGTGACACTCCGGAACTACGTTGTGGAGCGGGATTTCATCCTGATCACCTCGAACGGTGGCCTGAACTTCTTCATCGGCAACAGTGAGAGCGCGACCGGCGGCTACGTGAGACCGGAGGGGCTGGATATCGTCAGTGACCCCGACGGAAGTGCGATCGCCGAGCGCGCGCTCGGACGCGAGCTTGAGCCATCGGAGGTCTCTGGGTACTGGTACGACCGCGGCTGGGCGGATATCAAGGCGCGCCCCGGAGAGTGGGCGAAGCTTATGGTCCGGAAGCTCGCGTTCGTCATGAGTTCCTACGAGCTGCCGCAGCTGGAGAACTACTACTTCCAGAAGCGGTACTCGGCGCTCCTGGCGCTGCCTCTCCCGGGGTTTGCCATCATCGCTCCTCTTGGACTGGTGGGGCTGGCCCTTACCTTCCGCCGCAGGCGACCCAGGCTGCTGGCCTTGTACTGCTCGGTGTATCTGCTGTCTATCGTGGGGTTCTTCGTGGTGGCTAGGTACAGACTGCCGGTCGTGCCCGTCCTGGCCGTGCTGGCTTCCTATGCCGTGGTGGAGATCGCCCGCCGAGCTCGGGCGCGCGAGTTCGTCTCACTCGCCGTGCCGCTCGTTGTGCTCGGGGTTCTCCTCTACGTCGTCAATGCGAACCACTACGATGTCGACCGTGAGTCCGGGTACGCGCAGCCGCACTTCAGGTTGGGGATCATCTACGCCGAGCGCGGCATGACGGAGGAGGCCGTCGCCGAGTACGAGACGGCAATCAGACTGGATCCTGACTATCCCAAGAACTACCTGAATCTGGGTGCCGTGCTGACGGAAGCCGGACGCACGGATGAGGCGATGGCGGCGTTCAGGAAGGCACTCAGGCTGGATCCTGGCTATGCGTCCGCGCGAATCAATCTTGCCATGCTGCTCGAACGGTCCGGGGACTACGACCGCGCTCTGGCGCATGTGGATACGGTCCTGGTGGAAGACGGAAGGAACGCGACCGCTCTTAAGGAGCGCGGGATCATCCTGTACAGGAGCGAGAGCTCGGATGAAGCGGGGGAATGGCTCAGAGAGGCTCTGAAATGGGACACGGCAGGCGAGGAGAGGGCCGAGATCGAGTTCTATCTGGGGCTTCTGGCAGGCTCGCCGATCCGCGAGATCCCGCCTGACGTGATCACTGCCTTCGCGCGGGCTGATACGCTCGCGAAGGCCGGGCGCGTCGTCGAAGCCGTCGATATTCTTGAGGAGGCGGCGCGGCTCGCTCCCTATTCGGGAGAGCCTTTCAGGCGGGAGGCGCTCCTCAAGCGCGACATGGGTCTCCTGGAAGAGGCGTTGGAACTCATGGCGGAGGCGTTACGTCTTGAGCCGGTTCTTGACGGCGGTCACTACATGTACGGAGTCTTCCTGAACGAGGCCGGCCGCCACGACGAAGCTCTTCTTGAGTACGACGCCGAGCTCAGAATCCATCCCGACTTTGCACCGGCGCACCTAAATCTCGCTCTCACACACTATTTCTATGGTGGAAATCCGAATCTCGGAGCATTCCACTACCGTCGCCATCTGGCTCTCGGCGGAGCGCGCGTTGCGGCGCTGGAAGCGCTCCTGAGAGACCTGGAGTCACCGAATGGCCCTTAGCAGGGGCACTTCTCTCTCCCCGTGATAGACGTTGACACGGGACCTGCCAATTGGTATACTCTTCAACGAGTCGGGAAATAGCGAAGGTGCTGGCGGGCCTTCAGTTCACGTGCCCGTGCAAGATTGAAGATCTTGTGAACGGGTGTTTTTGTACCGTTTGCGCGTTGCTGATTCGATGATGTTCACTGCACTTGGGATTGCGTGTTGCTTCGATAAAGCTGATCACTCAAAAACGATCACTCCGGCCAGCGCGCCGGCGGGGTCGCCTGCACGCTTCGCGCGTGGTCGGGGAGTGAAAAGCACAGACGGTGGAAGTTCGATAGAATTGCCTTCTGTTATGAGGGGGGATTGAGCGAATGAAGAACACATTTCTGATTGCTGTGGCAATCGGGACGGTGTTGGCGCTTACCACCGGTGCCCTTGCTGTTGGCATCGGGACGGATCTCGTCAGCCGAGTTCCTTCGCCCGGCATGTCGCCCAGCGGCACGCAGCTCGAGGGCACGAGACTGGAGACCCTGTGGATCTTCGATGCTAACTTCGAAGATGAGGTGGGAGACAACGCCGGATGGACAGCGTGGGACCGCAGCGGAACGCTCGCCAGTGTAAACTACTGGCATCACGACACGATCCGCATCAACGGTTACACGCATCTGGGCGCCAGCACCTGGTGGTGTGGCACGTCCAATGAGTGCTGGCGGCAGGCTCGGGGCTACGCGAACGACTGGATGCAGATTCTCGAGCGGAACTTCACGGAGGCCAACGGTCTCACGGGAACTCTGACATTCGAGTACGACCAGCGTTTCGCGATGGAGAAGGACTACGACTACGGTTACGTCGATATCCGTTCCTCCGCGACCGCCGACACGTGGTACACGGTGAACTCTGTTACCAACCCCGGTTTTGCGGGTACGCCCGGCATCTCTCAGGACTGGAACAGCGGGCATCCGGCTGGCGGCGGGCACGTGGTTCTGGACATCACGACCGAGGCCATGGGTGTGAACTTCGACCTGAGGTTCCGGTTCGAGTCTGACGGCGCGTACTCATCTCAGGACGAGTACGACAACCCGAACGGCCACCCCGTTCTCGACGGTGCGTGGCAGCTGGACAACATCACGCTTTACGACGACGGCGTGCCAATCTTCACCGATGACGCCGAGGGCGGCGACAACGGTTGGGTGCACGATGACGTCGCAGCTGCCGGCCAGACAGGCTTGACGTTCTGGCGCGGTCAGTTCGGCATCGACTTCGTTACGGGACGCGACTTCACGTGCGACGACAGACCCGTCGGCAGCTGGATGTATGCCGCGGTCGACCCGTTCACGAGTCAGATGCTGGACGGTGAGTATGCATGGCTCGTCAGCCCGCCAATCGATGTCAGTGGTGCAGCCAAGCTCGTCGGTCAGTGGGACCAGTGGGTCGATCTGCCGAGGCCGACGAACGACATCTTCAACCTGTCGCTGGCTTCGAACGACCTGTATGCGTGCGTGACCGACCCCGCCGGCTTTGCTGATGAGAGCCCCGGCTGGTGGTATGGTGGTCCGTTCTGGGGCGTCTGGACCGATGACTGGGATGCCTTCGCCGGCAACGCCTGGCTGGCGATCCGGTGGGAGCTCCAGAATGACGATCCAGCGGAGGAGCCGCACATGGCCGGCATCTTCGTCAACCGCCAGAGGGTCGGTGTCCCTTCGGGTGACGCGGGAACCACATGGAACTACAGCGTCTGGACCAGGTTCTTCGACGTATTCCCGAACGAACTGGCGGCCGGGCAGCCCGATTCGGCAGTGATCAACGTCAAGGACGACGACGATATCGTCGCACTGACACTGATCGCCGACAACGGCCTCACCCAGACCAGCTATGTCTGCCGACGCCAGGATCCGATCGGCAACGACTGGACCGTTCCGCCGCCCAGTGTTGAGATGGTCGTGGGCTCCGAGATCCACTACTACTACGAGGCGGAGGACGGCGTCGGTAACACGGCGACCTATCCCGGCAGCGCGCCGGAGGGCTACATCGAGTTCTCCATTCTTCCGATCAGCGCGAGCATCGGCGATCAGGGCCTGCTCCTGGTTGACAAGCACGGTCGTCGGACGCCTGGCGCGGAGCGCAACTACCGCCACACCTCGGAGTACTACTACCGCGAGATGCTCGGCATCCTCGGGTACGAGTGGGAGACGTTCGACGTGGAGGTTCCGTCGGGCAGCACGGACCAGTCCAACGGTCCGGACAGCTCCGGCTACAAGTACTACGATACGCAGATCTGGTTCACGAACGAGTTCGACTCCTACACGATCAAGAAGCCGGATCAGGCCAACCTGATCGCGTGGCTGAACCAGGCCGGAGGGGGGAAGGACAGGAACCTTCTTATCACCGGTAATGACTGGAGCAAGGAGCTGATGCAGACGGGCATCGAGACCCTGAGCTTCTTCGACGTCTGGCTCGCATCCGACTACATCGCGAATGCGGTCGGTATCGTGACGGTGGACAGCGTGCCTGGTATCAAGGATGTTCCTGGTGGCGCAACGTTCATGAGCCATGACGATGGCCAGGCTATTCTGCGAGGTGCGTGTCCGCAGCTTCATTACTACGATGTCATCGACCCCGACGCCGGCATCCCGGGCGCCGAGGCGGCTCTGCAGTACGAGGACATGGTTGGCTCGACGTTCGGTGCAGGCACCGCGTACACACACCAGACTCTGGGCTACAATACGGTCAGCCTCGGGTTCGGTCTGGAGTACGTCGCTGACGGCATCGTAGGCGCTGGTGCTGGCAACTACACGCCCGAAGGGTACTTCCACGCCGGCATTGAGGACAGAGTCGACATGATGGGCAACATCATGGCCTACTTCAGTCAGACTCCGTCCGGTCCTGGTACGGGTGTCGAGGACGGCAGGAAGAACGAGCTGTCGCACGCGTATCCGAACCCGTTCAACCCGGTCACGAAGATCGCCTACAGCGTGAAGGAAGCCGGTCCGGTGACGATAGAGGTCTACAACGTCGCTGGTAAGGTCGTCCGCACGCTTCTGGACACCGAGGTTGACGCCGGTGCCCAGGGCTTCGTTGTCTGGAACGGCGCGAACGACGGTGGAGAGAGATGCGCGAGTGGCGTCTACTTCTACCGCATCAACGCCGCGGGCTTCTCGGAGTCCCGTAAGATGATCATGCTGAAGTAGAGCCTGATCGTCCGGTTGTATGTAAGGTTGTGTGAGAGGGGGGCCCGCCAGGGTCCCCCTCTCTTCGTACCTCTCCGCCGCGCCGCGTGGACGTTGCCGCTACCCCACTCGTAGCTCGCCGTCGCTGGCGTCGAGCCCGCGCGCTCCACGCGAGTGCGTCCGGAACCCCCTGCCGTTCAACTTTTCCGCACGAATCGTGTCTGACTAAGATGAGTCGGGAAACAACGTGAGTACCTTCGTGCGCACAACCCCGGAGTCCGTGCTTGGCCGCTCGTCTTGAGGCCGCATGTCACTTCCCCGGGCCGCGAACACTCCAGAGAGATGAGTGGCCCCCCGGCGAGGAAGAGACCAACAGCCTGAAGCACCAATGCATGAGTAGGATTACTCAACACATCACAGGGGGAACTAGTGATGAGATCAAGACTTCTGATGACGCTGCTCGACACGGACGTCGAGGCGGGTGCCGCCGGGTACGTTGTCTGGGACGGCAGAGCTGAATCCGGGGAGCAGTGCGCGAGCGGTGTCTACTTCTACCGCATCGCCGCACCCGGCTTCACGACATCGCGCGAGATGATCATGCTTAAGTGACGAAGAACGATTGGGTGACAGGTCAGTTGTCGGGGGTACCCCGTGCGGGAGCATGGGGTACCCCCATGTGTTTGTGGGGAGCTGCGACGAGCGTTCCTCACCTCGTTTAAGCAAGTGTTGACGGGTGGCCAGAATTCATTGCGGCGGGCTAATTGCGTGACCAGAGAGGTGTTACGGGATTACGCTGAATGGTGCTCGGGCGGTGCACAGAGGGCCACCGCGAGTCGCAACCGCCGGAGTTCAGGGAAGTTGCGAGGGAGTACAGGGGGCGGGCTATATCTTGACAAACACCCGGGATAGTAGTATGCTTGCTCTGTGGTTGGGAAGGCCGGGTGGCCTTCCCGGTTGAGTGATTGGAGGCGGTGAACGACTCGCCGCGGGCTATCTGCGAGCAACCCAGGGGAGGGGTGCCTATGTGGCAAAGCGATGCGGCCAGCGTGGACGGGTAGTCTCAGTGCCCAGCGAGGGCTGCGTCGGCAACGGGACCGCGGACTACGCGGAACCCGGGCAACCTGCAGGTAGTTAAGTGATTGTGGTGGACCTCTCAGAGGGAGGACAGGAATGAAGAAGCTGTTTATCGTTCTGGCCATTATGGCGCTGTTCGCGGGCATGGCCACTGCGAAGCTCACCGTCGCTACGCCGACGCATGAGCTCCAGAGCCCAAGCCGCACGAACGAGCTGTTCTGGTTTGATGACATGGAAGGCGACGTCAGCGGTTGGTCCAGCACGGACTTCAGCGCCGGCGCGGCCCCGCACTTCCACCAGGACACGTACATGGCCTATGAAGGCACGTACTCCTGGTGGTGCGGTAACTTCGACTATGATACCGACGGTGGTTACGGCAACAGCTGGGACGACAGACTGGTCATC
>JAUWCJ010000035.1 GCA_030609365.1 Candidatus Eiseniibacteriota bacterium | reverse complement strand
CCACACCAGCGCCGACTCACCCCAGAGCAGCGCCAGCACGGCGCCGATAGCGATGAATGGCCCGAACGGCAGGCTGCTGTCCCAGTCCTTCGGCTTGCGCGCCATCACTATCACACCGACGACCGCCCCGACAAAGAAGGCGACGAAGAGCGCGATCAGAACCAACTTCCAGCCCATGAACGCGCCGAGCATGGCGGCGAGCTTGACGTCTCCCCCACCCATGCTCTCCTTCTTCAGGAACAGCTCACCCAGAACGCCTATTAGATAGAGCGTGCCGCCACCGACCACGACGCCGATGAGCGAACCCCAGAATCCGACGAGTCCGACTAGCGGAGCGACAATGATCCCGACCACGATGCCGGGCAGAGTCACCCTGTCAGGGATGATGCGGAGGTCCAGGTCGATGAAAGAGAGCACAAGGAGCACACAGGAGAGCAACCAGTAGATGAAGAAGGGAACAGTCAGACCGAATCGCATGAACAGAAGCACGGGCAGGACACCTGACAGGACCTCGACGATCGGGTACCGTGGAGAGATGGACGCCGCGCAGTATCTGCACTTCCCCCGCAACAGCAGGTAACCCAGCACGGGGATGTTGTCCCGCGCACGAAGGCGGGTGCCGCAGGCGGGACAGGCCGATGGAGGCCTGACAACCGATTCGCCGCGCGGCACCCGATATATGACTACGTTGAAGAAACTCCCTAGTATTGACCCAACGATGAACAGAGCCGCCAACAGGGTCGCTTCCGTCAACTACTTCTCCCCCATTATCTCCGCGAGCCTCGCCGTCTTGCGCTCGCTGATTCGTTTGAGCGCCTCGGGGCCGAGGATTCTCGGAGTGATGAACACGATAACCTCTGAGTCCACCTCGCTCTCGACGCTCTTGCGGAAGAGCCGCCCGAGCAGCGGGATGTCACCGAGGAGCGGTACCTTGAAGTGAGTCTCGTTGACGTCTTTCCTGAGGAGACCGCCAATGACGATCGTCTCCCCGTCCCGCGCCATCACCGTCGTCGTGGCCGTCCTCTTTCTCGTGTCCACGGCCTCATCCGGGAAGTACGCCGACCGCGATGCCGAGCTTACCTCAGGCTCGATGGTCATGGTAACGAAATTGTCGTTGTTGATGTGAGGAGTCACCTGGAGCGTGACGCCCACGTCGCCGTAGATGGGCTCGATGGTCATTACCCCGTCGGCCGAGACGGTCGTCTTCTTGGCCATCGCGATGTGCGACGTGATGGCGATAAGCGCTTCCTGGTTGTCAATGGTCAGAATCTGCGGCGTGGCAAGCACCTTGGCAACTCCGTCACGCTCCATCGCTCTGATACGCGCGCTGATGTCCTGGAATCCGTCGATGAAGGAGTTCCACTTGCCGAAGCTGAGGTCCAGCAGACCCTCCATCGTCTTGTCCTCGACCAGGGTCGAGACGGTCTCGAACAGGCCGGTCTCGTCGTTCCTCACCCGCTCGTGCTCCCACTGATGGACGTAATTGAACCCGCCGCCGTACGACGAACCGTCTTCGGAGTTGTAGTCGTTGTAGCCCCACTCGACGCCCAGGTCGAGATTGGCCTCGTCGGCCACCTCAACGATCTGCGCCTCGATGAGAACCTGTCCCGTGGGGTTGTCGAGCTCCCGCACGATCGACTCGATCGTCGACATGTTCTCGGGGATGTCGGACACGACGATCGCGTTGGTCCGCTGGTCCACGACAACGCCTCCGACCTCGGTCAGCACGGCCTCGATCGTGGGTTTCAGCATGATGGCGTCGGCGTAGTCGGTGTGAAAGACCTCGGTCGTCGTTGCAACAGGCGGGCCGTCGGGCGATTCCATGATGACGTAGATGTTCGTGCCCTTCTGGCGTGTGTACCACAGGCCGTTGGCCTTCATGATCGCCGCCAGGGCGTCCTCGACGAGGACGTCCTCAAGATAGACGTTGATCGTCTTCCCGGTCAGGTCGCTTCCAATGAGGAAGTTGATACCGGTCTTCTGCGTCATGACCTTGAGCACGCTGCCCAACGTCACGCTCGTCAGGTTCAGTGAGAGCCTCGCCCCCCGCTCCGACGCCGCGCTCGTCGTCCCACTCTGTGACCACGCGGCCGAACACGTGACAATCAGCAGGGCGGCGACCACTGCTATGATCGTCAAGAAGCGGTACGCCTTGTGTGTCGATTCCCGGACCATCATGTCAAACCTCCTAGTCGACGGTCAGCACGTATTCCTTCGACGCAAACGACAGCACGACGCTGTCCATTCTGATCTCCACGACCCTTGCTCCCTTGATTCGATCGCCGACGTGGAGATCCAGCCCATCTATCATCACAACGGGGTTCTGGGGGTCCCAGATGATCCCGGAAAGCCACATGCTGGGAAGTGTGGTAACTGCCTTGGGCGCGCCCTCGGTCTTCGGCTGTGTCCTGCTCTTGAGCGCTCCGGCGGGCGCGACCATCGGGTCCCTGACGTCCCCGGCGTCGTACTCATCCTGCTCGTTCGCCCCGCTTATCTTGCCGACCATCACGAGGTGCGCGTAATCAGCATCTAGTACTCCTACGGGACCGCTCCAATTCACGTTGTCCGCGGCGGCGAGTTCGTCAACTCCGGCGCTTCCTGACATGAAGGTGATGACCGCTGCCGTCATCGCTATGACGGCGGACATGGTAGCCGCGATGGGCTTCCCCTTGCCCCGGAGCTTGGCCGTGAAGCCGGCTATCTGCGGCGACAGTTTCAGGTCCAAACCCTATCCCTCCCATGCCGCGAGTGTGAGGAGCACCGTGGCCTCGCTGTCACGCTCTCTGCTGTCCGCATCAGATCTGATCTCGACCTCCTCGATCAGCGTGAACCTCGGCGACCCCTCGAGCAGAGACAGGAACTCACCTATCTCGTGGAAGGTGCCCCTGATTCGAAGTCGCAGGGGGTACTCCACGAAATGCCCGCGGACATCGCGAGCGAGCAGCAGATCGGGGTCTCCAACTATCTTCACGCCAGACCCTTCGGCCATCAGCCCGACCTCGGACATGACGGTCAACCGCTGGTCGCCGGTCATCAGGCCGTCCTTGAACGAGTTGATGGCCGCGCCGGCCTCCTGTATCACCACGTAGTCGTGAAGCAGGTTCTTCTGCTCCTGCACCATGTGCAGACGCGTGCTCATGGGCTGCACGAGGAGGAAGTAGGCGGTACCGACGGCGAGTGCGTAGACGCACACGACAAGAATAGCTGTCTTGCCCAGCGTGTTACCCCGCCAGGAGACCCGAAGCCGATCGGAGTCGATCTTCAGCAGCGCGAGGCTGCGAATCTTCGACGCCTTCCTACCGACCGGCGGCTCTTCGACTTCACTTTCGCCGACCGCCACCTCATCGGCATCCACGGCGGTGCCGTCTTCCGCGCCCGTGGCGCCCTCAACGTCCACGGCATCCACGGGTGCGTCGGGTGCCTCTCCGGAGGCCCCGAGCGAGCCTCCCGGCTGCCCCTCAGACTCCGTGGCGCCGGACGGAGAGTCAGATACACCATCGGCCTGAACCAGGAGGCCGTCCTCCGGTCGTCCGGTTCTCTCGTCGTCCCGTCTGTCCTCGCTGCCACCTGAGATCTTCACGTTCTCTCCTGCTTTGCCACGCCACCCGGTCGTCCGCTCGCCCTGACGTGAGCACCGATCAGAATGGGCAGGTTATCTCGAATCCCACGACGCTGGTACCACGTATCTGCTCGAGGCCGGTTCCCAGGGAGTCAACGTCCTGAATGATGCTCTGGAGCTCCTCGTCGTCCTTCAGGTTCCCGACGAACGTACTGATCGCCTCGTCACCCTCGGGACCTCGACCTGCCAGAGCCACACCCTCCATTATGATGCCCCTGAAGGAGCGGGACTTGCTTTTGCCTTCCTCTGCAGAACCCCTGGGGTCCACAACGCTAACTCGTGTGAGCCACACACCGTCGGGCACCGCCCTGGCGATGCTCTCCCATATCGGCGCGAAGCGGACGCGAGTATCCACGATCTTCCCGATGTCCTTCAGATGGGGCTCCGTCCTCCCTATGATCGTCTCGAGCTCGTCCTCGCTGGGAATGCCCGGATACTGGATGATGAAATGCTCTCGGAGCTTGATGACCTCGGCCGCATAGACGTCGGCCGTCTGGAGATCGGAGACCGAAGTAGCGCCGATGCTCGCGAGAGTCAGACCCAACGAGAGTGCGGAGAACGCCACGATGGCCGTGATGATCTTCTTCCTGCTCTCGGGGACTATCCGCTGGCTTATGAAGTTGATGTCATACACTTGCTAGTTTGGGTCCTTTTTCATTGCCAGTGCCGCCGCGAGCGATGAGATCGGGGCGAGCTTCTTAACGGCCTCCGCATCGAATCGCGTGTCGTCCACATGAACCCTATCCAACGGGCTCCAGCTGACGACCTGAAGACCGGCCATCTCGGAGATCGCATCACCGAGCCCGGGTACGATCGATGCGCCCCCACACATGAAGAGCGCGTCGACCTGCGTGCTGTTCGGCCTCGACTGATAGTACATGAGCGAGCGGGAGAGCTCGCCGACCAACTGCCGTGTCACATGCTCGATTGCCCGTGCGCAAGCCAGCTCACGCTCGGGCTCCATGATCTTCGCCTTCTCGGCGTCTTCCAACGACACGGATAGCGCGTTTGCGATAGCCTGCGTGTAGTTGTTGCCACCGATCTCAATGTCGCGAACGAATGGGACAGTTCCCTTACGCGCGATTCCGATGCTCGTGCTGAGAGCGCCCACGTCGATGACACCGCACGTCTCCGGCAGCTCCTCTTCCAGAAGCAGAGCGTCGAGCAGCACCAGTGCGTCGACTCCTACTACTCTGGGCTCAAGTCCGGCTGCCTCGAGTACAGCGATCTTGGCGTCCACTGTCTCTTTACGCGCGGCAACGAAGAGCACGTCCATTAGAGGCGACGACCCCTCGGACTCGATGACACAGTGATCGAGGTAGGAATCGTGGAGCTCGAACGCGATGACCTGACTGCCCTCGTATCTGAGAGCCCCGTCCAGCTCCGCCTTGCCCAATGCGGGGAATCGCATGCCTCTCACGGCGACCTTGCGTCCACTGACCGAGATCGCGGTGCGGTTCGTCACCAGGTCTTTCCCGTCCAGCACGAGCGCCATTGCCTTTCCGTACGCGGAGGACGATGCGTCGTCCGGGACGGCGACAACGGATATGTTCTCGAGTTCGAATGCTTGAGGAGAACCGGAGAGCTCAACCAGCTTCACCGAAGTGGAGCCTATGTCGACGCCTACCAACCCCCTGTGCTGTTCTGTCTTGCGCAATTGTCTCTCGCTCCTGCTTCTCCGGGCCCCGTGAGGCCCGCCCCCAACCGAGGTCGCTCAGAATACCCTGACCAGATCTCCACCCTCGTCTATCGTGACCACGATCGTCGTGACCTCCGATGCGAAGAGGGCCGTGCTCTGCCCGCCATCGCACTTGACCGTGAACGCATTCGCGCCCGCATCCCCGTCGAACATGTAGCACTCCGAACTGAAGTAGCGGCCCGCGAGGTCGTTGTTGCTGACGCCCAGGAGGCCCCCGTTCGTTACCTGTGCGCCGTCCGTGAAGAGCGATGGGTTCGCAAAGGTCCCGTGCTCCACGTAGTAGATGCGCATGGCGCTTCGAATCATCCCTAGAGCGGTAACGGCCTCGGTGGACTTGGAGCGCTGGGGCACCATCTGAAACATGGGTATGGCGACAGTCGCCAGCACCCCTATGATGGTGACGACTATCATTATCTCTGTCAGAGTGAAGCCCTGCTGGTTTCGCCCGAACATGATTCCTGCTCCCCCAAACCTGTGCCGCACTGACTGACTGGTTCCCTGCCGGATCACCTGGCCGAACAGAATCACAAACCGCCTTAGCAGCTTCCCGTTCCCTGCCCCCTCTCGAATCGGGGGCGGCGCCACGGAGGGCGCCACCCCCGCTCATGGTCAGATCGTTAGCACGAACTAGCTGTTCGTGATGGTGCCGTTGTGGTCGATCGACCGCACGATCGTAGCGACTTCGCTCGCGTACGGAGCGACGCTTGCCGATCCGAGACACTCGATGCTGTAGGCAGCCGCAGCAGCGGCGCCGTCGAACGAGTAGCACGCACTGCTGAAGTAGCGACCCATCAGATCGTTATCACTGACGTCGAGAATACTGTTGACCGTCACCGCGGCTCCGTCGATAAACGCAGCGTCCGCGTACGTCCCGTGCTCGGCGTAGTAGACTCGCAGCGCACCGCGAATCGTACCCAGTGCAGCCACCGCCTCCGACGCCTTAGCACGCTCAGTCGCGCCCTGATACATCGGAATGGCCACCGCCGCCAGGATGCCAACGATAATGACAACGATCATCAGCTCAACGAGTGTGAAACCCCCCTGGTTCTTGCGCAGCATTGTTTTCACCTCCTCCCTGCTCTTTTGAGGCCCCTAGTTGCCCACCTAACCGATTCCAGTCGCCATCTGGAATATCGGCAGGTAGATGGCGAGCACGACCACGGTGACGATCGCTCCGAGTCCCACAATGAGAATCGGCTCGATCATCGAGGTCAGCCCGCTTATCGCATCGTCAACTTCCCGCGTGTAGAAATCGGCTATCTTGTTCAGCATCTCCGGCAAGTTTCCGGAGCTCTCTCCCGCGGCCACCATGCTGATGACCATCTTCGGAAACACGGGCGACTCCGCGAGTTTGTCGGAGATAGTGGACCCGTTGACCACACCAGTACTCACGTTGTCCACGGCCGCCTTGACCACCGCGTTGCCGGACGTCTCCCCGACGATCTCGAGTGCAGCGACCACCGCGACGCCGTTGTCCATGAGCGTGCTGAGCGTGCTGCTGAAGCGCGCCACGGCAGCCTTGAGGGTGAGCTTGCCGAAGACCGGGGCCTTGAGCAGCCAGCCGTCGACCGTGCTCTTGCCGGCCGGCGTCTTGTGCCACTTCCAGAAGGCGTAGGCACCACCAAGGCCGAGCACGATCTCGTAGACGAGATGGCGCCCGATGAACCTGGACGTCGCCATCAGGAACTTGGTCAGAGGCGGGAGCTCCATATCGAAGCTCGCGAAGATGCTCTCGAACTGAGGGATCAGGAACAGCATGATCCCCGCCACTGCCATGAAGAAGAACCCGGCGATGAACGCGGGGTATGCCGACGCTGAGCGGATCTTGCCCGCCAGCGCGGCCTTCGCCTCGAGGTAGTCTCCCAACCGCTGAAGCACGTTCGGCAGTGCGCCCGACTCCTCTCCCGCACGAATCATCGAGGTGAAGAGCGTCGAGAAGATCTTCGGGTGCTTCCCGAAAGCGGCGCAGAGCGTCGCGCCGGCCTCGATGTCGCTCGCTATCTCCCGGAGCACCTTCTGCATCGTCACGTGGTCGGACTGGTCCGCGATGCTCTGGATCGACTCGAGCACCGGCAGACCCGCGCCCAGCATCGCGCCCATCTGGCGGCAGAAGATCGCAAGGTCCTTCGTCTTGACCTTCTTGCCCTTCTTGGTACGGGTGGCCTTGATGGGAGCCGGAGCAACGGCCACGACGACCAGCTCCTCCTTGCGCAGGCCCGAGACGAGCGACATCTCGCTCTCCGCGAACCTGGTCCCCTGGACCGTCTTACCGCTCGGTGTCTTGGCTGTGAAAACGAACTCTGGCATATTCAGGTTCCTCTGGCCTGTCGTGACGTCAGTGCGCTAGGCCTTCACTGGCCTCGCGAGTTCGCGCATGATTCCCTTGATGTCGTTCGAGCAGGCGATGGCCTTGTCGGCCGTGATGCGCTTCTCGCTCTCGAGCCTCAAGAGCGATGAGTTCATGCTGTGCATGCCATCCTTCGCGCCCGTCTCGATCGCCGACCTGAGCTGCTGGAGATTGTTCTCCCGGATAAGGTTGCGAACGGCCGCGTTGGCAACCATCACCTCAGTTGCAAGAACCCTGCCTGTTCCGCTCGCGTCCGGAAGCAGCTGCTGCACCAGGACACCCTGGAGCGACAGCGATATCTGCGTTCGCACGCCCTGCTGCTCGTGCGGAGGAAAGATATCGACGATACGGCTGATAGCCTGAGGCGCCTCGCTCGTGTGCACTGTCGTCAGCACCAGGTGGCCCGTCTCCGCCATTGTCAGAGCGGTGCGGACCGTTTCCAGATCTCGGATCTCACCGATGCAGATGACGTCCGGATCCTGTCGAAGCACCTGACGAACCGCCGAGGCGAAAGAGGGCGCGTCGCGTCCTATCTCCCGCTGGTTGATGATCGAGAACTTGTGACGGTGCAGATACTCGATGGGATCCTCGATCGAGAGGATGTGGACGTTCTTGTTCTCGTTGATGTAGCAGAGCATCGAGGCCAGGGTCGTCGACTTGCCGGATCCGGTGGGTCCGCTGACGAGCACGAGGCCGTTCAGCTTCTCGCAGAAGTCCTTCATGACCAGCGGGACTCCGAGCTCCTCCATCGTGGGGATCTCCCAGGGCAGATGCCGGACGGCGGCGGCGACGCTTCCTCGCTGGTAGTAGACGTTGAGCCTGAAGCGCCCAAGCCCCTCCACGCTGAACGAGGTGTCCAGCCCCTTGTCGGCCTCGAACCTGGCGATCTTCTTCTCGTCGATCATCGCGTAGGAGAGCGCGCGGCTCTCCTCGGGACTCAGGGGCGGACGATCCGCAGCAACGAGCGCGCCGTCGATCCTGATCTGCGGCGGAACGCCTGCAGTGAGATGGAGGTCCGAAGCATTGCGCTCGACCATTTCCTCAAGCAGCTTCCGAATGTCCGTGGTCATGTGTGCCCCGTCGTTGTCGATTCAGTCTCGGCCGCCCTGTGGGAACTCGGCCGTGTCCGGCAGCCCACCCCGGGCCCGGACCCTCAACCCTAGAGAGAGACCCGGTCCACCGCGCCCTCGACTCACTTGCACCTAAGTCCTTGTGAGCGGGCAGGTTCCGACACGAGTATCTCCATTCCGATAGGGTAGTTTGCAAACCCCATGCCAGTAATGCCAACGGGTGATATAGTTGCTAACTCGCGTGTTGGCAGCGGGTTAGAGCAGCCGGAGCCCCCCCGTGACACTCGGGGGGGCTCCGGCAACCATTGGATTGCCTCGCATCCTGCACGAACGAGTGGCATGGCTGACAGCGCGGTGTCCATGAAACCGGCGAGCGTGCAACCCCGTGTTCTACGCAACGACAACGGGGCGTCTCCCGCCAGCCCGTCAGGGACCGCCAGGCTGCTTGCTCGCGTTGTCCGATTCCATGGCGACGCTCAGAACCTCGTCCAGCGTCGTCACCCCTGCCTTGACCTTGCCCATGCCACTGATGAGCAGGGTCTGCATCCCCTCATCGATGGCCTGATCCCTGACCTTGGTTCCCAACTCCCCCAGCAGCACGAGGTTCTTGATCTCGCGCGAGATAGGGAAGAGCTCGTAGACGGCAAGCCGCCCCTTGTAGCCGCTCCCGGAGCACTCCTCGCACCCCGCTCCGTGATAGAACGTCACGTCACCCGCGTCAGGCAGGGTGCGTCGGAAATGTGCCACGAGCGCCGGGTCGGGCTCGTACGGCTCCTTGCATTCCGTACAGATCTTGCGGACCAGCCGCTGGGCAATGACCAGGTTCAGCGACGTGCAGATGAGATAGGGCTCCACTCCCATGTTCAGGAGCCTGTCGACCGACGACGTGGCGTTGTTCGTATGGAGCGTGCTGAACACGAGGTGGCCGGTCTGCGCCGCCTTGATGGCGATCGATGCGGTCTCGAAGTCTCGGATCTCACCAACGAGGATCACGTCCGGGTCCTGCCTCAGGAACGAACGCAGAGCCGCCGCGAAGTCCAGCCCGATCGTGGGGCGCGCGCTCACCTGGTTGACCCCCGCGAGCTCATACTCCACGGGGTCCTCCACCGTCATGATGTTCTTGTCCGGTGAGTTGATCTTCGTCAGAGCGGAGTAGAGCGTCGTCGTCTTGCCGCTGCCCGTCGGCCCCGTGAGCAGAATCATCCCGTGCGGCAGAGAGATGGCCTTCTGGATGATGCCAAGCGACGAATGATCGAACCCCAGGTCCTCAAGGTCTGTCTTCAGGTTGCACTTGTCGAGGAGCCGCATGACGACCTTCTCGCCGTAGAGGGTCGGGATCGTCGAGATACGTATATCGACGGCACGGTGCATGATGCGGACCCTGCAGCTACCGTCCTGCGGGAGCCTGCGCTCGGCGATATCGAGCCCCGCCAGGATCTTGATGCGTGACGTAATCGCCCACTGCATTCTCTTGGGAGGAGGGAGGATCTCCCTCAGCATGCCGTCGACTCTCAGCCTGACGGCGAGGCTCTTCTCCCTGGGCTCGATGTGGATGTCGCTCGCCCGTTCCTCCATCGCCTGAAGGAGGATCAGGTTGACGAGGCGGATGACCGGCGCGTCGTCGGGGTCGATCGAGAGCTGCTCGGGGTCGAGATTCCCGGAGCCCCCGTCCGCCACGTCAACGTCAACGATGCTCTGGATGCTCTGCTCGATGTCGATGGTGTCGCTGTAGTACTTGTCGATGGCCGAGGTGATGTCCTCGGCGTCGGCCCGCCTGGGAGTCACCTCGTAGCCGGTATTGGCCGCGATGGTGTCCGTGGCGATGACGTCCAGCGGGTCCTCCATGGCCAGGATGAGAGCGTCCTCTTCCTGCCCCACTGCGACCAGGCAGAAGCGCTGGGCCATCTCGCGCGGAACCAGCCTCACGACGTGAGGATCGATCTCCATGTTGGACAGCTGAAGCCGTTCGGGCTCGTGCTGATGCGCAGTTTCCAAGTCTCGTTCCCCCCTATGCGTGTGGAGTGCCGAGGCGGCCGACGCCCGTGAGCGAGCGGACGCACTCAAGACCCTGGAATGCAAGGCGCATGCCAATTATTACAGTCTGTGTTGTGGGTGTTAACTGCCGGTTGTTTGGTAGGTTAGCTCAGGTCCAGTGGCGGTGCGCTGAGGACTCCACCCATCTCGCTCTTGCTATACTTCGCATCCTGCACGTCGTCGCTCTCCTGCACGACCCCGCTATCCAGCTCGATCAGGTCCTGCAGCGGTTCCGCTTTCACACCCCGCTTGAGGTTGAGAAAGGCACTCGCTATGACCGGGTCGAGGTACGTCCCTGCTGCCTCTTCGAGGATGCGATACGCCTCTTCGAGAGCCAGGGGGTCCCTGTACGGCCTCCTGGAAGTCAGCGCGTCGTAGGTGTCCGCCACCGCGAGAATCCGGGCCCCCAGCGGGATCGAGCTCCCCTCGAGTCCGTCCGGATACCCAGTGCCGTCATAGCGCTCGTGGTGGTGGACGATGATGTCGATGATGTCCGAGAACTCAGGGATGGGGCCGAGGATCCTCCCCGCGACCACCGGATGCTGCTGGATGAGGTCCCACTCCTCTTCATCGAGCTTCCCGGGCTTGTTGAGTACGGTCTCCTTGATGCCTATTTTGCCGATGTCGTGAAGGTAGCCGGCCAGCCACATACGCTGCACCTCGGTGTCAGACAGCGAGAGGTACCTGGCAATGTTGACCGATTCCTCCGCGACGCGCGCGGAGTGTCCCTGCGTGTACTCGTCCTTCGCCTCCAGGGCCTGAGCAAGAGCCTTTATGCTGCCTGTGAACAGTCTCTTAAGGTCCTCGTTGGCCGCGCTCAGCTGCTTGGTCCGCTCTTTGACCATCGACTCAAGATTGTGCTGGTACTCTCTGTTCTCCTCTACCAGCCGCTTCTTCTCCAATGCACGGTCAACGGTCATCTCGAGCGCCGCAAGATTGAGCGGTTTCGACAGGTGGTCGTAGGCCCCGAGCCGCATCGCCTCGAGCGCCGCATCGATGTCCGGGGCGCCCGTGATGAGTATGACTGCGAGGTCCTGGTCCTGGAGCTTGATCTGACGCAGGAGGTCGACGCCGCTCATGCCGGGCATGTGGATATCCGAAAGCACGCAGTCGTAGTCGTTCTGCGCGATCTTGGCCAGAGCGTCTTCCGCGCTGGGAGCGGAATCGCACTCGAAACCGCTGCCGCCCAGCTTGCGACAGATTATCTCCCGGATGAAGTCCTCGTCGTCTACGACGAGAATACTGGCCTTGGGGCCATCCACGGGGTCTACCGCAGGATTGTCCAATGGCCTCCCCTTCCAGAGCCTACCGAGCCCTGGCAGTCGAATAGGACTGTGCGGGCCTGTCTGCCCGCCATCACACGAGTGGCGTTGAAAGCAAGTTCCGTTCCATTGGGGCTTTGTGAAGGTAGGTCTGTCCCGCGGGGTCCCTCAACGACCGATGTCTGCGAGGTCGATCTGCTTCCACTCCCGCGCTGGCCTGTCCCATCTGAAGAACCGGACCGTGTCCACGTACTCGTCGTCAGACAGGACGTACTCCGTCTCCACGTCGCTGCCGGCGCGCCTCGAGTAGCTCATCCTCGTGTCGAGGACGACGGGCTTCCTGGTGCGCTCCAGTTTGATCCGTCCTGTCGCCCCGTCGAAGATTGCGGTCTCGATGGTCATTCGACGCTCAGGATACTCCTCGGTGGTGTGCTCGGTGAACCCGAACATCTTCTCTATCCTGTCGAGGAGGTCCTCCCACTTCCGCTGGTTCATTGCCCCTCCGGGTGTCTCCGCCGCCATGACAGATCCGAACACGCTTCCGATTATAGCGCCTGAGCGGCCCCTCCGGAAGCCGCGTCCTCTGCCCGCCCCCGTAAGCAACTGCCCGCCCCCGCAAGCAACTGCCCTCCCCCATAGGCAACGCGCGGGCACATCGTGACCCACCCAGCAGGGTGATGTGCATGGCCCTGTCCCGGCCTGGGGCGCAGTGTCGCGTTTGCCGGCGGAATTTGGTAGTCTTGCCGCAGTGATCGGAAACCGACGGGTTCTCGGACAGAAAGGCGACGCGTGTGGGCACGAAAGCGATAGACAGGATTCTGGTAACCGGGGCGCTCGGGCAGATAGGCTCGGAGCTGACCACCGAACTCAGACGGAGATATGGTGACAGCAACGTAATCGCAAGCGATCTCAAGCCCGGACCCGATGGAGAGCTCGGGCAGGCCGGTCCGTTCGAGCAGGTGGACGTCACCGATCCCAGTGGCCTGACAGAGATCTGCAGACGGCACGACATCGATACGATAGTCCACCTCGCCGCCATCCTCTCAGCCACTGGAGAGAAGGATCCGCTGATGGCGTGGCACGTCAACATCACCGGTCTGATCAACGCACTCGAGATAGCACGTGACCTGGAACTCACGCAGGTGCTCTGCCCAAGCTCGATCGCCGTATTCGGTGCGGGCTGTCCGAAGGAGAACACGCCCCAGGAGACGGTACTGAAGCCGTCGACGATGTATGGCGTGACCAAGGTCGCGGGAGAGCTTCTGTGTGATTACTACGTCGGGCGCTACGGGGTGGATGCACGAGGTCTGCGATATCCGGGCATCGTGTCAGCCGAGACCCTTCCCGGAGGCGGCACCACGGACTACGCGGTCGAGATCTACTACGCGGCCGTCGAGAAGGGCGAGTACACCTGCTTCGTGAGCGAGGATACCAGGCTGCCGATGATGTACATGCCCGACTGCATCAAGTGCACGATCGATCTGATGGAGGCCGATCCCGACCGCCTAGTCCACCACGGAGATTTCAACGTCGGGTCGATGAGCTTCTCGGCCGGCGAGCTCGCCGCGTCGATCAAGGAGCACATTCCGGGCTTCCGTGCGACCTACCGCCCCGACTACCGACAGGCGATCGCCGACTCCTGGCCGTCTTCCATTGACGACACGGCTGCCAGGAACGAATGGAACTGGCGGCCCGAGTTCGACCTGCAGACGATGACCGAGGACATGTTGGCCAGGCTCCGGGTTCGACATAAGGCGGGGCTGCTCTACCGATAGCGCCGGCAGTCAGGAAAGACCAAGGCCCTGCACTCGAGACGATTCACGAGTGCAGGGCCTTTGTAGATCACACCGGACCGATGATCGGGTCTACCTCCTGTTGCCCCTCAGGTACTGGTAGCGCTGGCCCTCGATATCAACGATGTCACCGTCCTTGAGCTTCCGGGTCGCCACTGCCTCGCCTTCAACGGTGACGATTCCGTTCTCAACGTGAAGCTCCGGGGGCGATCCGTCCTTGGTCCCGGCGAATTCCATGACCGCCTCGACATGGGGTAGGAACGACGTGCCGCCGCCCACGCGTACGGATTCCACACCCGGGTTCTCAAGACCGATGCACGCCCTGGCCGAAGTCGTCCCGGCCAGGTCGATGGGCTTGAGATAGCCCCTCACGCGCTTCTCTCCCGTACCAAAGAGGCTCGTCGAGAAACGCATGGCCCACTTCTGGCGCTTCTCGGTACCCACTGCGATCATACCGATGAAGATGGCCAGGATGCCCGCGGAGGCCAGACAGAACTCCGACGAGAAAGCGGAGAAGGCGCTCGACGGACGCGCTCCCGTGTTCCCCTGCTTGACCTTCTTCTCCGGGGGCGACTCGGAGGCCTCGGACGCCGCGGCCGTATCCTGAAGATCCACGATGCCCGGCGCCTCGACGACCTTGACCGGCGCCAGGGCCGTCCGCTCACCCGCTATCGCTCGATATGCCCCCGCGACGTTTGAGGCCGACGCAACGTGGCGGTAGGTGCCACCGGTCTTCGCGGAGATGTCCGCGAGCAGCTCTCCGTCGACCTTGTTCTCGCGCCCGAGACCGATCGTGCAGATCTGGATTCCCTGTTCAGCACAGAGAGATGCAAGTTCCAGAAGGCGCTTGCGGCTCTTCCTGTGCGTCTTCTCGTAGTTCGCGTAGGTGTCGTAGACCGGAACGAGCTTGCCGTCCGTAAGGAGGACGATGACCGCGGCAGAACCCTTCCCGCCGCCCGCCGCCAGACCAGGGAACAACCGGGCCCGCTCATGCCACACGTACTCCAGACCCGCGGTAATGTCGGTCCTGTCAGCGTCGAAGCTGAACGTTGTGTGCGACGTCACGTAGTCCTTCGATGACTCGTCCTTGATGACCACGGGGTTGGTCGGCAGCGCGGACCCCGGACGCTCCCCGTAGGTGCAGATGGAGATGCGGTCGCCACGCTCGGTGAGCGACACGAACTCCTCGATCGCCTTGACCGTCATCTCTCCACGACTCTGGTAGCGCATCGTCCCCGTGTCGTCCACGAGTACGACCCAGTCAACGCCGTGCCCGACGGCTGCCACGGGCGCCGCGTAGAGCAGGAACAGCGCCGCAAGCAGCAAAGGCCTCAGTTTCGTTATCCCGCTTCGCATGATCCCCTCCGACCCTCGATCGGCCCAGTAGGCGGCCTTTGTGGCCGCCACCATTGTCAAGTACAGGCTCGGCACAGCACAGCTAGCCCGAACTGATTGTGGAGGTGTGCACAAAGCGTGCCCGAACGGGCTTTGATTTGACATGCTCCACCATGCCGCACACGCGGTCGCCAGGACCGGCCAATAGTCGGCCTGCCCCCGGCGCTGCGCGCCATGCCCGGCGCACGACGCAGAAGGGGCCGCGCGTCGGCGCGACCCCTTCTCTGCAGCTTGCGGTGCGGAGTCTCCGGACCTCCCGGGCTCCGGTCCTCTTGGGCTCCGGACCTCCTAGGTCCCGTACTTCTCGATGATGCCCTTCTTGTCCAGCCCGAGAATCCCGTACTTCTCGCCTACCTTCTTGAAGGCAGCGACGCACTTGTCGATGTGCTCGTCCTCGTGCGCCGCGGAGAGCTGCACGCGAATCCTCGCCTGACCTTCCGGCACGACCGGGAAGAAGAAGCCGATGACGTAGATGCCCTCGGCGTACATGTCGCGCGCCATGTCGTTCGCGAGCTTCGCATTGTACAGCATGACCGGCACAATGGGAGTGACACCCGGTCTGATGTTCAGCCCGGCCTCAGTCATACCGTCCCTGAAGCGTTTGGTGTTGGCTTCGAGCCTGTCGCGAAGCTCGGTCGTGGAGGAGAGGAGCTCGATGACTTTGATGGTCGCACTGACGATGACCGGCGAGAGCGAGTTGCTGAACAGGTAGGGTCTCGCCTTCTGCCTGCAGAGTTCGACGAGCTCGCTTCTGCCTGAGACGCATCCGCCGGAGGCGCCTCCCAGTGCCTTCCCGAAGGTCGTCGTTATGAGGTCGATGCGGTCCATGACACCGAAGTGTTCGTGAACGCCCCTGCCTGTCTTCCCGATGAAGCCCGACGCGTGCGAATCGTCCACCAGGACCATGGTGTCGAACTCGTCGGCGAGGTCGCACAACTCATCGAGCGGACAGAGGTCGCCGTCCATTGAGAATACGCCGTCCGTCACGATGAGACGCCGCCTCTTGTCCTGATGCAGCACGAGCTTCTTCTTGAGGTGCTTCATGTCCATGTGCTTGAACGTGTCGTACTCCGCCGAGCACAGGCGGATCCCGTCGATGAGTGAAGCGTGGATGAGCCTGTCGGCAATGATGACGTCGCCCTTCCCCATGATCGCCTCGAACACACCCGCGTTCGCGTCCATGCAGGAGGGAAAGAGGAGTGTATCTTCCATTCCAAGGAAGGTGGACACGTTGTCCTGCAGCTCTCTGTGGATGTCCTGCGTGCCGCAGATGAAGCGCACGGAACTCATCCCGAACCCGCGTGAGTCGAGCCCCGCGTGAGCGGCCTCAGCAACTCCCGGGTGGCTGGAGAAGCCGAGGTAGTTGTTGGCGCAGAAGTTCAGCACCTTCTTGCAAGCGGCCCCCTCTGGATACTCGACCTCGATCTCCGCCGCCTGCGGCGAGCAGATGAAGCGCTTCTCCTTGAAGAGACCTTTCTCCTTGATCGTGGCTATGTCGTCGGCGAACGCCTGACGCGTGGCTGTCGAGTACGCCATTACATCCTCGCTCCTGAATGATTCCGTAGTGTTGTCAGCTGCTGTGCTTCTCCACGATCCGCACGATGGAGTTCACGGTGTCGAACGCCTCCGGCGTGGCGTCCTCATCGGGAATTCTGATGTCGTATTTGTTCTCCAGGAATGCCTTGAGCGAGACCATGGAGAAGCTGTCGACGATCCCGGATGAGATGAGAGCGGTGTCCGCGTCCACCTCCAAATCGTCGTCCTCGTCGATGTACTCGTCGATCACGTATTCGAGCACGGCCTCCCTGACATCGTCCATGTGCGTTCCTTTCTTCGTTGTGACGGTGTGACCGCCTGATTGCCTTCCAGCCTAGTCGTCTTCCAGTGTCGACAGATCACCCACGTCCTCGCCCCACTCGATGGCCCGCAGGTACCGCCTGAGTATCTTCCCCGAGCGCGTCCGCGGAAGCTTGTCCGTGTACTCTATCTCCTGAGGCATCGCCAACGGCGAGAGCTTCTTCCTGATGAAGTTCATTATTGAAAGCTCAAGATCGCCCGACGGCTCGAAGCCCGGCTTGAGCGTCACGAACGCCTTGACCACTTCCATGTTGACCGCGTCGGGCTTGCCCACGGCCGCGGCCTCCGCCACTGCCTCGTGCTCCACGAGGGCCGACTCGATCTCGAACGGCCCCACGAGGTGCCCCCCCGTGTTGATTACATCGTCGTCGCGACCAACGAACCAGAAGTAACCGTCCGCATCCACGCTCGAACGGTCGCCCGACACGTACCACAGGCTCGTGTCGGTTCTGAGCTCGTCTGGTGTCGCGCCGTCCGCGGCGCCGACGAAGCGGCTCGCGTACTTCGCCGGCTCCTTCCAGTAGGCCCGGAACATCGACGGCCATCCGGGCCGGAACGCGATGAGACCGACAGAGTTGGGCTCGGTCAGAGGCTCGTGCGTCTTGAGGTCCAGCACCGCGGCTTCAATGCCAGGGAACGGCCTGCCCATCGAGCCGGGCTTGATGGGCAGGCCCGGGTAGTTGGCTATCATGATGGAGCCGGTCTCCGTCTGCCAGAACGTGTCGTGGAAGGCCAGTCCGTAGACCTTCTCACTCCACACCACGGCCTCCGCGTTCAGGGGCTCCCCAACCGAGGCGAGGTGCCTGAGCGACGAGAGGTCGTGTTTGGCGACGAGTTCGTCACCGTCCCGCATGAGCGAACGGATGGCCGTGGGCGCCGAGTACCAGACCGTGACGTGGTTGTCAGCAATGAACTGGTACCAGCGGGCCGAAGTGAACCCCGAGTCGAGGACGCACTGCGTCACACCCAGTGACCACGGACCGATGATGCCGTAGCTCGTGCCCGTGACCCAGCCGGGGTCGGCCGTGCACCAGTAGATGTCGTCCTCTCTGAGGTCCAGAACCCACGAGGTTGTCAGTACCTGGCCCCAGATGGAGTCATGCGCGTGCAGGGCGCCCTTGGGCTGGCCGGTCGTGCCGGACGTGTAGTGCAGCACCGACGGCGTCTCCGGGCCGGACTGGTAGACCTCGAACTCCTCGACGCGCGGCGCGCTCTCGACGTCGAAGAAGATCTCTCCGTCCTTGAGCTTGCTCGGATTGCCCTCGAGCACGATGACGTGCGTGAGATCGGGCAGGCGGTCCAGTATCTTCCGCACCTTCTTCACGTGCTTGCGTGTCGTGAGGATGGCCTTTGTCCCTGCGCTTGCCAGCCTTACCTCGAGCGACTCGTCGCCGAAGGCGCTGAAGAGCGGCTGAACAACGCCGCCCATCTTCAGCACGCCGAGGAACGCGAAGTAAAGACTCGGGATCTTGTCCATGAAGAGGCAGACGCGGTCCCCTGGGGCGATCCCCTGGTCGACCAACATCTGCGCGATCCCGTTCGAGAAGACCTTGAGGTCACCGAACGTGTAAGTCGCCTTCCTGTCCCCGAACCCCTCCCAGATGAGCGCGACCCTGTCGGCGTGACCTCTCGCGCACACACGGTCGGAGCAGATGGCCCCGATGTTCAGAAGCTCGCCCTGCTCCCAGCCGAGGACTTCCTTCGCGACGTCCCAGGTGAAGTTCTCACGTTTCTCGTCGTAGGTGCCGATATTGCTCAAGACTGCCTCCCTGAGGTGCCACGCGGTGTCACGGTTTCCCGTCCTCGAGAACCGCGACGGCGAGGGCTGTCCGTTTCGTGTGCGACATCGAGAGCCTGCATTCGGACACACCTTGCGCCCCGGCCAATGCCAGCGCGCTCCCGGATAGTCGCACGTCCAACTCGCCTGACTCGAGTCTCACGACCTCGACCTCGTGCCAGGTCGGCGCGCCCCCGGCCTCCGCACCCAGGGCCCTGAACACGGCCCTCTTGGCGGCGAGCCGCGCGCCGAGGTTTTCCCATGAGCGTGCCTGGGTACGTGAGTAGCTGATCTCATCGGGCAGGAAGAACTCGCCCACCAGGCTCTCCGTGAGCCCGGCACGGAATTCTTCAAGGTCGACGATATCGATGCCAAGACTCACGACCAACGCACGTCTCCGTTACACGGTCAATCCAGACGGAACCGCTAGATTGTACCGTGCCAGAGACGGCAGGTCAACGCCGAGAGCTGTGTGAATCAAGACGTCAGTCTTCGTGGGGCCTGTAGAGCGCTTTGAGCGTCCCCCAGCTTATCCCGGGATCCACGCCCGTGGCGCAGTCACTCGGGTATGACGGGATGTTCGGCTCGCCTGGAGTGGGTACCATCATGAACCAGTCGTCCGCGCTGCTCTGGTTGGAGTCGAGCCCTCCGGGGCACCGTGCAAGGCAGTTCCCCTGCGGGACACCGTCGGCGAACTGCGGGTCCGTGCAGTCGGTCCACGAGATGGGCACGGGGTCGGGGACATTGTCCCAGTTGACGCCGTCCACCACGCTCGTGCAGTCGATCGCAGCCGACGTGTCGACGCCGGTGGCAAGCAGGATCCCGTCCCCACTGTTCGCGAGGGCGATGTCGCAGTCGGAACCGCCGCAGTGAATGAGATTGGGCACGTCCGGGTTGTCGTTGTCGTCACCGGGATGCACAAACTCCCAGTCCGCCCCGGACAGGTCCGGCCAGATCTCGCCCGGTACTGCATCGACCGCGATCAGCACGAACTCACCCGGCCAGATGGCGATGTCGTAGCCGCCGTGGCTGCCGGGGAAACGGAAGACCGACTCCGGCATTCCGTCGTCTCCCTCATCGGTGATGACCGCGCCATCGAGAAACGCTGCGCTCCCCCCGGCGTTCAGTAGCTCAATGTACTCGTTGTGCGCGTCGAACCCCGGCATGTAGTAGTGCACCTCGTTTATCACGACTTTGTTCCAGACCTCCAGCCCCCAGGCGACGGGCGCCAGGCTCAGCAAGGCTACCAGAACCACAACCGAACGCTTCATGCCGCACACCTCCCCTCCCGTTCCCCTCATCGCGCGGCGCCTCGCGGCCCGCTACCATCCTGAACTGAGCAGGCGGCGCTCCAGATACTCCCGTCAGCGGGAAACGCCCACCGCACAGACCAATGCAGGCGGCTCCAGAGAACGCGCCGTCCGGGCGCGTCAACTGCGTGGACGGCATCTGCCCGGCTCCGGGCGCCCGGACTGGAGAAAGAGGCCCGAATTGGGTACAATGTATGTATGTGGGAAGAGAACTCTGCCTGAACGACCGATGATACGAGCCGAACCCGATACCTCGGAGAGGGGAACGACCTGATGAAGCGAGGAATCGTATTTGCGTTGATCGTCGTGGCCGTCGCGGCCGCACTGATATGGTCGCCGTGGGGATCTTCCGACCCCGTCCTGAGGACGGCGGACGAGATCGCGGTTGAGATCGCCGAACAGAAGACCGAGAAGAAAGCCGAGATGGCCGCTCGGGGCCAGCGCTACGAACCCGGCGCCTTCCCCAACGAGTGGGCCTCCCTCCAGCGAGCCTACCCTTACAACCGCATCAACTTCGAGCAGCTGAAGGAAGCGCGCGCCGAGGCCAGGGTAATGGAGATCGAGACGGAGAGAGGAAGAAGCGGCGTGTGGGTCGAGAGGGGCCCGACCAACATCGGCGCAAGGGTCACCGACCTTGCCGTGCACCCGACGAGCACTAACGTCGTCTACGCGGCCATGGCCAGCGGCGGTGTGTTCAAGTCGACGAACGGTGGGATCAACTGGACTCCCATCTTCGACGAGCAGGCCGTGCTGACGATCGGCGACCTCGCCATCGACCCCAACAACCCCAGCACCATCTACGTTGGTACGGGCGAGGCCAACTCCTCAAGCTTCAGCTGGTTCGGAGAAGGGCTGTATAAGTCGACGGATGCAGGCGGCACCTGGAGCTACATCGGCCTCGAGGAGACGCGCTACATCGGCCGCGTTATTGTCGACCCGAACGACTCGGACCGCATCTGGGTTGCGGGCATGGGCTCGCTCTTCGGGACCGATTCGAACCGCGGTGTCTATCGTTCGCTCGACGCCGGAGGCTCGTGGGACAAGATATTCGCTCTCACCGATTCGACCTCAGCGGTCGACCTCGCCATCCATCCGACTCAGACAGACACCATCTACGTTGCAATGTGGGAGCGCGTGCGAGGGCTCACCTATCGACGCTCCGGTGGCCCGTCAAGCGGTATCTACCGCTCCTACGACGGCGGAGACACGTGGACCGAACTGACGAACGGGCTCCCCTCGGGCTCGGGCGTGGGCCGCATCGGTATCTCGGTAGCCAAGTCCAGCCCGGACGTCATCTACGCGTTCTACTGCGACGACCCGGGGTACTTCGACGGCGTGTACAAGAGCACGGACGGCGGCGACACCTGGAACCAGACCAACGACGGTAATCTCTCAAATCTCACGAGATCCTTCGGCTGGTACTTCGGCCAGGTTCAGGTCGACCCCTCCGATCATACGCGCGCATTCGTGATGGGCGTCCCGTTCTACCGGACTGAGAACGGCGGGTCCTCGTGGCAGGAGGTCGGCCCGGACAACCACGTCGACCACCACGCCATGGCGTTCGACCCGTTCGCCACGGCGCGCATCTACAACGGCAACGACGGCGGCATCTACGTGTCGAATGACGCAGGCGACAACTGGACCAAGCTCTACGACCAGCCGACCAACCAGTTCTACGCCATAGAGATAGACTATCAGAACCCCGACCGCCTCTACGGCGGCACGCAGGACAACGGTACCCTCCGCACGGTCAATGGTGACCCCGACGACTGGGAGCGCATCTTCGGAGGCGACGGGTTCTACGTGGTCGTGGACCCTACGGACTCAAACACCATCTTCTGCGAGTACCAGTGGGGCAACGCCTACAAGTCCACCAACTTCGGTTACTCCTGGGGCTGGGCCCTGAACGGCGTGAACGACGGCGACCGCAGGAACTGGTCGTCCCCCATCGTCATGGACCCGTCCGATCCGCAGACGCTCTACTTCGGAACGTATCGCCTGTGGAAGACGACCGACCAGGCAGGTTCGTGGAACGCCATCAGCGGTGACTTGACGAACGGCGGGGTTGGCTCGTTCGGAACGGTCACGACGATCGCCGTGGCTTCGACCGACTCTGACGTCATCTACGTCGGGACAGACGACTCGCATGTGTGGGTCACGCAGAACGGCGGTGCGAACTGGACCGACGTATCGGGCACCCTTCCCAATCGGTGGTCAACGCGAGTTGCCGTCGACCCGACCGACGCGGACATCGCCTATGCCACGTTCTCAGGGCTTAGGTGGAACGAGAACATCGGCTACGTGTACCGCACCGACGACGCGGGCGCCACGTGGACCGACATCACGGGCAACCTGCCGGGCGCGCCTGTCAACGCGCTCGTCATCGACCCCGACCACCCCGAGATCCTGTACGTGGGTTCCGACGTCGGCTGCTTCTTCACGATGGACCTGGGAACCACCTGGGGCGTCGTGGGCACGGGACTGCCCGCGGTGCCGGTCTTCGACCTCAAGCTTCACCAGCCCACGCGCATGCTGGCAGCGGGCACGCACGGCAGGTCGATCCACACCATAGACCTGAACGACGTTACCGGAGTGCCTGACGAGGGTGACGAGGTTCACTCGGTGATGTCTCTCGGGAACCACCCGAACCCCTTCGGGCGCGCGACCACCATCGCGTTCTCGCTGAGCAGACCGTCCAACGTGACGCTCGCCGTCTACGACATCGCGGGACACAAGGTGCGCGCGCTCGAATCAGGACACCGCGCGGCGGGTGAGCACGAGATTCGCTGGGACGGCCGGAACGAGGCCGGGCGCGCTGTCGCCAACGGCACCTACTTCCTTCGTATGGAAGCCGGTGGTGAGGTGACCGCGGTGAAGATGAACGTCGTTAGATAGAGGGACTGGAAGGTTGTGCGACGAGAGGACGCCGGCGACCACTCGCCGGCGTCTTTCATGTTACCTGCGGTCGCGCCGCGATCTTGACGATCCGAACGCTCAGTGCCTGGGCGGCTCCATCGGCCACGGCGTCTCGATGCCGGCAAGCTCCAGCATCCTGACGGAGGCCTCGTTGGCGGTGGCTCCAATCTCCTCCTCGTCACCGTTGACCAGCTTGCCCCGCTCGACCGCGATCCTGCCGTTGACGATGGTGTAGTCGACCCTGTGGTCCAGACCCGCGTAAACGACGGCGGCCACAGGATCGGAGAACGCCCCGGCGTAGCCCAGGCGGGACATGTCGATGGCAATGATGTCCGCGGCCTTCCCCACCTCGATGGAACCGATCTCGTCCCTGCCCAGGATGTCCGCCCCTCCGCGCGTTGCCAGCCGGACCACGCGCTCGGCCGACACTGCGTCAGGTCCGTGCGTCAGGAGCTGCACGAGGAGACAGCTTCTCAGCTCGCCCAGCATGTCCGACGTGTCGTTGCTGGCGCTGCCGTCCACGCCGAGCCCCACGCGCACACCCCTTTCGAGCATCTCCGGCAGCTTCGCCACGCCCGAAGACAGGCGCATGTTCGACGTGGGACAGTGAGCGATGCCCGTGCCCGTCTCAGCCAGGAGGGCCAGCTCCTCCGAATCGAAGTGGACCCCATGAGCGAACCACACGTCTCTGCCCACCCACCCCAACTCCTTCATGACGGCGAGCGGACGCTTCCCGTACATCTTCAAACAGTAGCTGGTCTCGTCCGCGGTCTCCGCCAGGTGCGTGTGCAGGAGCACTCCCTTGTCCCTGGCGAACTCGGCGGTCTCCGCCATCAGGCTGTCGGTGACCGAGAACGGGGAGCACGGCGCAAGAGCGATGCGCGTCATCGCGAATGGCTCGGGGTCGTGGTGGCGCTCCACGAGCCTCGCGGAATCCTTGAGTATCTCCGCCTCAGTCTGAACGACGGAGTCCGGCGGCAGCCCGCCCTGCGACCGTCCGCGCGACATGCTGCCACGTGTCGGATGGAAGCGGATGCCGAGCTCACGCGCGGCCTCCACTTCGACGTCGATGAGTTCCTCGTGGACGCCACTCGGGAAGACGTACATCTGGTCACTCGCCATGGTGCAGCCGGTCAGAAGCAGTTCCGCGCAGGCCAGCCTCGTGCTCGCTCTGACGGCGTCCACCGACAGGCCCTCCCAGATGTTGTAGAGCGTTGTGAGCCAGTCGAACAGCTTCTGGTTCTGTGCCGGAGGGACGTTCCGCTGGAGCGTCTGGTAGAAGTGATGGTGCAGGTTGACGAGCCC
>JAUWCJ010000075.1 GCA_030609365.1 Candidatus Eiseniibacteriota bacterium | reverse complement strand
CGCGAAGCCCGGATATGGCGCCGTCGTCACGTTGACCGACTGCCCCCAGACGGGGCCGCGAACACGCAGCCCGCCGGGCTCGTCGACGATCTCAGCACCCGACTCCTGAAGTTTGGATATCACCGCCGCGCAGTGCTCTCGCACGACACCTTTCAGAAGTACATCGCCCCCGGTAATAGCAGAGGCGACCATGAACGTCCCGGCCTCGATGCGGTCCGGCACCACGCGGAACTCGACGGCGTGAAGGTCATCGACACCTTCTATTGTGATGGTCGCCGTGCCCGCGCCCGCGACCCGCGCGCCCATCGCGTTCAGGAAGTCCGCGAGCGCCGTGATCTCTGGCTCGCGCGCGGCGTTCTCGATAGTGGTCGTGCCCTCAGCGAGCGTCGCCGCCATCATTGCATTCTCGGTCGCACCCACGCTCGACGTGTCGAAGTGGATGACCGAGCCCGTCAGACGGTCGGCCGAGGCAACGATGTACCCGTGCTCGATCTCGACATCCGCACCGAGCGCCTTCATCGCCCTGATGTGGAAATCGACCGGACGCGGTCCCCACGCGCAGCCGCCGGGCAACGACACGCGGGCCTTCCCGTGCCGCGCGAGCACCGGCCCAAGCACGCACACGGACGCGCGCATCGTCTTGACCAGCTCGTAGGGCGCCTCGTGGTAGCTGCAGTTGGTGGTGTCTATCGTGAGAGAGTGGTCGTGATGCGTCACCTGCGCGCCGAGCACCCTCAGGACGTGCCCCATCGTATTCACGTCCACCAGGCTCGGCACGTTCGTCAGCTCGAAGACGCCGGGCGCGAGCAGCGTTGCCGCCATGATGGGTAGCGCGGCATTCTTCGCCCCGCCGATCTCGACCTCGCCCGTCAGGCGCGCGCCGCCTCTGACCAGAATCTTGTCCATCGTCACTCCTGGGCGCTTGAGGGATCTCCGGCATCTGCCAGCTGTCCCCTACGCCGCCTTCTTGAATCCAGTCACGATCCTATCGCGACCAGCGTAGTCCTTGTGAACTTCGACGTCCCCGAGCCCGCTCTTCATCAGCTCAGCCACGCCCGATGCTTGCCCGTCCCCCACCTCGAGCGCAAGGAAGCCGCCCGGTGAGAGCACGTCAGGACCATCCTGCACCAAGACGCGGATGCAATCAAGTCCATCCTCCCCACCGTCCAGCGCCTCGCGCGGCTCGAAGTCGCGCACCTCTGCCTGCAATCCGGCGAACTCCCCGGTCGGGATGTAGGGCGGGTTAGACACGAGCGCCGTCACCCTCCCTACGAGCCCGCTCTCACGGAGCGGCTGCAGCATCTCACCCTCGAGGAACGTCACCCTCTCGGCCACTCCGGCCCGCTCGGCATTCCGGGCAGCGACCTCCAAAGCAGCCCCAGACACATCTGTCGCATACACGACGGCCGCAGGCACCTTCATCGCCACGGTCGTAGCAATGACACCCGAACCGGTCCCGATATCCGCTACAACGGGCGCCGCAGCGCCCTCCAGCATCCTCAGCACCACCTCCGTCAGGGCCTCCGTCTCCGGCCTCGGTATCAGCACCGCCGGATTCACCTCGAACTCGCCCATCATGAACGCGGCTGTGCCCGTAACGTACTGCACGGGCTCGCCGGCAAGCCTCCTCTTGAAGAGCGCCTTGAACGCGGCCAGCTCACCACCATTCAACTGACGCTCGAACTGGACATACAGTTCGACGCGCGGCAGACTCAGCGCATGCGACAGCAACAGCTCGACCTCGAGCCGGGCATTGTCGAAGCCCTTCTCCTCGAGATGGCCCTTACTCCAGTTGATGAGTTCGAGAACGGTCCACGTGCGGGTGTTCGTCATGGTCGCCATTGTGTGTGGTCCTCACCCCGCCTGGCGGCGGGCGCAAGGGGTCGGAAGGGGCCTAAGACGACGAGTTGGCTATCTGCTCGGCCTGGAAGTGCGTGGCGAGCGCGTCGACCAGCTTGTCGATGTCGCCGGCCATCACCTGCTCGATGCCGTGGATCGTGAGACCGATCCTGTGGTCGGTAACTCTACTCTGCGGGACGTTGTAGGTCCGTATCTTCGCGCTCCGGTCGCCGGTCGTGATCTGGCTCCGGCGCTCCTCCGCCATCTCTTTCTCCTGCCGCTCGCGCTCGGCCTCGTAGATCCGCGCGCGCAGGACCTTCATCGCCTTCACCTTGTTTTTGTGCTGGCTCTTCTCGTCCTGGCAGGTCACGACGACTCCCGTAGGCTTGTGCGTCAGGCGCACGGCGGAGTCTGTCGTATTGACGCTCTGGCCGCCGGGGCCCGAGCTACGGAAGACGTCGACGTGAACATCGTCGGGGTTGATCACGACGTCGACCTCCTCGGCCTCCGGCAGAACCGCGACCGTCGCCGCCGACGTATGAATCCGCCCCTGCGACTCCGTTACGGGCACGCGCTGGACCCTGTGCACGCCGCTCTCGAACTTGAACCTGCTGTAGGCGCCGTCGCCCTCGACCGCGAAGATGATCTCCTTGAACCCGCCGGACGAGCTCGGGTTCGAGTTCATCACCTCGATCTTCCACTTCTTCCCCTCGGCGTAGCGCGTGTACATCCGATAGAGGTCCGACGCGAAGAGCGCGGCCTCCTCGCCGCCCGTCCCCGCGCGTATCTCCACGATGGTGTTCTTATCGTCGTTGGGGTCCCTCGGGATCAGGAGCTTCTTGATGCGCTCCTCGAGCACGGCCTCCCGCGGCTTGAGCTCGTCGAGCTCGGCCCGTGCGAACTCCTTCTCCTCGGGGTCGTCGGTGGCACCAATGATTTCGTTGGCGTCGGCGATGTCGGACGTGACCTTCTCATACTCCTCGTACGCGTGCACGACGTCCTCGATGCGCGCGCGCTCCTTCGAGTAGCTCTTGTTGAGATTGCGATCGGCGAGCACCACGGGGTCCATCAGAAGCCCGTTGAGCTCTTCGAACCGCGCCTTTATGTCATGGAGCTTCTCAAACATCGGCTGACTCCAGGGGCGACCTCTCGCTGCTGCCACTGCCGCCCGCGGAGGCCCCCGCCGTCGCAGGCTCGCCCGCGGGGTGCACGTTCATCGGGGCCTCTTCGACACGCACTGCCTTGAGTGATGCGATGGCGATCTCAACCTGGTCGTCGGACGGCTGCTTGGTCGTGATGTTCTGAAGCGCGAGACCCGGGCCGGACAGCATCTTCGCCCAGCGCCGCGAGCCGTGCTTCGCCGAAAGCTTCATGAACTCGTAGGAGATACCGGCGATGACCGGTATCAGCGCGATGCGGAAGAGCCGGTGCAGTATGTTCGACGGCCTGCCGAAGATCATGAACACGAGGATGGACACGACCATGACGATGAGCAGGAAGCTCGTCCCGCACCTCGGGTGCTTGGTCGCGTACTTCCGCGCGTTCTCAGGCGTCAGCTCCTCGCCCGCCTCCTGCATGAAGATGGTCTTGTGCTCCGCGCCGTGATACTCGAAGACGCGCCGCATCTCGCCCCAGAGCGAGATGCCCCAGATGTAGGCAAGGAAGAAGACGACGCGGATGACGCCGTCGATCAGGTTGAAGAGGATGCCGCCATCGGTGCCCGTCTTGTTCATGATGAAATCGGTGAGCATCAACGGAATCCAGAAGAAGAACACGATGCCCAGAGCGAACGCGAAGACCATCGTGCCCGTCAGCGCGGCCTTGGTCTTCCAGTCGGACGCGCTCTCGGGCGGTGGGACGGCCCGAACCTCTGAAGATGAGGGTGGATCGGAAGGCTTGGCGGGCTCTGCCGGCGGGACAGGACGAGGCTCGGGCGACGCTGAATGCTCATGCTCGACAACGTCGTCAGATGCGCTAGCCTCCTGCACCTTCGCCTCGGCTGCGTCTGCCGCCAAGGCCTCCTCCGAACTCGCCACCTCCTCTATCGCCACGCCCGCCGAGTAGTTGAGCGCCTTGATCCCCAGGGTCAGCGACTCGATGAGCGTCACGCCGCCGCGGATGATCGGCAGCCTCAGCAGCCGGTGCTTCCGCGTCGCCGGGATGAACTCCTCCGCATGGATCGCTATCTCGCCGCTCGGCATCCGCACCGCGGTCGCCACCTTGTCCGGCCCGCGCATCATCACGCCCTCGATGACCGCCTGGCCGCCGTAGTGAATCTTGCCACCGTCGGTCGGCTGCTCGCCGAACCCGGAGATGGGGCTGCAGTACTCGCGCTCGGCCTTCTGCTCGGGTGTCTCGTGGTCGCGCGCGGCGTCTGCCTGCTGGGACTCTGTCGTCTTCTCCTCTGACATCATTGCTCCTACAACGTCTACCATCACTGTTCTAGAAGAAGGGATTCCGTGTCCTGAACGTATCCACAAGCCGCTGGCAGTAACCCTCGGCTTGGAGCTCCTCTGGAACACCCTGAGGTGCCAGGTCCACAGAATCGGGATCGCCGGGCTGAATCAACAGAATGCCCGCCGTTTCGTACAGCTCGGGTGCATCCTCGGGCCGCTCGCGCCCGGTGATGTTGGTGAAGAGCGCGGTCGCCTTGGCCAGGACCGACCCGAACTTCCTCTCGTCTCTGAGCGCCTCGTCGCGTCCCATGAAGAACAAGTGCCCACAGACAGCATAGGGGAAACGCTTGTGCAGTTCGAGGGCCTCCATGACCATGTCCCTGTACCTGTTGAGGAGGTTCTTCCTAGCGTCGAACAGGATACCCTTCACACCTGAGGTCAAGAGGAGGCCGTGCTTCTCATCAGAGAGGAACACGTCGACTCCCTTGGGCCCGTATCCTCCCATGAACTGCTTGTCCCGCCCCCTAGCATGGAATTCGACTCCGGATAGCCCCAGAATGCGAAGCTCCTCCATGAGGACATCCGATACACGGTGGCTCAAGGCCTCCGTGTAATTCTTCTTCTTGGCTCCCTGCGCATCGGTATCAGGCGCCGGGAGTTCAAGAACAGCCTGCGAGATCTTCTGAGCCAGTTCGCTCATGGTTCGCTCTCCTCGCTCTTGTCATACGTCGGCTGACAAGATAGTCCCGTGCCCCCTGGAGGGCCAGTAGCGTCTTAGTCTCGCAGATGCCAGTCTCCTCCAGGAGCAGCGCGTCAGCGGACTCAACTGCCGCCTGATATCGCCCAGATCGGACAAGCGAGTCTGCCTGCGCAAATGCTCTTGCCACGGACGCCTCGGGCACGTCTGGGAGTGGGACTGTCACGCGCCGCAACTCTGAAGGCTCCAACTTGAGCACGCCTCCGCCGTAGCTGCGCCCTACCAATTCCATACTCAGAAGAGCTGGGGTGGTCAACAGGGCAAGCACTGCCAGGCGCGGGTCGATGCCGTCCACGAATCGGATCCCGTGCAGGGTATTGGTGTACACAGCCCCGCACTCGTTCAGACTCGCATGTGGCGTAGAAGCGATCATATACGGGAAGAACGCGTGGGGAACGTGCAGTCCTGGGACCTTCCACCACGGCGACCGTGTCCGACACTTGAATCGGGCATCGATGCCCGAGCTCTCCCCCTCAGATGTGAAGCGCGTGAGAGCATCCGCGTCGCTTGAGAACAGCTCGTTCTCTTGCGGAACGACGAGGTGATGGGCCTCCCCCTTACTCTCCAGGAGTCCCACGTCGGTCTCGGTGAATGAGAGACCTATCAGCGATCGGCTACCCTTCGCGGATACGCGTAGCCACTCCGCGGGAATCCCAACGGCAAGCGCCTCCTCCGTGGTACGATGGAAGAACGCGTTAGCTCCTGAGACGTAGCCGTTTGTGACCGTCGCGATGCGTTCCAGCGGAGTCACTGGGCCGCGTCCGATGAACTCGTCCCATTCAGCTCGAACCGAGTCAGTCAGAAGAGTGTATCCGAACGAGAAAGGACCTTCTGCAGGCACTTGCGCCGTGGTGACAAGTTGCTCCATGCGTTGATCGGTGAGTCCGTCGAGCTCAGACGAGTTCGTCAGGTGCACGATCTCGATCTCGCTGGTGTGCCTGCCGCAGCGCTCCGCAAGGAGAAGGAACGTCTCTTCCTGCGCCTCATCAAAGATGTTCCGGTCAAACGCGATCAGGCGCACGCGCTCGAAGTGAGCAAGCAAACCCCGGAGAACGGGCAGCCCGTACGTCGTCTGCACGATCTCTGCGGGCACGACCATTGCCATGGCTCCTTCGGGCCGCAGAAAACGCAACGAGTGCATGAGGAAGGGCGCCCAGGAAGCCGCCAGGCCATTGAGGTGAACACCAAGCCTTCGTGCCGATGCCTGGGCCAGCTCGCGGGATTCCCCGTTGAACCGCTGGTAGCGTATGAACGGTGGGTTTCCAACAACCAGATCAACGCTCCCGAGTGAGGTCGGCTCCTGTCTGAAAAAATCTGACTCCACAACCTCTGCCTCACACTCCTCGGAGGCCAGATTCTCCCGCGTGGCCTTCACGGCCGACGAGTCCGCATCGCAACCAACAACGCGAGTTGCACCCAGCCGTGCCGCTTGGACGAGGAACCGTCCGTCCCCACAAGATGGATCCATGACGGAGCCTGTCGACTTGCTGAGACCCCACTGTACCAGGAACGCCGCTACGGCGTCCTCCGTGTAGAAGGCTCCGAGCCGCTTCTTGTCTTCCATGCTGAGACTGCCCATCTTCGTCTCCAGAGGGGAGCGTCAGTCATTGAACAGAGAAGGGGATTCCGCTCTAGCACCGCTGTCAGGCAGATGACAGTCCGTCAGCTATCCGTGGCCTCGCCATCCGCTGCCACGACTCATTCCAGCGCCGCGGCCAGCCTGGCCGCCAGCGCCGCCTGTTTCACGTCATCGGCGGGCGTCCTGCCGTGCAGGCCCCGCTTCTGCCCCTCGGTCCGGGGGATGAGGTGCATGTGGTAGTGATAGACCGTCTGCCCCGCGGCAGTTCCGTTCAGCTGATAGACGCCGATGCCGTCCGGCGCCAGTTCCTTCTTGAGAGCGCCGGCGACACGCTTCGACATCGCGGTCACCGCCGCCAGCGTCTCCGCCGGGATCTCGTGGATGTTCTCGTGATGCTGCTTCGTGATGACGAGCACGTGGCCCTCGGCCGCCGGGAACGCGTCCATCAGCGTCACCGTCAGCTCGTCCTCGTGTATCTTGTGCGACGGGGCCTCGCCCCTCACTATCTTGCAGAAGATGCAGTCGTCGTGACTCAACGTCTACTCCCCTCCCACCGCACTGGGTTCGGCGGTCTTGTCGCCCGCCGCGGCCTCGGCAACGTCGCCGGCCGCCTCCACCTCCGGCCCCGACCCCACATAGTCACACGGGATCAGTTCACCAAGCTCCGGATGCACGCGCGTTATCTCGTCTTTCACGGCCCACGCCACGCGCCGGTACGATTCATGCCCCTGCACCCGCGAGCGCAGCCCCACGAACTGATAGGCCTCCCGGAAGTTCATCTTCATGAGGAAGCGCTTCCTGAACGCGAGCGGTATCACATACTGCGCGTTGACCGGGTCCTCCTGCGCGAGCTCACGCCACGCTGGCACCACACCCTCCAGCACGTCGGCCATCTTCTCGGCCACGCCCGCCTCGCGCGCGTCCGTCGGAATCCCGAACCCCAGGTCGCACGTCAGGAGCTGCTGCGTCTGCGTCGTCATTCTGTGGCGCTGGATATCGCGGTAGGCGCCGAAGTCGCAGGTGATCTCAAATGTGTAGGCTGTGCTCTCGAACTCCCGAACCGGTGCCTCATGGCCTCCGATACCCTGGAGTGCCCGACTCAAGAGCACGCCTATCTCATCTCTGTCCATGCCCGAGAGGTCCGCGCGGATGTCCTCGTAGGACCGCCCCTCCTCCCGGAAGAGCAGCGCCGCAACGACCGCACGCTCGCCCCTCGGATCGTACTCGACCAGCTTCACATCAGGCTCAGGCTTGGCACCATCGAGCGCCGCCCCGAGCGATTGCCGCACGATCGGCGATTCCACCGCGCCGACGAAGAGCGGCATGTCGTCCGACTCGTCCGCGTCCTCCGCACAGATGAACTCGTCCACCCACGCCTCGGCCATCCTCTCTTCCCAACCCTGAAGGTAGGGCGAGGCGTCCGTGTACTTGAGGAGCGTCGGGACCTTCGCGCGCCCGACCTCGGTCAGCGCACCGGCAAGCTCCCGCATCTCGGAGAGCGGGCTCGACGCCATCTTGACGAGCGCGTGTCTCAGCGTCCGCGCGTTGACCGTCCATCCCAGGTTGGTCTTCGCGGCCGCCGGCAGCAGGCCCCGCACGGTGTCGCACGACTTCCCCGCCGGGTTCAGGCCCTGCTCCTTGCACTCGGCACCATTGTACTTCTCCTCGCAGTGCCGCTCGGCCGCGGGCATAAGCTCAGCGTAGGCCTCATACAGCCTTGCTACTGCCTTCCGGTAGACCTTCCCGAGGTGCCCACCCTCAAACACCGCGGGCGTGTAGTAGTTGTCGCTACTCATCACCTGGTAGCGCGTCGACTTCTCCGTAAACGAACTAAGCCTGTTCTCCTCCAGCATCTTCGCGCCCAGAATGGAGACGTTCTCGACCGCGATGGACAGCACGGCATGCTCGGCCACGGACGAATGCCCGTAGCCGATCACCCACTTCTCATGGAAACGGGAGGAATCCGTCTCGGAGAGCTCGCGAGCGATGTCGTCGAAGGAGTCCGGAACGCGTGAGGTCTTCGCGAACGCAACCGCGACGACCTCCGCGGGGAGGCCGTCGAGCGTGTAGACCCTGAGGGGGTTACCCGTCTTCGCCATCGGTTATTCCGAAGGTGTCTCTTCGGTCTTCTCTTCCTTGGCAGGCTCCGCGGGCTTCTCGTCCGCCGGCGCGGCCTCGGCCTTGGGCTCGTCCGCAGGCTTCTCTTCAGCAGCCTTCGCCTCGGCCTTGGGCTCGTCCGCAGGCTTCTCTTCAGCCTTCGGCTTCTCGGCAGCCTTGCCCTTCGACTCCTCTTCGGCCGCCACGTAGTCCTTGCCGTACTTCTTCATGAAGCGCTCGATACGGCCCGCGCTATCGACAAGCTTCTGCGTGCCGGTGAAGAACGGATGGCACGCCGAGCAGATCTCGACCTCGATCTCCTTGACGGTCGAGCGGGTCGTGAACGTGTTCCCGCAGACGCACTTCACCGTGGCTTCCTCGTACTTCGGATGGATACCTTTTCTCATGACCTTCTCCCTCGTGTGGCTCTGTTGGCCCTGTGCTATCTGTCCGGCCGCGCCCTCGCGCGGTACCTACTCCCTGGCGCCCCGGCCGAAGTAGAGGTCTGCCGGGCGGCAATGCGCCGGTGGCCGCGCCTGTGCCGGGTGACCGGCCGTTTCCCGCGACCCTGCGCAGCACGCAGGTGCTGCACAGTCCTACTATGATACCAGAGACGCCCGCACGTCGGCTACCCGAACGTGCGGACGCCCAAATGACCTAGCTAAAGGCTCTGCATCGAATCCAGGAACTCCTGGTTCGTGTCGGTTAGCCTCATTTTCTCGAGCAGGAACTCCATCGCCCCGATGGGCGTCTGGTCGCTGACGAACTTCCGGAGGACCCAGAGGCGGCTGATGTTCTCCTTCGATATCAGGAGTTCTTCCTTCCGCGTGCCCGACTTCAGGATGTCGATGGACGGGTAGATGCGGCGGTCGGTCAGCCTTCTGTCCAGCACGATCTCCATGTTGCCCGTGCCTTTGAACTCCTCGAAGATCACGTCGTCCATCCGCGAGCCGGTATCGACGAGCGCCGTGGCCAGGATGGTCAGGCTGCCCGCGTCCTCCGTGTTCCGCGCCGCGCCGAAGAAGCGCTTCGGGCGCTGGAGCGCGTTCGAATCGACACCGCCGGTCAGGATCTTGCCAGAGTGCGGCACGACCGTGTTGTGCGCGCGTGCCAGACGGGTGATGGAGTCCAGCAGAATGACGACGTCGTGATGGTGCTCGACCAGGCGCTTGGCCTTCTCGATGACCATGTCCGCGATCTGGACGTGGCGCTCCGGCGGCTCGTCGAAGGTCGAGCTGATGACCTCGCCGTTGACCGAGCGCTGCATGTCGGTGACCTCCTCGGGGCGCTCGTCGATGAGCAGCACGATGAGGATCACCTCAGGGTGGTTCGTCGTAATGCTGTTGGCCAGCTTCTGAAGGATGACCGTCTTGCCCGCCCTCGGCGGCGACACGATGAGGCCGCGCTGGCCCTTCCCTATCGGCGTCAAGAGATCGATGACGCGCGTGGTCATGTCCTTCGGGTCGACCTCGAGTGTGAACCTCTTTTCCGGATACAGAGGAGTGAGGTTCTCGAAGAGGATCTTCGTCTTGGCCATCTCGGGGTTCTCGTGGTTGACGGCCTCGACGCGCAGGAGCGCGAAGTAGCGCTCGTTCTCCTTCGGGGGGCGGACCTGGCCACTGACCACGTCGCCCTTCCTGAGGTCGAATCTCTTTATCTGTGATGGCGATACGTAGATGTCGTCCGGACCCGGCAGGTAGTTGTAGCCGGGCGACCGCAGGAACCCGTAGCCGTCAGGCAGGATCTCGAGTACGCCCTCACTGAAGATGAGCCCGTTCCGCTGGGTTTGCCCCTCCAGGATCTTGAAGATGAGGTCCTGCTTACGGAGCCCGCCCACTCCCTCGATCTTGAGTGACGCACCGTAGGCAACGAGATCCTTGATGGTTTTCGCCTTGAGCTCGCTGATGTCCAGGTTCTCGCCGTTGCTGCGCATCGCCTTGTTTGGCGTGCGGACCTTGGACTCGGCGGCTTCCTTCTCGCCGTTCTTCCCGTTGGCCCGCTCGGTCTTCGCCGGCGCCGCCTTCGGCTCTTCAGATCTCGCGCTGGGCCTGGAGGCCGCCGGCTTGGAACTCCCGGTGGTCGTCCTGGGCGCTGCGGTCCTGGACGTCGTCGTCCTGGATGCTGTCTTCCTGGTGCCGGTCGTCTTCGACGCGGTCTTGTCGTTCTTTTCTGCCATTACTCCCTTACCTTAGGTAGGTGGTGCTGTGAGGTGGTACTGACGGACGAACCCGGCCGCCAGCCGTGTGCAGGTCATATATCGTGCCCTGGAGCGAAGTTACACTTGGAGTCCTCGGCGTGTTTCTGGATTGGGACGGTGCGCTTCGGATGGGCTGCTTCTAGGAGCTGTGTCCGTTATTCCCCCGGACAATGCAAATTCTAGTCCAGCTGGTCCAGCCTGTCAAGATGTTTCGGTGAGGGGGCTTGCGCCGCCTGTCCTGAGGATGCTCCTGCCGCTCGCACCGCCCTACTCCTCCCCGTGCGCGACCTCGGCTAGCGTTGCGGCCATCTCCTCGATGAGCCGCTCCGATTCCTCCTTCATACGCCGGTCGATGGTCTTCCCCCCACCCTTCTGCTCCTCAAGGAGTTCCCGGGCGAAGGTTCCGTCGCGGACGTCCTTGAGAACGCGCTTCATCCCCTCCCGGACCGTATCCCCGATGACCGTGTCCCCGCGGGTCAGGTCCCCGAAGAGCGCTGTCCGGCTGATGCGCTTCCGCATCCCCTCGATGCCGTATCGCCGCATCAGGTTGACCGTGAGGTCCAGCTCGTACAGACACTCCATGTAGGCGAGCTCCGACGGGTACCCGGCCTCCACCAGCGTCTCGAACCCGGCACTCACGAGCCTGGTCACGCCCCCGCACAGCACCGCCTGCTCGCTGAAGAGGTCGATCTCGGTCTCCTCGGCGCACGTCGTCCGGAAGAGCCCGACCCTCGTTAAGCCTATCGCCTTGGCGTATTCGAGCGCCACGCGCTTCGCGTTACCGGTGACGTCCCGCTCGACCGAGTAGGCGCCCGGCAGGCCGCTCCCCTCGACGAAGCGCTCACGGAGCCTCAGGCCCGGCCCCATCGGCGCCACCATCACCACATCAACGCCCGCCGGCGGCTCGACGCCACCGAACCGCAGCGGGAACCCGTGCGCGAAGAGGACGGCCGCGCCGGCACCTATGTGCGGCGCCACGACCTCGTCCATCACCTCGGACATCACGTCATCGGGCACCATGAGCGCGACGACGTCCCCCGCCGCGCACGCCTCCGCCACGCCGAGCACGCGCAGCCCGGCCAGCTCCGCCTTCGACCGTGACAGGCTCTCCGCGCGCAGCCCCACGACGACGTTGACGCCCGCGTCATGGAGATTGAGCGCGTGCGCCTCGCCCTGGTTCCCATAGCCGATGACGGCGACTCGTCTGCCGTCGAGCGGCGTTCCTGCTATGTCGCGGTCCGTGATGATGTTCATTGGTGAGGGGTCCCCAAGAGGACATCGGCCCTCCATGAAGGGCCGATGTTCCCCTGAAACCATGCAATCCGGCTTTCTAGCCGGAAGGAAAGCCCTGCCTACTCGCCCGTTTCGAGCAACATCCTGATCTGCTCGAGCTCCGCCTGCGCTTCCTCTGGACGATCGAGCTTGTTGTAGATGCGCACGAGCATGCGGTGGTACGAGATGGTGTCGTCCACATCGATGAGCTTGATGACGGCCTCGATCACCTTCTCGTAGTACTCGGTGGCCAGAACCTCATCCAGGTCCCAGATCTGCTCGGCGAGCTTCCAGTACGAGTAGTAGACCCTGGAGAGCGCATCCGTGTCCTCGGGATCCTCGTTGAGGTGCTTCTCGAAGTAGTCGATGGCCTTGCGCCAGTGCTCGGAGAGGTAGTGCATGTTGCCGAGATTGAAGAGCAGGTCCGGGAAGTCCGGCGCGACCCCTTCGATTCTCTCGTAGTAGTCGATGGCGCCCTCGTAGTCCTCAACACCCGGGCTCGCGAGGCTGCCCGCCTTGAAGCTGTAGGCGTCCAGCAGATACCCGAGGATATCGTCGTTCTCGGGCTCCAGCTGCTGGGCTTCTTCGTAAGCGGCGATCGCGGCGTCGTAGTCGCCGATGTTCTGATACGCCGCGCCCAGGTTCACGAGGCTGTTCGCGTTGTGGGGGTCAATAACGATGGCCTTCTCGTACTCGGCGAGCGCCATCTCGTACTGGGCCGCCTCCATCTTGTTGTTGCCCTCGTTGCGGAACATCTGCGTGAAGTAAGAGATCGCGTTCCGGCACTCGGCGACAGCCTTTTCGTCCGGAGCGAGGCCGAGCGCCAGGTGAAGGTGCTCGCTGGCCTCTTCGAGTCTGTCCGTCTCGGCGTAGGTGCGGCCGAGCCACATGTGAGGCTCCCAGTGATCCGGGGCGTTCTTGATGGCTGTTTTCAGCTGCTCGACGGCGTTCTCGTAGTCCTTCTGCTGCAGATACACCTTCCCGGCGGTGAATGCAGGATCGCCCCCGCACCCGCCCACCAGGACGAAAGCAGCCAGTGCCAGAAGTGCAACGGCTGTCCTCGTGACGTTCATCATCTTCCCCCTTTTCGGAGAGGTTGTCTCTCCACGTGTGTTGGCTAACTCGTGGAGTATATCCGCGTGCCCGACGCGTGTCAAGCCATATGAAGGTAGATGAGGGTAGAATCAATGCGCACATCCCGGCCCCTGAGGCCCCAGACGGCGCGGACATCACTAAAGAGAAGGGGGGACACGGGAAGGCGCCAACAGTAGACTGGTGGCTTAGGATTCCGGCCGGGAGCAGTCCACCGGCAGACGCGGAAGGTTCAGGGAAGGACGGTACCTGTGGCCAGGCGATACGCACCGCTCATGCTCGTTCTGATACTGACTCTCGCAGGCTGCGCGGAGTATGCAGCGGAGATCCGCGCCTCCGCGCCGGCGATCCACGCCGCAGCGCCGGCGATCCACGCCGCAGCACCCACGGCGCGCTCCGAGTCGAAGCTGATGCACGGAGGCAGCGAGGGCCGGGTACCCACGTGGGGAATGTGGGGCGCCCGGATGAACCTCAGCGAGATAGACCAGCTCGTGGCTGCCGGCATCACGCGCGTGTCGCTGCAGGGCTTCATGCCCTACAAGTACTCACC
>JAUWCJ010000189.1 GCA_030609365.1 Candidatus Eiseniibacteriota bacterium | reverse complement strand
GCATGAACGCGATCACGTCCGCCCATGTCGTGAACTGCCGCAGGAACGGCTCCGTCGCCTGAAGCCCTCGGAGCAGCTCTTGGTACGTGCTGGTGTGAAGCTCCCGTTCCAGCTCTTCGCGATCGCCATCTCTCCGAGGGCTTGCCATGACGCCTGGCCTTTCCGGCCGGGCGTCTCCGCACCTCCTATTGGCCAATCAGGGCGTCACGCGCCTCCAGGTTCCTGTGAGCTGCTCTCGCTACTCGCGTGCAGCGACCGGCTACGACTGTTGCCTGCCCCCGTTTCTCTCGTTGATGGTTGAGCAGTTACGGCAGACGGCCATGACGTTGTAGTCCCCGCCGTCCACGACGTATTGCGCCTGCTTGTAGCGCAGGTGCATGTGATCTCCATGCTCGACCCCGAGAAGGGTGTCACATTCCTTGCAGCGCCACTTCCTCTCCACGACTCCGCCCCCCTTTCCGCAGGCCGAAAGCACCACGCGACCGCGTCGCCTATGAATCCCAAACGTAGGGACCCGGAGCGAAAACGGAACGAAAAGGGAGCGAAAATCGAGCGAACAACTAGCTGTGAATGGGACGGGCGTCAGGCGGGAACGATCACGCAGTACTGCAGATCATCGGGAGGCGCGAACTCGAACGTCTTGAGCTTCGAATCAAACGTATTCCTGCGGAGACGAAACGCTCGGTACTCGTAGCGTTTCAGTTTCACGTCGGCCTTGGCGCGGGCCGTTTCGAACACACGACAGGCGGAGGCACCGTTCGAGCATCTGCTTCCCGTCTTAGTGCGACCGGGTTGCATCGGCTTGCCCGCCTCGATGACCTCGATCAGGATGCCCTGCTCCATGGGACTGAGCTTCTCCACCCGGGGCTCGGCCTCGCCCTGCCGGCAGAGTACCACGCCTGTCGTCCCATCGATGAACATGTCGTACTCCCTGCGGCGCCTTACGAGCTCCTCGTACTGGGCCTTCTCCAGGATCTGCTCTCCCTCCCGAGTGATTGCACGGCAGTAGTCACGCGGGCTCGGTTCCTCAACAGGCACGGTTCCGGTGGCCCTCCTAGCAGGGCCGTCGTCGAGGGACTCCTCGAGCTCCCGCGCGAGGGAATCCAGCCACTCGGCCTCTCCGCACGGATCGAGGAGTGTCGGGACGGATGGCGTAGCCAACCCATCCCTCAGGTGCCGAGACAGCTCTTCGGCATCTTCCTCTGAGAGCCCCAGGTCATTCGGGCCGGGCTCCCCAAGCCACATATCCCTTATGCTCCGCGCTATCCTCTCGAAGTCGTTCGTGGCGGGCGGGACGGGCGTTCCAGCCTGCCAGCGCTCTATGGCCTGCACCAGCCTCCTGAATTCCTTGGTCTGCTTCAGCCTCTCGAAGTCATCTGCAGAGAACCTGAGATCGGTCGGGCTGGTATCAGGAGGTTCAGCGCGCTTGCCGCAAAGGACGGCGATTCTGGAGACAGCCTTCTTCATCATCTCTCTCACGCTCGCCTCCGGTGGAGTCCTCCCCTTCATGACAGCTCGTCAAAACACAATGCTAATACATCCCTCCACACACCCGCTAGGTCAATCACCTGCCTTCGCGGCTGGTCCCCATTTCGGGCCCACACACCCCCCTCTTGTTTGGAGGCACCTGACGCCCGCTTCTAGACCCCGAGTATTGCCTTGATGACTGTGGCGACCAGAGGTAGGGCTGTCCTAGGACGTGGCGTGATTCGTATGCTCGCAGGAGGTTACGGTTGGGGAAGGCCAGCAGAGACCAGGACAGGCATCCGGCGGGCGCGAGACACGCCCCCGTTCGCGTCTCCTTCTACACCCGCATCTCAACCGACGAGGACCACCTGAAATACTCGCTGGACGGCCAGAAGGACCGGCTCGAGGCCTACTGCAAGGCACAGCGGGGCGACGACTCGCGCATCCACAAGATCTACCGCGACACCGAGAGCGGCACCCACATGAACCGCCCCGGCCTCGAGGAGATGCTCTTCGATGCCGAGGCCGGCGTCTTCGACGCCCTCCTTGTCTTCCGCGTCGATCGGCTATCGCGCAAGGTCCGGGAGCTCGCTCTCGTGGTGGACCAACTCACCAAGTACGGCGGCGTCCTCAAGTCCATCACCGAACCGTTCGACACCGCCAATGCAGCCGGGAAGATGATGCTCCAGATGCTGGGTGTCTTCGCAGAGTTCGAGCACGCGACCACCGTCGAGCGGACCAAGGTCGGAATGAAGAGGAAGGCGAAGAGCGGGAAGTTCGTCGGCGGCAATGTGCCTTACGACTACCAGCTCGACCCGGAGAATGGCCTCGTCGTCCACGAGGATGAGGCGGTCATCGTCAGGAAGATGTTCCCGATGTACGCGCTCGGCCACGAAGGCTCGCACACGATCTGCCACAAGATGAACGAGGCCGGCCACCGGAAGCGCAGCGGCAAGAAGTGGGACAAACGGGTGATCCTCCACATGATCAAGAACCTGCTCTACGTCGGCAAACTCC
>JAUWCJ010000058.1 GCA_030609365.1 Candidatus Eiseniibacteriota bacterium | reverse complement strand
GCGAGTTCTCGAGCGCCGACGGCATCAGGATGTCGACGTCCTGCTCGACCCAGGCGTCGCCCGGCAGTACCTCGTAGCCGAGGTCCTTCGCCTTGGCCTTGTCGATGCCACCGAAGCGATCCGTGATGCCCCGGAGCTCCTCGAGATCAATGCCGTCCTTCTTGCGGAAGGCGTACGCGCACTGATCGGCCTGGTCCCAACACGAGGTACAGGTTACCGTCCCACCCATCTGCAGGTACAGCTCGATCGCGTACTGTGAGACGTTGCCGAACCCCTGCACGCAGGCGGTGGTGTCGCTCGGACGGATGTCCAGTTCCTTGAGCGCCTCACGTAGCGTGTAGACGACGCCATAGCCCGTGGCCTCAGTCCGTCCCAGGGATCCGCCCATTCCGACGGGCTTGCCGGTGATGACACCGGGGAAGTGCCCGCCGTGAATTGTCTCGAACTCGTCCATCATCCAGAGCATGTGCTGGGCGTTCGTCATGACGTCAGGCGCGGGAATGTCTGCCACGGGGCCTACGTTCCGTGCGAGCTGACGGATGAAGCCGCGGCAGATTGCTTCCTGCTCACGGGCACTCAGATTGTGCGGGTCGCAGATGACGCCGCCCTTGCCGCCGCCGAGCGGGATGTCGACGACCGCGCACTTCCACGTCATCCACATCGAGAGCGCGCGAACTGTATCGATGGTTTCCTGCGGGTGAAAGCGGATGCCTCCCTTGCACGGGCCGCGCGCGTCGTTGTGCTGAACGCGGAACCCCTCGAAAACCTGAACGTTCCCGTCGTCCATGCGCACCGGGATCGAGAAGTGGTACTCCCTCATCGGCGTGCGCAGAAAACTCCGGGCGCCACCATCCAGCTCCAGCATGTCCGCTATCTTGTCGAACTGTGCACGCGCCATCTCGAACGCGTTGTACCCTCCGCTGCCTGCCATGCTCCTACTCCTCTCGACGACGCACCTTAACGCGCTCGTGCTTTTGCGTGATGTCACCACGCGCCGACCGCGCACCGCCCAGATCGCGGAACGAACACCGCCCTGGCTACTACGGCTACTACGGAAACCAACCTAACATTATACGGAATCGCTCGCGTCTGCGTCAACGAGAACAGCCCAGGTGGTAGTCGGACGTTGGACGCGGAGGCGTGACGTCGGAGGTGCTGGCCGGGCGCCGCAGCTCCTTCGCCCGCGGCCACCGCGGCTCCTGAGGTTCGCTCAGATACCTGAAACGGGTCGGGCCGCAGCTTTTGAAGCCGCGGCCCGAATGCACCCGGCGGAGCCCATGCCCCGTCCGCTATGTCTCAGCCTCCGCCTAGTTGAGCGGCAGCTCCGTGATGGTCTCCATTCTCACGAGGTCGCGCATGTCGGAGTCGCCGAAGTCCAGTAGCTTCCACAGACCAAGCTTGGCCGTCGCACCGCTCACGAGACGCTCCACGAAGGACCTGTTCTCCTGGTAGTAGACCACACTGGCGTCCTCACGCTCGACGCCGGCCTTCTCGCAGGCGTAGTCAATTGCCGCCGACAGCCCGCCGCGCTCGTCGACCAGACCGTTCTCGAGCGCCTGGCTGCCCATGTATACGCGGCCCTGAGCCAGTTCGTGCAGCTCGTCTGAGCTCATGCCTCTGGCCTCGGCGGCCTTGTCGACGAAGTCGTTGTAGAACCAGGTGATGGCCTCCTCCGCCATCTCTCTTTCCTCGTCGGTCAGCTTCCGCATCGGCGAGAACTGGTCCGCGTGCTCGCCCCTCTTGAAGGTCTCGTGCGTCGCGTCGATCTTGTCGTAGAGCTCGGCGATGACGGGCATCATGCCGACGACGCCGATGCTGCCGGTGATGGTCAGGGGCTCAACGAAGATCTTCTCGCCGGCGATGGCTATGTAGTACCCGCCCGACGCCGCCATGTCGCCCATCGACACGATGAGTGGTTTCTCACCAGCCACCTTCACCGTCTCGTACCAGATGATGTCCGAGGCGAGGCCGCTGCCGCCGCCGCTGTCAACACGCAGCACGACCGCGTCAACGTCCGGATTCTTGCGCGCGGCTCTGAGCGCCTTGACGAGAGTCTCTGCGCCTATCGACTGCCCGCCTCGCAGCGGGTCGGTCCCGCCACGTCCTTCCCGTATGCCGCCGTACGCGCCGACCACGGCGATCACGGGCTTCTTGCCCCAGTGGTAGTCCTTGTCGTGCCATTCCGCGACGTTCACCGTCTTGATGTCCTCGCGCTCCTCCGGCACATCGCCGCCCGCCAGTTCCAGCGCCACGGCCTTCGCGTCCTCGTACGTGCCGATGTCATCGATCAACCCCGCGTCGAGGGCCTTGTCGGGGATGAAGATCCTGCCGTCGCACACGCTCTCGGCCGCAGACCTCGAGAGGCCGCGCCCTTCCATCACGGCCGCGATCAGTTCGTCGTAGATGACGTCCTCGAGCTCCTGGACCTCCGCCCGCTGGATGTCAGTCAGGGGCGGGCCGCCCAGCGAATGGAACGTGCTCTTGTACTCTCCGGCCGAGATGTAGTCCCACTCGATCCCGAGTTTCCTGGTCGAGTCCGTGTAGCGGTTGACCGTCACGTAGTTACCCAGTCCCGCGATACCGGTCGAGGGGTGGATCATGATCCTGTCGCATGCGGAGGCGAGGAAGTACTCCTGCGTGTCGCCGCCGTACTCGAGGAAGGCCACGACCGTGATGCCGTGCTCGCCTCTCACACGAACGATCTCGTCACGTATCTCCTGCACGAGCGCCGAGGGCCCGCCGAGGAACGTGCCGCCCAGGGGCTTGATGTTCAGGAGGATGCAGTCGACCGATTCGTCGCTGCCTGCCTTCCTGATATCGCTGATGATGGCCTGCGCGCTCTTCCTGGGTTCCCCCAGAAGGCTCCAGCCCGCCCGGAAGTCGGAGAGCGGCCCGGCGACCTTGATCTCGGCGGTCTTCCCGCTCGACTGAAGCTGTGTCCTCTGCCTCTTGCTGCTCGAGGTGAAGCCGTAGCTCAGGATGTTCTTGGCCGCGGCCCGGTGGCTCCTGTATGTGCCACCCAATCCGGTGCGGCCCATATCGAACCACAGACCGGCGCTGAACTCCTGCTCTCGGTTGTCACCGTCGGGACAGGACTGAAGCGAGCCGCGCAGGAACACGCCGTTGGCCACCTCCGCCTTGACGCCCGCGGTGTAGACCGCGTCCGCGATATCCTGGGTGCGCTCGAAGCTGGCGTCGGCCATGAGCGTCAGCTTGTCACCCACGGGGCGCACGGCGATCCCGGCGACGTAAGTTGTCTTCATTCTTGCCGTCCCCGCGCCCAGCACGCCGGGCTCAGAGAGATTCCGCACGGTGGCCCCGACGGACAGGAAGCTCGCTGGTCTGTACATCGCGCCCAGGTCCCAGGTCCCGGTCTTCCTCTTCTCGCCGAACTGCGGGCGGAACCAGCGGTAGTCGAAGCCCACGCTGAACGACTGCCCGTCGCCAAGCGCCAGACCGGCGTAGTAGACGTCGACCGCGTTCTTGCTCGGTCGTAGCTCCGCCTCGGGGTCGTCGCTGGATTTCCACATGTTCTGCCGGCTGTATCCGAAGCCGACCGGTCCCATCTTTCCCGCCATCGAGACACCGAGCACGTCCTTGCCGACCATCGACGTGCACATGTAGCTGCCGGAGTCTTCGTACATCCCGAGGCCTGCCGGGTTGATGAAGAGAGCGGTCGCGTCATCGTCTACGGCGACCGAACTCGCACCTCTCAACCAGGTGTCGGTGAAGGCATCGGCACCGGCCGGGACCGCCGCCAGAACGACGATGGCCACTGCCGCGCATACGGCTGCTGCCACAAGAAGCCCCCTCATACTTCAGTCTCCTTCCCGCCGCGCAATCTGTCGCGCCGCCCGGACCGTCCCCGGTCCCGGGCACCGCTGCTGTGGTCAACACATCCTGATTTCCCGGGCCGCACGTGTCCGGGATTCCGACTGCTTCGCCGCGTCTTTCCTCCGCGCGCTCCCCCGAGAGGTGGGACGGGGGAGTTCGAAGACGACGAAGAGGGCGAAGGGATCGCCGATTCTTCGTCGCCCTGCCGCATCGCTGCCGCGCTCGTCCGTGATATCAGTGAGTCAGCAGCAGGCTCAGGTACACCTTGAGATCGGTCTCTTCCGCTATCGCACTGGCGACGTCCAGCCGGAGCCAACCGCACCAGGGCGCTTCGATCTGGAAGCCGATCCCTGCGTCGTGTTTGAACCCGTCGGAATCGCCCGACTCCGACGTGGAAGTATCGTAGCTGACCTGGCCGCTCTCGAGGAAGTATATCATCTGGAGCGGCTTGGTCACCTGCACCTTGTATTCGGCGCGCCCGAAGACCATGTCCTTGCCGCCGAACTCCTTGTGGTCGTATCCGCGGAGATTGCCGCGGCCACCGAGGCGGAAGAGCTTGTGGGAGGGAAGATCCGTCCCGTCGATGACGCCCCACGCGCCCGAGACCGCCAGCGTCTGCGTGGACGTGATCGGAAAGAGCTTCAGGCCCTCGATGATGTGCTTCGTGAACTCGTAGTCACCGCCCACGGCCCCGCCGGCGTACTCCCCGATGCCGCGTGCCCGCCAACCCGTCGTCCTGTCCTCGTCGCGGGAATCGTACTCGGCCGACCAGACGTAGCTGGACATCGTGCCTTCGAACTCGCGCGCGTCCTCGAGCAGGCCGACCGTAAGCGCCGGGTTCTCGCGCCAGTCGCTGCTTCCCCCGAACACGGACCAGACGCTCTGGCTTTCCGAGAGTGAACTCAGCTTGTCCGACCGGTACTCGGCCTTGAGCATCACTTCCGGTGTCAACTTGTGATGCGCGAAGATCGTCACGCCGTTCCTGCGGAAGTAGTCGCGGTCGTCGATCCTGGCCCACAGCGCGTGCATGTTGTTGTCGAAGTCCGAGATGGCCTCCTCGTCCTCGAGGTTCCACGAACTCCTGTCGTAGAGGTTGACGCCGAACGAGAAGCTGTCCTGGCTGAAGACCGGCTGCTCGATGTCCAACCGATAGTAGGAGTCAGAGCGCGAGGACGGCCAGGCCCACATGGCCCTGACCCTCGGATGAAGACGGGACTCCGAGCGATACCGCGCCCCCATGTACAGCAGAAGCCCGTCCACCCGGTTGTAGTAGATGTTGCCGGTCGGACTGAAGTAGCTGTCCTCCCAGATCTCGAAGTCGGTGAGGTCACCCGTGGACAGCTCGATGAACGTGCTGTCCTCGTCCGCGAGCGCGGCAGTCGGGAAGGTCAGGGCCATGAGGGCCAGAGGGATCAACGTAAGAAGCGTCTTCCTCCACGCGGACATTGTGATCCTCCGTGATGTGGTCAAGCCAGGCCGGTGTCGGCGCATTGCGGACACCGGAAACCGGTGCCGCCGGGGCACGGTCACAGACAGCCGGCAGTGCCGACTCTCAACTGTGTGACCCTGCGATCGTAGTGGAAGTTTAGCTAATCGCGATTGACGATGGTATCAGTGAAGGTGTCGCGCGTGCAACGGCGAAGATAGAGCGACTCGACCTCCGGGAACCTCTGGAAGACGCTCCCGGCGAGCTGCTCGGTGAGGTCTGCGAGTTGTGACTCGTCCCGGTTGCCTTCGTTCCCGAAGACGTATTCGAGATACAGGTTCGATCCGTCGCCGGCCAGCCCGACTATCCTGTAGGGGTTCATCTCGAACGAGCCGGCCAGCGAGTGCCGGGAGAACTCGTTCTCGACGTCACCGGTGGCCGCGGCGGTATCGGTCAACCGCTCCTCGATCTCGAGGTCGACCACGCGCCTCGCCAGATCGGTGTAGCGGATCGTGTCCAGCCCCAGCGTCGTGCAGAACGCGGCCGGTCCGTCGTTCCAGACATTGCCGCCGGCCGTGTGATAGAGCGCGACATGGTCGTCGCTCAGACCGAGCAGGAACGCCGGCGCACTGTCGGCGACGTAGGGCGTGTGCCTCATCTCGCCTTCCCATCCGGGAGGCATCAGCCAGATCCTGTAGAACGAGTAGTAGTGGAAGCCGCTGGGATGGAAGAAGCGAGTGCTCGTGTCCTCGACCATGACGTAGAGGCCGCTCGCAGGACCCGACCACCCGATGGGCAGTTCCCCGATGTCAGATTCGGTGACTCGCCACGACGGGGGGAGGACGTTCTCGATCTCGACGACCAGGCGCTGGAGTTCCAGCTCGGCGCTCTCGGGTGCCGGCGGATCCGCCGCCGCACACGTGGAGATGAGGGCCGCCGCTACTCCTGCTGCGATGATGGTCATTAGCTTGTTCATTGCACTCATTGTCAGAGGCTCAACCGCGCGCTCCGGGGCGCCGTCCGGTCGCCGTCGTTATGTCCCGTCGCGGGGGACGCACAATTGCCCACAGCCTGCGGCGATGTCGCTGCCGCGGCTCACCCTCCTCACAACAGTCGAACAACGCTTCCTCACCTCCGCGAGGAAGCTCTCGACTATCTGATCGGTAGGGGGTTCGAATACTGAGTCCGCAGTTTCATTGTAGCATATGATGTTGACCTTGCATAGCAGCCTTCGCGCGATCTCCGCGAGCGCGGCGGCCATTTCGGGCGAGTCGTTGAAGTCCTTCAGGAGCACGTATTCGAGCGTTGCCCGGCGTCCCGTGCGCTCCGAGTACTGCTCGATCGCGCCCAGGAGCTGAGTCAGCGAGTAACGGTCCGCGATGGGCATCAGCGTGGCGCGCAAGCCCTGCACCGGCGCGTTGAGCGAGACCGCAAGATGGATCTGCAATCCCTCCCCGGCGAGCTTCCGTATGCCCGGCACGTGCCCGGCCGTTGAGACGGTCATGCGGCGAGCGCCTATCCCCAGGCCCCATTCGGCGTTTGCGATCCTGATGGCCCGCATGACGTTGTCGTAGTTGTCGAACGGTTCGCCCATTCCCATGAAGACCACGTTGCCGAGTCGGTCCGGCGCCGCGGCCTCTCTCAGTGCGATCATCTGCTCGACGATCTCGCCGGCCGTGAGGTTGCGCTTGAATCCCATCGCGCCGGTCGCGCAGAACGAGCACGCAAACTTGCAGCCGACCTGCGTCGACACGCACCCCGTGATCCTCTCGTCGTCCTTGAGCAGCACGGCCTCGATGCGAGTGCGGCCGTACGCGAGCAGCAGCTTCTGCGTCCCGTCGACCTGGGACGTGTGTGTCTCGACAACCTTGGCGCAGGAGAGGAACGACTTCCTGGACAACAGCTCTCGCAGATCCTTCGAGAGATTCGTCATCTCGTCGAAGCTCCGCACACCTCTCTTGAACACCCAGTCCGCGATCTGCCCGGCGCGGTAGGCGGGCTGATCCAGCTTCAGGACGAACGACTTGAGCTCGTCCAGTGAGATCCCCCTCAGGTCCGGCTTGGATGAACGCTTGTTCCGCCTCAGGTCGGGCTTGGATGAACGCTTGTTTCGCCTCAGGTCGGGCTTGGACGGACCCTGTTTGCGCGTGGGCTTGGATGAGCGCGGTTTCCGCGTGGGCTTGGATGGACGCTGTTCTGGCACGGTGGTCGCCTCCGTAGGGAACACGCGCTGCCGTCGTCGGGGCGTCATCGGCCCTCGCGTGGGCGCGGGTTCCTTTCTGGTTTCTGTGCATGTTCTGTTCCGGCCATTCTAGAACGGGAGGGGTGCTCGCAGAAACAGCTATCTCGCGCCGTCATCCGCGCGACGGCAGACGCGCCGTGTCATTGCGCTTGACTGGTTCGCCGGACGGTGCTAGCTCTATGAGTGTCGGCCCCGACAGATGACCCCAACAGGACGAACTGATGACACGGCCCTTCTCGGCACTCCAGGAACTCGGCGACAGCACGCGCCTCAGGGTCTTCCTTGCGATCCTGGGTATCAGGAAGAACGTGTCGCAGATAGTCTCTGAGCTCGAACTCGCGCAGCCCCAGGTCTCATACCACCTGCGGAAGCTCAAGGACGCCGGCCTTGCCGTCGAGGAGAAGGACGGCCGGTGGGTCTGGTACCAGGCGAACTGGGGGGCGGGAGACCGCAATCTGCGCGACCTGATCGAGCTGATGGCCCGCTGGGCTGGGGACGCGGGGGCTCTTGAGGGCGGCGGGCCCGCGACCACCGCGGAGCACCCGAAGAAGCGCGACTCGGACATGGAGGATTTCCTGCTGTGAGTCCGGTCTGCTTGCCCCGCGCAAGCGACCGATCTGCGAGTGGCGCCTGAACGCGGCGGTCGGCCACGTGTCACATATAGTGGGGATGAGCTGTTCCTGAGCGTTTTTCGGTCTACCTGAGAACGGCTCTTGACCGGTACGACCCATCGTAGTAGAATGGCCTCGGGTAAGTAGTTGCCTACCGGACACCCCCACTGTAGTGGCGTCAATCCGCCGCCGGGCGGAGTATTGGCGCATCAATCCCGGCGACGAGAGCATCAGCAGACGCAGTTCTTTTGCTATTCGTTAGGGTATTCACCAGACAGCAACCACAAGGAGGAACGCAGTGAGCATGAGACGAGTTCTTGCCCTGCTTGTGGTCCTTGCGCTGAGTCTTGGCCTGTGCAGCATTCCTGCAGGCTCAGCGACGCTGCAGCGCCCGTCGGCCGCGGGTGGGAGCGCTACCACGCTCACCACGTTCAAGGACGGTGACGACGGCGAGGACCTCGACGGCGACGACGACCGTTGGGGCAACACCGAACCTACCGGCGGTGACGATGACCCGGAAGCCACCGGTGGTGACGAAGAGAACGACGGCTTGAGCGACGAAGCCCGCATGCTTGGACGTTTCAGCATGCTTCGCATTGAGCTCAAGATCCTCTTCGGTTTCCTCGTGGTAGTGTTGTAGTCGCGGCAAGGACCTGGACAGCAGTCTGACTGCGGGGCCTGTATTGGCAAGTCAGCGACCGGACGATAAGCGGGAACGCGAGATGCTGGAGGCGTTCCGGAAGGCGATGGAATCGCGCAGCGCGAAGGATGTGGCGCTGACGGCCATCCGACTCGGAGACGTCTATCTCGGTTCTGACAGCTACTCGGACGCGCTTGGCTACTTCGTTCAGGCGGGTGGAGGGGAAGCCGGGGCGGGGCTCTCTGATGCGGAAGCTGCCGGGCTCTATGTTCGGATCGCGAAGTGTCATCTGGGTCTTGGCGACTACAGGAACGCCAGAAGCCACTGCGCCAAGCTCGACGACCTTGAGCTGGACGACAGCGAGGTCTCGGTCTGGGCTGAGGCGAACGTGGTCCTCGCGAGGGTTGAGATCGAGAGCGGCCGGTACGACGAGGCCCTCCGGGCCGCGCAGAAGGCATACGAAACACTGAGGACATCTCCCGACAGTCCTCTGCTCGCCGAGGCCGGCAAGGCCTTGGGCATTGCCAACGCAGAGCTCGGCAACATCACCGCGGCTCGCGACTACTTCACCGACTATCTCGTCTCGCAGAAGCGCCTGGGTGACGAGGCCGGGCTGGCATCGGCCTACAACAACCTCGGCATCCTCGCCAAGCGCATGGGCGACCTGAACGGCGCGCTCGACCACCTTGAGGACGCGCTCGAGATCGACCGAAGGCTCGGGCGGTCCGCCGCGATAGCCGACAGGCTGACCAACCTCGGCATCATCCTCTGCAGGCTGTCACGCTGGGCCGAGTCTGAGGAGTGCCTGAGCGAGGCGAAGGGCATCTACTCGAGGATCGGTGCGACCAGAGGTGCCGTCGCGGCCTCCACGGCGCTCGGCAACGTGTGCCGTGAGCGCCGTGAGTGGGGCAGGGCGCGCAGTCTCTTTGACGAGGCGCTCCATGTCAGCCAGGAGCGTGGATACCTCAGGGCCGAGGCGCTGTCGCTTGAGTTCATCGGTCACCTCGAGATGGACCAGGACAAGAACGAGGACGCGCTCGGGACACTGAACAGGGCGCTGGGATGCGCCTACAGGCTGTCGTCGAACAGCGACGTCGTGGGCGAAGTGCTTCGTCGCCGCGCCGACGTGCTGTTCAGACTCGGCAGACTGGAAGAAGCCGAACGCGACTGCGCAGAGGCCATCAAGCTCACCCGTGCGATCGGCGACAAGCTCGAGGAGGGCGCCTCCCTGCGCGTGCTGGCGAGCGTCTGTTACGCGAAGGGCGAGGCGACCGCCGCGGAGGTGCTGATCACGCGTGCGGAGGAGATGCTCCGGAGGATTGGCGAGTCGATGGAACTCGCCCGGACGGCCATGGCCGACGGCATAGGTCTCAGGGACTCGGCGGCGCCGGGAGAGCTTCCCCTCGACAGGATAGAGGCGCGCTTCTCAGCGGCCGAGGCCATCTTCACACGTGTGGGCGCCGGCGGCTGGGTCGCGCACTGCCAGCTGGAGCGCGGCAAGGCGCTCCAGAGAGGCGGGCAGCCCGACCGCGCAAGGACCTGGCTCGAGCGGGCGAGGCTCAAGCTCGAGGTCGGACACGACACGCAGGGCATGGCCGAGGTCGACGCGATACTCAGGGAGCTGGACGCGGGGCTCGCCGACGCGGCGGTGTCGCTGCAGGCGAGATACTCGACCATCGCCGAGGGCTATCGCTTCCTCGAGACCGCGGAGCCGCGCGCCGAGGACATCCATGAGTTCGCCGAGGAGATAGCCGACGTGCTGGTAGCGGACCGGCTGATCCTCTTCTCGCTTGATGAGGGCGCAGCGCCGGTCATCGCGACATCGGTTGACCGGTCCGGCAAGGGCGTGGCGGAAGCGACCCGGTTCGTCCGGGCCACGCTCGCCTCGCGAGGGCACACAAGGCCGCTGGTCGTCAGTGACGGACGTTCCTCCGACGGCCGCGCTCCGAGGGACGTCGGTGCCATCGCGCTCATTCCGGCGCAGGTCGGCTTCCGACGGGACCGCTCATATATGATGTACGCCGACCGCTTCGTCAGTGAGCGTTCGACGCCGTTCACCCAGAGTGATATCGAGTTCATCGGGGCCGCCGCCAGGATGTTGGGCGTGGCCCACTCGAGACTGGGCGAGTCGAGCGTCTGGGAAGAGGACGGGCGTCTTGCCGAGAAGCTCGGAGCGTCGCAGGACTCGGCGGGCTTCATTACCAGGGACCCCGAGATGCGCCGGATCCTCGCGAACATCGATCGGCTGAAGGATAGCCGCGTGCCCATCGTCATCAGCGGCGAGTCCGGAGTGGGCAAGGACATCATCGCGCGCGCCATCCACCAGGGCGGGCGCAGCAAGACCGGCAAGTTCGTCGCGCTGAACGCGTGCGCGATCGCGCAGCACCTGCAGGAGAGCGAGCTCTTCGGTCACGTCAAGGGCTCGTTCACCGACGCCGACCGTGACCGCGAGGGCCTGGTGCAGGTCGCAGACCGCGGGACGCTCTTCCTGGACGAGATAGGGGAGATGAGTCCGCAGCTTCAGGTGAAGCTGCTCCGGTTCCTGCAGAACGGCGAGTACCGCAGGGTCGGGGAGAACATCACGCGGGTCAGTGACGCGCGCGTCATCTCCGCGACCAACAAGGACCTGGCCGAGGAGGTCAAGGGCGGGCGGTTCAGGCGCGACCTCTTCTACAGGCTCTGCGCGGTGGTCATTGAGATCCCGCCCCTGAGGGACCGGCCGGACGACGTCCCGCTCCTCATGGAGCACTTCCTCAAGCTCTACTGCGAGCGCGAGGAGAAGTCGATTCCCGGGTTCAGCCGCGAGGTGCGCGAGCTCTTCATGAAGCACGACTGGCGCGGAAACAACGTCCGCGAGCTCGAGAACGACGTGCGCAGGGGAGTGGCGCTGGCGGCGGACGGTGAGGTCATCGGCATCGACAAGGTCCGCCCGGAGCTCAGGGACCAGTATCAGATGGGGCTCCGCTCGGACGAGGCGCAGAAGCGTTCCCTCAAGGAAGAGGTCGAGGCGCTGGAGAAGAGCCGCATACTCGAAGCGTTGGGGCGGACCAGCTGGAATAAGCAGGCGGCGGCCGATCTCCTGGGCCTCTCGCGGCCGGGCCTCCACGCCAAGATGAGGAAGTACGGGATCGGGTAGGGCCGCGGTGTCAGCGGCTGGCGCCCCGCTGGTCGAGTCGATCGATCACCCGAGCGAACCCGAGACCACCATGCCCGGCGCGTCCGCGCCGGGCTTCTCACGGATTTCCGGTCGTCGCTCAGACACCGTCACGAACCTGACGGACCGTCCAGATCGTGACGCCTCTATAACAGCTTCACACACCGCGAGTTACAGTGGTCCATATTTCCGGCGCTCCCCAGACCGTCCGGATCCTGTCCTGAAGCTCAATCACCAATCGAAATCGCTCGGTGGGCGCGCGCTGTAACTTCCCGCAGGCGTGCTGGTTAGGGCGTCATCGTGTTTTCTTGTTCGGGCGGCCACTTCTGGCATAGCTGGCACGCTTGATGCCCTAAGAGGGGGTGAAGGATTTGACAACGGAATACGGAGGGGGAGGCGGCCAGGGTGTTAAATAAGCAGGGGGGGCGAGTCCGGTCGCTCTTTGGTCTGCTTCTCCTTCCGTTAATGAGACGACCGCGGAAGTGCTCGCGGAGATCGGGATAGAGGCTGAGAAGATGCCGGGAGCGGCGAAGATAAAGGTAATGGTCGTGATCCTGCTCATCGGAATTGCATCGCCGTTTCTCGGCTGAGTTCAGGACAGCTGCACACTGAGGAGCCACCGCAGCTGTAATCGATATAGACAGTGTGAAGTGTTACCCCCAGAAGAGCCGATAGCACCTAGCAGTAGTAAGCACCTACGACAAGGCTCTTCGCCATAGCTCCATCCCACGCAGTTGCCTTGGTCGGTAACTTGCTCTCACCTCACGCAGGGATGGAGTCAGCCCACGACGGCCGGCAGGCATCTCGGACGCTCTCCCGCACCAGACCTGCCGGCCGTTCCTCATCCTGGAACCGCCACCACACACTCTGTTCACACCCGCGCCAGGCGCGCTCCCCCGCCCGCCATGCGCGCCCCGACGCACCATGCGCCAGGCCCCGACGCACCATGTGCCAGGCCCCGACTCCCCCGTGGAACTGCCTGCAGTGCCCAGACAAACCTCCTTCGATCCGGGAGCGGAGTGCAGACTCATTGCGCGACGCTTCAGTGAGACGTTCATACAATCCGCAGGCGTAGTGTCACGTCCTGGGTCCGACGACCTGGGCGGACCGCCTCTCCGCGCTGATCGGGGAATCACGCCCGGGAACATCGTCATACTCCTGCCGTTCGCGCTGACCGGCGCGCTCCCGTTCGCGGACGCTCCGACAGCGGCCCGGACGATGGCACTCGGGAACGTGTACGGCGCCACCCACTTCCTCCAGCAGGACAGATGGCTCGACGGGGACGAGCCCGTGAGTCCAGCGACCGCATGTCTCTCGGACGTTTCGTTCCTCCGCTTCGTCAGAGAGTACTCGCGCCTGTTCCCGGCAGAGTCGGCGTTCTGGGGCCACTTCGACCGCTATCTCGAGGAGTGGTTCATGAGCCTCGCGTGGGAGTCCGATGTGCTCCTGTCGGGCGGAGGCGCTGCGGCCGTCGCGGAGGACAAGCTCGCCGACACGCTTGAGAACCTCGGACGGAAGATGTCGCCTCTCAAGTCGACCGCGGCGGCGGTCGCGTTGCTCGCCGGGCGTCCGGACACGCTGCCGCGCGCCGAGCGCGTTGTCGAGTACTTCCACGCCGGCTATCAGCTCGCGGATGACCTCGAAGACATGGAAGAGGACCTGGAAGCCATGCGGTGGTCGACGGCGGCGTGGCTCATCACCGCACGAAGCGGTCTGGATACGCCGGCGGACGTGTCCGGAGCGGGCGAGCTCCTGCGGCTGGGCGCCCGGTCCGGTGCGCTCGACGAACTCGTGGAACTCGTGTGCTCGTGCTACCAGAAGGCCGCCGGAGAGGCCGGTGCCCTCGGCGCGACGATTCTCGAGTCGCATCTTCGGAACTCCCTCGACCGCGCTCGCCGCGTGCTCGGGCGCATGACGCGCCGACTGACGATCGCGGAGCGAGCCGGAGGCACGGCCACTGCCGAACCACCCCGGCTGCGCGCGGGCGGGGCACGCGGGCTGCACGACTTCCGTGTCGGCGACGACACGTTCGTGTACGACACGCGCTCCGGGCTCTTCTTCGAGGCCGACCGGCTGGCCGTGGACGTGCTTGGGTGGATGCGGGGCGGGGCGTCGGACTCAGGGTTAGACGTCCTGCGCATGAACCACGGCGCCGGGGACGTCTCGGAAGCGCTGAGTGAGGTCTCCGTGCTCGCGGGAGCCGGAAGCGACGCCGGGCGGGGCAGTGGTGCGCGCGCACGGTTCACGATGCCGGGTGGTGACCTGCGCTGCGCGGCCGGCCCGTCGTTGAGCGGCCTCGCGGCGGTCGCACTCAACGTCTCGGGCGGCTGCAACCTCTCGTGCGACTACTGCTATCTCGGGCGCGAGCCGCGGCGCTCCCTTCTCATGTCCGACGAGACCGCGCAGAAGGCAGTGGACCTGCTGATGGCGGAATCGTTCGGGGAACGCAGCCTGTCCATCGTCTTCTTCGGGGGCGAGCCGCTGCTCAACCCCGGCCTCATTGAGCGCACCGTGGACTACGCAAGGAAGCGGGCCGGAGAGGAGCGGCGCGACGTCTCGTTTCACATGACGACGAACGGCACTCTCCTCACGGGGGAAGTGGCAGAGATGCTCCACGCGGCCGGGGTCCGCGTCCTCGTGAGCATCGATGGGGCGGCGCCCGCGCACGACGCACACAGGTCGTTCCCGGACGGTTCGGGTTCGTATCAAGGGATCATCGAGAACCTCAGGCGGCTGCCCGAGGGGATGCGGCCCGGCGCCCGCGCGACCGTGACCGAGGACTCCGCTCCCTTGCCCGCGATCGTCGCGCACCTGAAGGGCGTAGGATTCGGAGTCGTCCACCTGGCGCCCGTGAGCGGGTCGCCGATGACGGGTAAGTTCGCGGACAGGCTCGTGCGGGAGTACGAAGAGCTTGCGCGCGCCGAGCTTGCGGCCATCAGAAGCGGTGAGGCGCCGTCCGCGGGCTGCTTCATCGAGCCCGTACTCGCGCTCGAACTCGGGCGGCAGCGGATGGCGCCCTGCGGCGCCGGCGTCCGCTACGTCTCGGTCGACCACGACGGGCGACTGTTCCTCTGCCACCGGTTCGCCGGGGATTCGAAGCACTGCGTGGGCGACGTCGTGAACGGGCTCGACCGCTTCGCGGTCGGGAGGCTGCTCGACGGCTTCGCCGGAAGATCCGCGGGCTGCTCGGACTGTTGGGCGCTGGGCCTCTGCGGCGGCGCGTGTTTCCACGACGTCGAGAACGACCCCGGGAGACCGGCGGGGCCCGGGTCGCGGCGGTGCCGCGTGACACGACGAATACTGGAGCTCTCGATGTGGCTCTACGCGTCTCTGCCCGGGGCCAGGAGAGCGAAGCTGACGGAGGTGGCCCGGCTTGCGGCCCGTCCGGAGATCACGGCCGCGCGCGGGTCGGGCGAGGGTCGTGGGGGGAGCTTGGTTGGCATCAACGGGGATGAGGGGAGGTGATGGGGATGAAGCATCTGAAGGTCGCGAACGGGTTCGGGCGTTCGGTTCCCGGCGCGAGAAGGGAAGCGAGTGATATCTGTCTGGTCGACTACTCGCACTGCCCGAACGCCGATGTGTGCTGGGTCTTTGACCTGGACGGCAGTTGTCCGACCGCCGACACCTGTATCATAGACGTCCAGTAGCGGCGCCACGGCACCGCGGTTCTCCAGGAGGAACAGGAGGAATCTCAATGAAACATCTCAGAATGGCCAACGGGAGTTCACTGTCGTCCGTGACGGAGTCAGCGATGCCCGCGACGATGCTCTGCTACATCTACATCGACTGGGGCACCTGCGGGAACGTGGATGAGTGCGGTTTCGACTTCGGAAGCTGCGTGAGACGGGACGTCTGTCTTGTCGATTACTAGTCGGATGAAGCCGGCCGGGCTCCGCGTGGCGGTCGCGGTCGCGATCGCCACGGTGGCAGCGGCTGCGGCCGCGACGGCGGCGGGCTCACCGTATGCCCCGGGGGCGGATGCGACCTCACCGGTCCTTCTGCTGGCTGCGGGACCCGGCCCCGGATTCACGACGGAGGTCCTGTGGGAGCAGACTATGAGCCTCCCGGGCAAGTCGCTCCTAAGTGGCGTCGTTGCGGACCTGGACGGTGACGGTCGGGACGAAGTCCTCCTGCACGGCGCCCGACGCAACGACCCCTCACTGGTCGCGGTGCTCGACGGGACGGACGGGCGCGAGCTCTGGCGCGCCTCGTTCCCCGGGCGCTCGTGCGTTGTCCCGGCGGACATCGACGGGGACGGGACAGCGGAGGTCGTCGTGGCCTGCGGCGCCGAGCTCTCGGTGCTGGACGGAGCGACGGGGGAGCTGGTTCTCGGAACCGTTCTCAGGGGAACGATCGGCGACCTCGTGTGTGCGCGCCCGCGTGGCGGAGGTTCGGACGGCTTCGGCCCGGGCATCATCTACACCGCCGGGAAGAAGCGGGACGATGTGATGGCGGCCCTCGCAGGCAGCGACCTGCACGAGCTCTGGACCCGCGACGCCGCCTCGGGTCGCGGCCCGTTCGCCCGGGGGTTCACGCATCCGTCGGCGTGGGACGTGGACGGAGACGGTGGGGACGAGGTGTTCGTTGCCGAGAAC
>JAUWCJ010000065.1 GCA_030609365.1 Candidatus Eiseniibacteriota bacterium | reverse complement strand
CATCCTGCAACGTCCGGCGACATCCTGCGACGTCCGGCGACACCCTGCGCCACCCGGCCGCGCTCCGCCCCCCTACGCGGGGCTCGGTGGGCCACCGACGCGTCGCACGCTGCCGGCCAGGTCGCCCAGCGCCGCCACACGCTCGTGCACGGTCTCCGTGTCGCCCGGGAATCTGAGGTCCGGTACCAGCTCCGCGAGCGGGACCATCACAAACGCCCTCCCCCGCGCGCGGGGATGCGGCAACGTCACCTCCTCCGTCTCGATCTCAACGTCGTCGTACAAAAGCAGGTCGAGGTCGAGCGTCCGAGGACCCCACACACTGGTTCTGACCCTGCCGCACGACGCCTCGATCACGAGGAGCTTCCGCATGAGTTCGACAGGCCCGATGTCCGTTGACAGCTCCGCCACCGCGTTCAGAAAGCGCGGCTGGTCGGTCACGCCCACGGGCACAGTGTCGTAGACGGACGACACTGCCACGAACTCCGTATCGGGCAGCGCGTCCATCTGCCCGAGCGCCCGGCGGATGTACTCCAACCGGTCGCCCATGTTAGAACCGATGCCGATCCACGCTCTGGACACTGCGCGTTCTCCAGTGCGGCGCTTCTACGCCGAGTGAACGACCTCTACCTCGACAAAGTCGATCGAGCCGGCGATCGGGACGCTCGGCTTCCGTATCCTGACCACGACCTCGAGCGCTCCGAACTCCTTGACCACGTCGCGCGCGATCTTGTCCGCCAGAGCCTCGAGCAGATGGTACTTCTCGTTGACGACCTCGGACTCAACGAGTCGATAGACCTTCTCGTAGTTAACCGTCTTCTTCATGTCGTCGGTCGCGACGGCCTCGGAGAGGTCGGCGATGATATCGACGTCGATCTCGAACCGCTGTCCCAGCTCGCGCTCGTTCGCTGACGCGCCGTGGTATCCATAGAGACTGATGTTCTCGAGCGAGATCCTGTATTCAGCCATGGTCTACACTCCTGGTTCGTGTCATACGGGTCATCGCCCACTCGGAGCGCCCGTGCGCGCCTGCCCGGCCGCCGCGCCTCTCCGGCACGGCGCGCCGAAACCCTACAGCATTCTCCTGATTCTGGCAACCGCCTCGGCAATTCGGTCCTCGGTCGTCGTCAGAGCCATGCGCACGTAGCGGTCGCCCGCCGCTCCGAACCCCACACCCGGCGTCGTGACGACGTGCCCGTCGCGGAGGAGCCGCGCACAGAACTCCTGCGAGCGCTCTGCCGTCGGTATCCGCGCCCAGATGTAGAACGTCGCGTGCGGTCTCGGCACGTTCCAGCCGGCCTTGTGAAGGCCGTCGACCAGCACGTCTCGCCGGCGTCGGTACGTATCGACCAGTTCCTCCAGCCGCTCGTCCGGCAACGCCAGTGCCGCCTCCCCCGCCTGCTGGATGGCGGTGAAGACGCACGAATCGACGTTGTCCTTGACCGTGGCCAGCGCCTCGATCGCCTCTGGATTGCCGACGGCGAATCCCAGTCGCCAGCCGGTCATGTTGAACGTCTTCGAGAAGGAGTGGAACTCTATCCCCACATCCTTGGCACCGTCCACCTGAAGCAGCGACACGCGTGGGCCCTCGTAGATGACCTCGGAGTAGGCCGCATCGTTCAACACCAGGATGCCGTGTTCGCGCGCGAAGTCGACGGCGGTCTTGAAGAACGCCTTGTCGGCCACAGCGCCGGTCGGATTGTTCGGATAGTTGAGGAACAGAAGCTTCGCCCTGTCCAGGTCGCGCGGCGTGAGTCCCGTGAAACTCGGCAGGAAGCCCTCCTGCTCACTCAGCTTGATCAGGCGGACCTCACCGTCCGCGAGCCACGTGGCCGCGGGATAGATGGGAAACGCCGGGTCGGGAATCAACGCGACGTCGCCCGCGTTCATCACGGCCAGCGGCAGGTGCCCGAGCCCCTCCTTGGTTCCGATAAGCGGAAGGACCTCGCGTTCCGGGTCGAGTGCCACACCGTAGCGGGCCTCGTACCAGCGCGCGATGGCGCGCTTGAAGGAGGGGTCACCGCGCTGAAGCGGATAGCGGTGCGTCGCGGGGTCCGTGCAGGACTCCCGTAGCGCCGACACGATCTCCGGGAACGTTGGCAGATCGGGGTCCCCTATTCCCAGGTCGACGACATCCGCGCCGGACTCCACAAGTTCGTTCTTGACCCGGTCGATCTCCACGAAAAGATACGGAGGAAGCTTGCCCAGCCGCTCCGAACGTCTGATTCTGCCCATTGTCCTGGTTTCCCTAAGGGGTTATCCACAGGGGCCGTCTGTGCGCCGAATTCGACGTGAGCGTATCCCGCGAATTCGCGAGGTGTCAAGCGGAAAGGAGCCCGCGCCGGGCGCCGTACGAGAACCCGGCCGACAACAATTGCCGGCCGGGCTGACTGAAGCGCTTCCTGCAGACAAACGGCTCCTACTGGTTCTCGAACTCCGCCTTCTTCCTCAGGAGCTCGGCGTCCTCGTCCGAGGCCGCCATCGCGGGCGGCGGATACGGGTAGTAGATGCCGGTCGTCTGCGCGTACCAGAAGAGGTCACCCGAGTCCTGCCCGGACACCATCCTCCCAACGAGGTAGTAGGTGTACGTGCCCGCACCCGTCACTCCGTGAGTGCTGTGCACGCTGAAGGTCCTGTCCATGTCCGTATCGGTCCCGTACGTAGACGGAATCTCCTCGTCGACCAACGTGTTTGATGAGCCCATGCTGCTCACGCTGGTCGAGTGGTTCAGCTCAAGATTGTCCAAGGTGCCGCTCGTGTGTGATATCTTCACACGCACATTGGACGTCACGACGATGTAGCCGGGGCCCGGAACGGTGAGAGTTACCTGAGCTTCGTCGTACTGCGTGGCGCTGCTGCCGATGTTCGTCGTCGAGTTCTCATCGTGCGTGTCGATCACGTTCGGCGGACCCCACTCCGCGTTGCCCCACTCGTCGGCGCACCGCAGGACGTAGCCCTCGACCGGGTTCCGTGTCATCCAGATACCCGAGCAGGCGAGGGTGCCACCCGCAGCGATGGAGTGCTCCACGGTCAACGCCCTGCCCCTCATGCCGCGCGCCACGATGCTGTCGCTCACGGTCACGACACCCTCGAACACGCCGGCGTAGCCGGAGCCGTTGGCCACACCCTTGATGGCCGGCCCTGTTCCGTTGTGCCAGCCGAGAACCGCGGCGCCCGGGCCGTTGTGCATCCCGTAGAGCGAGGCCGCCGTGCTGCCGGCGTTGTTGATGATGAAGTATCCGCAGACATTGGGGCCAGTGTTCGTGATATGGAAGGCGTGGCCGCTGGTCCCGAGGGTCCCTGAATACGGCAGGTTGAGACCGTTGTCCGCGCCGAGCGACTGGAATGCCGACGGCACGCTCGCGAGCTTGAGTCTCGGTGCGAGCGTCTCCCCGTCAATCGTCAGCTGCAGGTAGTAGGGCGGCGTGTCGAACGCGGGAAGCCCGCCCACGACCGCGCCTAGTTCGATGTTGAACCATCCGTCCACAATGACCGTGGCTACGTGGGTCTCCGGACCCCAGACGGTCGCGCCGCCAAACTCGGCGTCGTACATCCTCGCCGTGAGCGTGTAGGTGGCGTTGATGGGCTCACTGGTGCCCGCGTCCGCCACGAATCCCTGGAACCAGATGGTCTCCTGTATGTCTCTCGACAGGTCCGCATCCCCAAACACGGCTCCCTCGCCGAGTTCCATCGACCGTGCTCCCGCGGTCCCGGCAAGGCCCAGAGCCAGAACAAGAATGGCAAACATCGCCACACTGATAGCAGTCCTCGTTGACATCCCGTTACCCTCCTTGGTGATTCCACTTCCCGGACTCGAATGCTCCGGGCACAACGCTACCTCAGGTAGACCAGCCTGCCTGTCTCCCTCACCCCTGCCGCCTCAAGCGCGATGAAGTAGACACCCGATGCCACACGCTGGCCTCGGTCATTCGTGCCGTCCCACATCACACTGTGGCGACCTGGCCGCACGACGTCCGTGTTGAGCGCCGCCACGACGCGACCGGCGATGTCATAGATCCTGAGATCGATGCCCCGTGAAGCCGAGGCGATGTCCAGCTGAATGACCGTGCCGTCACTGAACGGGTTCGGGCTCGCGTTGTACAACTTCGTCGCGAGCGTACCGCCCGTCCTGAGCATCACGGTCTCGCCAACAACGTCCTCGCTGCCGTCGTCGCTGACGACACCACGGAGCTCGTACCAGAACGGCGAGCCAGGCCACACCGTCGTGTCCTCGTAGAAACCGGGAGAGAACGGTGCGAGTTCCTCTTCGTTCAGCCTTTCGAACGGACCGTCCTCGGCCCAGGCCCTGTAGATGTTGAAGCCCGAGATACCTCCGAGCGACTCCACGGTCCACCTCAGAGTCACGGTGAGCGGCTCGGTCTCCATGGCAATGAATGCTCCCTCAACAGGAGTGACACTGCATCCCCAGAGCGAAAACGACGTGCTCTCGGCGCTGCCAACGAACGGCCCCCCCAGTCGAGAGACCATCTCGAAGCTGGTCGAGGTGGTGTGAGAACTGCCGTCCGCAGGTGCCGCCGCGGTCGTCGCCCAGGTTCGGAGCTCGAACGCAGCGCCCGCGGACAGTGCGAACACCAGAAGAGCGGCTAGCGCCAACGCGACGCATTTCGCCTTCACGGCTTCCCCCTTTCACATGTGCGGGATCAGGTTCCGTCTCGACCTCGGTGCGGGCGCATCGAGTGTGTCGGTGCACCAGACCTTCCGGTGGCCCGGTGGTCCGCAGAACCTGACTGACCGCGTCCTTCAACACAACGCATCCTTCAGCACGCTTGCCACTGAATCCACGCTCGTGTTACGACGCACGATAGGCTTACTTAAGATGAGGTGTCAAGCGCGAATTACGCCCGCACGCACTGTGGACGGGGGCCGGCGAACTGCTATAATGGCTGGCTGCAATCGGAGGGCCGCCAGACCGACGAGCGGCACAGACCGAGCCCCTGGTTGCGCTCACCCGGCCCGGACCACCGGAGCGTCCTGACTTGAAGAAGACCCTCGGCACCATCATCCATGAAGCAGAGCGCTCCCGTCTACCGTGGGGCTACCTGGCCGTGACGTTCCTGGCGATGGTGCTCGCGCGCAACCTGCTCGAGGGCGCGCTCGGTCCGAACGGCGCGATCGGATTCGTCTACTTCTCATCCCCGTCGGCGCTCATGGTGCTCGACCACTTCGTCTTCTTTTACCTCAGTCTGTTCCTCTCGTTCGCTCTCATTCTCTCGGCACTGACGCGCGAGCGCATCGGCGCCGTGATGAGGATCGTGACGCCCGCGTGGGCGCTGCTGCTGCTGCCTCCCCTGCTGGACTACATCATCACCTCGGGCGAGGGCATGAAGATAACCTACGTGTTGGAACTCAGACCCGTTGTCCTGCGCTTCTTTGATCCCAGAGCCTCCTTCGAGATGATCTCCCCGGGACAGCGAGTGGAGATCCTGGGGGCCTGTCTGCTGGCGGGGCTCTACGTCAGGATCAAGACGGTAAGCTGGTTCAGGTCGGTGGCCGCCTTCTTCGCCATCTACGCCGCGCTTGCTCTTCATGGGGTCCTGCCCAGCCTGTTCGCCCGGGCGTCCCTCGCGCTCGCCCGCGCCGCCACAACCGCCGAGTTCGCGTACTTCTCCGTCTTCAAGGCGGGCGGGATCGTGACCGACGAAAGCAGGAAGCTCGCGCTGCTCTTCCTGCTGACCTCGAGCGTGCTCGGGTGGTTCGCGTACCGGCGACACGCGCCCGCGAAGGCAGCCGCCCTGCGCCGGAGCGTCCGTCCGCTCCGGGCGCTGCACTATCTGGGCCTCACGTCCTTCGGCATCGCGTTCGGCTGGGTGCTCTTCTCGCGGTACGGCGTGGAGTTCGCCGGAACCGGTGACGTGCTCGGGATGCTCGCCACGTGCATCGCCACGTTCTGTGCGTTCCAGGCGTCGGTCGCTATCAACGATCTCTTCGACGAAGAAGGCGACCGGGTCGCGAACGAGAAGCGCCCGCTCGTGTCCGGCACTCTGGAACGGCGGGACGTCGTCGCTCAGGCAGCCGTCTTCTCGCTGGCCGCGCTGCTCTTCGCACTCAACGTGAAGTACCAGACGTTCCTGTTCGTTGTGCTCGCGCTGATACTCTCGTTCGCTTACTCGGCGCCACCGCTTCGGCTCAAACGCTTCCCACTCGGATCGAGCCTCGCTCTCGGTCTCGTGTCGTTAGCAGCGTGTCTGGTGGGCTTCTCCGTCTACGCGGAGGAGCGCGCGCTGGCGCTCTTCCCCTCGTCGCTCGCCTGGATCATCGTGCTCTCGTTCGGTCTGGGGTTCGCCGCCAAGGACCTCAAGGACATCGATGGTGACAGGGCCACCGGCGTGTGGACGCTGCCCGTGCTGCTCGGTCCGGCGGCAGGCAGAGTGGCCGTCGCCGTGCTCGTTTTCCTCGGGTACCTCTCCGTCGCGGTGCTCATGCCATATCGGGTTCTCGTTGTCCCGTCCGTTCTCGTCGGACTCGCGAGCGCGGCCATCGTGTTCGTGTGGAAGAAGCCGCGGCTCGCGGAGCTACTGCTTGCGATCTGCCTGGTCTTCACCGCCGCCGTCGCGTTCGTCACACTCTCGGACGTCGAGCCGCTTCTTGAGGGAACAACTGTCGCCGACGGCGCACGCGAGGCCAGGGCGGCCGAGTTCAGAGCAAGCACGGCCGAGGCGTGGAGCGACTGGGCGACCGCGTCTTCCGGGTTCACGGAGGCCGCGCGGGTCTTCCAGGACGACCCCGACGTACAGCTCCGCGCGGGTGCCACGCTCTTCGAGCAGGGACGATACGCGGACGCGCTACCCTACCTCGAGCATGCGGTCGACCTCGACAGGTCGTCTTCCATCGCACTCGAGTATCTCGCGAAGACGGAGTCGAAACTGGGCCGCGTCGATTCGGCGGAGTGGCTGCTGCACGAGGCCATCAGGGAGGGCGTCCGCCCGGGCGTCTTCTACTCGGTGCTCGGCGAGCACTGCATGGACACAGGGGATCCGGAGTCGGCGGCACGCGCGTTCGAGCGCGCGCTTGTCCTGGGGAGACCCGACGTTCCCACACGGCTGCGGCTGGCGGACGCGTTCCTGGCGACGGGTCGCAAGGACGAGGCCCTGACCGAACTGGAGGCCGCGGTGGCACGCCGCCCATCGTCGCCCGACGCGCACGACGCGCTGGGAAGATTTCTGGCCGCCGCGGGGGACGCGGACGGTGCCGTCGCCGAGCTGCGGCGAGCCGTCGGACTCGACGACGATGGATCTGTCTACTGGAACAACCTGGGCGCGGCATACCGAATGGCCGGACGCCACGAGGAATCGCTGCGCGCCATCGACGAGGCCGTGCGACTCAGCCCCCGCGCCACGGAGCCCTACTACAATCGCGGCCTCACGCTTGATGCCCTCGGCCGTACGAACGAAGCGAGGAGACAGTATCTCCTCGCTCTTGAGCTGGACCCCATGAACCTGCCTGCCAGGTCGGCGCTGGACCGGTCGAGCGAGTGACCCTCTCGATCACCCGATCTCCCGCTCCCAAACGATGACGGCCCCTACTTCACACCCGATGTCCCGCGCGATGACCGGGCACTTGACCTTGAGCACGAAGAAGATCCGGCCCGGCGCCTGACTCAGAGTCTCGTAGTTGCCCTGTCCCTTCGCAATGATGAGATCGGCGCGCAGGAAGCGCTCGCGGAACTCCTGGGAGCAGTCGCTGAGGATCGTTCCCGGAGCGTCGGACCCGTTGTCGACCACAGCAACGATGTCGGTCATTCCCACCTCCACCGCGTCCCGCATGGTGACGTCGTTGATAATGGGAGCGCCCCTGACGACGAAGGTCACCCTGTCCGTGTCCATCTCCTCGATCAGCACCCTGTCGAAGACGATCTCGCCGGCGTTGTCCCCCACGTAGAGGATGTCGTCCGCCGAATCGACGGCGCGTCTCAACGCGTCGAGCGCTCCGTCTTCGAGTGGCCACCCGAGGCTCTCAGAGATGGACCGCTCCAAGCTTTCCTCGTCGATGTCCGACCTCACCCCGAAATCTATGATGTTGCCCGCGACGGCCAGACGAACGGCGGTGCCGAACGGGTCGTCGGATTCGGCGACCATGCTCTTGAGCCGCTCGTACATGGAGAGCGCCAGCGCGTTGAAGTGGTCTTTGACCTCGCGGTAGGGGTCCTCCACACCCGTCGCCTCCCTGACAACCCTGTGGATCACCTGTCCCATCGAGGGCGGAGTCTCGTCCATGCCCATCTCGGCGACGGCGCGCGCCACGGTTCGGAGCACGCGCGCGTGTGCCTCCGGATCGTCGCTCGCCATTCGAGCAGCGCCAAGAGCCTGTTTCAGAAAGCAGGGAACGCAGTCCAGGAATGTCTTCAAGTCGCCTCGCAGAAACTGCTAGGGTCGCGCCGCCTTCAGCGCCTCCACCAGCGCGTAGGTCGCATCGACCTCCCCCACGTCTATCTGGGGCTTTGTGTCGCCATGGAAGTCGGTGCCGCCGGTCTTGAGCAGGCCGTGCTTGCTTGCCAGCGAGGCGTAGTGCCCCACGAGCTCGGCCAGCTCATCCTTCGAGATGAGCGGTTCCCCTTTGAAGTAGGGACGGTTCTTATCGTACGTGTAGTAGACCTCGAGGCCCTTCACGCCGGCGGCGGCGCAGGTCGCGATGATCTCATCAACTATGGGATCTATCATGCTGCCGCCCCTGGCGAACGTCGTGTTGTAGGCCCCCGGGTGCGCGAGCACGGGCACTCCGCCCGCCCGCTCGATGAGTTCGACGCACTCCTCGAGCTTCAGGCTGAAGTCCTTGGTCACGTGCCACTCACCACCGAACGACGTCCGGTCGAAGAACTCCTGCGACGCGAAATCCGGGTGGTGGCGATGCAGCACCTTCCAGATGTGCGGCCTCCGCACCGTGTCTCCCGCCGCCTCCTCGAGTACCTCGTCCGCTTCAATCGGAAGTCCGTTCTCCGCGAGCACGGCGATCTGCTTGACAAGCTTCCCGTTCTTCGCGTCCTGAAGGCTCTGAAGCACGCCCTCGAGCTCGGCGAAGTCCGGGTCGACGAAGTACCCCAGGATGTCTATCTCGATCAGGTGCTTCTCGGGGTCGTGTGCGATGCCTATCTCTACGCCGGGGATGACCTCGACGCCGTACTTCTCCCCCGCCGCGAGCGCCTCGCGGACGGAACCGGTGGAATCGTGGTCGGTGATGGCGATGGCGGCGAGTCCGAGGGACTTCGCCCTCCGCACAAGTGTCTCCGCGGTCTCCGAACCGTCGGAGGCCACGGTGTGCATGTGCAGGTCAACTCTGGAGTCGCTTCGTGCGGTCACACCGACCTCCCTGCTAGACCTCGATACCGAAGACGCCCTTCAGCGCGAAGCCGGCGGCGACCGAGATGATAAAGAATGCCAGGAGCCAGTTGACGGTGAGCCCCAGGAACTTGAGCTCGCGATGCGGATACGTGACGTGGACCGACTCGATGACGGAATCGCCCGGAATGGGCGGCTCACTCGGATAGAGGAACGCGTTCCACGTGTTGGCGCGCGCCTTGACGGCGCCGACCTTGCCGAGCTTCCGCTCGGGACCGACGTCGAGCGACTTGTGCACCGTCCCGCCGGGCGTCTCGAACGCGAGCTGATGGTGTCCGGTCAGATCCGCCGCAATCTCCCAGTTCACCTCGCTCTTCAAGTCGATACGAAGCGCCGGAGAGATGACCCGCACGCCCTTTGGTGCGACCAGTGTCAGGTCCGTCTGCGAGGGAACGACTCCCTCACTGAGCTTGACCGAGACCACGGCCGTGTCCCCGGGCGCGAGAGGCTCGTTCGCGTAGCGGATGCCGAGCTGCACCATGATAACGAGCACCGGAATGAACAGGAACACGAGCGGGCGCAGCGAATGACGCAGGTACTGCAGGTTGCTCCTGACCACGCTCCCGATGGCCGCGAACATGACGAGCGTGTCGTTCCGGAAGATCCACATCTCCATGATGTAGGCCTTGAGCTTGTCCTTGGTCTCCCCGATCTTTTTCTGGTTGGACGTCTTCCCGAATATCAGAAGCATGACGACGCCCGTGACGACGGACACGACGGCCAGCCCCACCCACGGGTGGAGACCGGCGAACGGTGTCAATATGGCGTCGAATGCGCCTGTTATCGCTCTAAGAATCGGCCACATGTTATGAAGTGTACCCTAGCCCCTTCTATGAGATGTACCCCAGGCCCTTCAGCTTGTCCTTGATCTCGTCCTCGGAATCGGACTCCTCGAGCTTCGCTATCTCCTTCTCGAGAGCGTGTATCACGAACTCCTCCGGTGACGAGTAGCCCGCAAGCTTCGCGAACTTCTTCACCTTCTCGAGAAGCTCCTTGTCTATCTTGAGATTTCCTCCGCCGAACATAACATCCTCCTTCGCGCGTACCCGCGCTCCTACTTGAACACCGACGTACCGACCATCCAGTTCCGCTTCGCGATACCGTACTCGGCCAGCAGCGTAGGCGCCATGTCATAGAGCGACGGGGCTTCGTGCGTGATCGGCTTGTTCGTGAACAGCACGCCCGGCACGTGGTGATAGTCCGCGCAGTGGTCGCCGCTCCACTTGTCCAGATTGTCACTGACGAGCTCGGCCGGTACCTGGCCCGTCGCCGTCTTGTCCGAGCCGCGGTAGCCCCAGCCGTATCCGACGACGATGTCGGGAGCGGCACTCTGGTAAGGTCCGTGGTAGAACTCGCTCGCCTTGTACGCTTTCACGACCATACGCTCGTCGGTCTTCGGGTCGCGCACACCTTCGAGCTTCGCAGCTATCTCATCGATGAGCTCGGCAGCCTCGCGCCCCGGACGGACGATGCCCTGCCCTTCCCGGTTCGCCGTGTTGACGTAGAGCGCGTTGATGCCGAGGCCGTAGGCCGTCGTCTGCGTCCAGTCGACGCCGAGCAGCCACTCGACCTGCGCCGGCCTCACTCCCGGCTTGAGGACCAGGTAGCCCTCGTCGTAGAGCCACCGGTTCAGATGGAACTGCCGGTAGTAGGGCGCGAACCCGTGGTCGGACAGCACGATCAAGGTCGTGTTCTCGTCTATCGTGCGCATGACCTCGCCGAGCACGTCGTCGAACTTCAGATAGAGATTCTCGAGAAAGTCCGAGAACTCAGCGTCCTCCTTGGGGTTGTAGGCCGGGTGCCCGGCGTCCATGCAGCGCCACATCATGTGCGTCGACTGGTCGAGCGAGCCGAAGTAGAAGTAGAGAAGCCCTTCCTCGAACCTGGACAGCTCGTATCTGAAACACTCGAGCCGTTCGTCGAAGACGATGGTCGACTGCTTGGTGAAGATCGCGTTGTCGAAGACGCCGTGCTCGAGCGCCTTCGTGTCCTCAGGCATGTTCTGCGTGTAGAAGTAGCCGACGGCGTCGACCAGCTCAGCACCGTATTCCGGCGGATCGGTGATCGGCAGCACCTGGTTGGCCGGGTTGATCTGGACCGGACTGATGTAGAGCTCGAACTCCGGGTGCGTGGACTTCAGATAGAACCGCGCCAGCCCGCTGACCGTCACGAGGTTCGGAACCATCACGAACTCGACCTCGACCCAGTCGCTGAACTCGCCCTCGGTCAGAAGGACCTCGGCGTCCCCGATGTCCAGACGGACGACCGGGTTCGTGGGGTCGACGTAGACCTCGAAATCGATGCCTACCTTCTTCTCGCTGTAGGCAACGGGAGCGCCCTCGCGCTCCCCTATTTTCTCGTAGTCCTTGAAGTCGTTCGGCGGGCCGAAGAGCGTCGCGTGCACCACTCCCGACTCAACCCTAACCGGATAGACGTAGCCTCCGGAGAGATCGTCCGAGCCGGGCCACGGGTCGGTCGTATAGAAGGAGAACGTCCCGTACGTCCCGAGGATGTCCGGCGTGCCCATGCCTGACATGCTCCGGACGAGTCCGCGCTCGCTTGTGACCGGCGGGAAGTTCGACGGGATCTTGAAGATCGTGCACGGGACGCCCGCGGCCTCGAGCACCTGCCAGAACGCGACGCCCTTCCTCAGATTCAGGGTCGCGCCCCCGGCCAGCGGGAACACGTAGTCGGTAAACGGCATCGCGAACCGGTTCCTGACCGGAATGCCGAGCACCCTCGCCTTCTCGGGCGCGGGCTCGACCTTCGAGGTCGAGAGATACGGCAGGTAGGTATCGCGGTCGCGATGGACGAAATCGAAGATGCCGTGGCCACCCGGGTCCGCGCCCGTGATGAAGTTCGACCACGCCACCGGGCTCTGCGGCGGAATGCTGGACAGGAGCGAACTCATGCCGCCCTCGTTCGCCAGCGCCCGGAAATTCGGGAGCTTCCCCTCATCCAGCAGCCGGGTAGTGATGAGCCAGTCCATCCCGTCGATCCCGAGGACCAGCACGCGCTTCCCGGTGTCCGCTCCTCCGCTCTCCGTGAGCTCGTCCGCGACGTAGCCCAGCGACGCGAGCGCCGCTCTGTCCTCGTCCGCCAGCTCGACCTCCGGCGTATCCGCGGAACAGCCAGGGAGAACCAGCGCGGTCACGAAGACCGCGAGCGCCAGCAGAACAGGCGCGCCCCAGATGATGCTGTTTCTTTGTGCCTGCGACATACTAGCTGTCCTCTCGGGCGCGGAAGATCGATTTCCCCATCATGAAGTCCGGGACCTTCACTCCGAACAGATCGAGGATGGATGGCCCCATGTCGATGAGTCCGGGCCTGTCGGCCACGACCTTGCGGTTCGTGAAGAGCACGCCGGGCACGAGCTTGTAGTCGATGCAGTGGTCTCCGCTCCACGACTTGAGGTTGTCCTCGAGGACCGCCTCGCTCGACTTCCCGACGGCCGCGTCCCAGGACGCTCTGTAGCCGACGTTGTAGCCTATGATGAGATCGGGCGCGCCATCGGCGTAGGGCCCGTTCATCATCTCCTTGGTGTCGTAGACCGACGTGATCGCGACCTCTCCCGTCTCGGGGTCGATGAGCCCCTGCAGCTTCTCCACGATCTCCTTCTTGAGTGCCTTGTACTCGTCCGACTTGACCAGTCCCTGAGACTCGCGGCCCTTCTTGTTGATGTAGATGCCGGAGAGCCCCAGCTGGTAGATCTTCGTCTGCGACCAGTCGACGCCGCGCAGGTACTCGCCGATGACACTGGCGCTGCCCGAAACACCGGCGCAGTATCCGCCGAAGTCGCGCGCCTCGCCGTCCGCAGATTCGGCCGCGCCGGAAGCAGGGGCGCCTGCCCTGCCGCCCGCCACGCTGCCGCCGACCTCGCCGCCCTTCGCCTTCATGTACCCGTTCTCGAGCGCCCAGGTGTTGATATTCACGCCGCGCTTGAACTGCTTGAAGCCGTGGTCGGAGACGACACACAGGAGTGTCTTGTCATCGACGTGCTCCATGACGCGCGCAAGGAGCCCGTCCATCTTCACGTAGAGCTCCTCGATCGCACGAGCATGTTCCGTGGTGTCCTTGTCGCGGTTCGACGGGTTCGACGGGTCCATGTAGCGCATGAACATGTGCTGAATGCGGTCGGTCGAGTCGAACACGACAACCGTCAGCCCGCTCCTGTTCTTCTTGAGCGAGTTGAAGAACATCTTCTCGCGTTCCTCGTGTATCGCGTACGTCTGCTCGAGAAACGCTGACTCATCTATCATGCGCTCGTTCAGAGCCCACGTGTCCTCGGCGAGACCGAGCGTCGCGTAGCTGCCCTGGAGCTTCGCAAGATACTGCGAGAACATCGACGGGTCGCTGATCGGCATCGCAGGACTGCCGGGATCCAGATTGATGGGCGTGACGTAGAGCTCGAAGTGAGGGCTGATCTGCGTGACGTAGAGCTTGACTATGCCCTTCACCTTCACGCCCAGACCCGCTTTGAACTCGATGGTCAGCCACTCGGAGTACTCACGAGCGGACAGAGTGAGCTCATTCCCGCCGAAGTCGAAGCTCACGGTCTCGCTGGACTCGTCGATCGTCGCGGTGAACGGAACGGTCATCTCACCCGCTTGCGGTTTGAACGGCGACGGCGGGCCCGGGATCTCTCCCCTGACGGTGTCACCGTCGCGCTCCACGAGCAGCAGCGTGCCGCCCGTGTAGGCGCCCACCTTCTCGCTGTCGGTCGTGAACATGGTGAAGCTGCCCTGGCTGCCGCGCAGGTCCGGCGTGCACATCGCCGAGAGTATGACGCCGTTCTTCATCTTCTCGGGCGGGAACGTGATGGGAACGCGCAGGACATGGCAGGGCACGTAGCAGTCGTCGAGGACCTTCCAGAAGGTCTTGCTCTTACGCATGAGTCGGATCGACGGCTTGCCCACGGGGATAGTGAACTTCCCCAGCCTGATGCTCTTCTCGGGATTGCTGATGCGGGTCGAACTCAGGATGGGGAAGTACGTCTTCTCGTCGCGTCCGAGGAAGTCGAAGATGTTGTGCCGCGATGCATCGACGCCGGTGGCGAACGTGGACCACGCCACGGGCGACATCGAGGGACACGCGGTCTGGAGCGGCTTGAACGAGCCCTCGTCCGCGAGCTTCTTGAAGTTGGGAAGCTTCCCCTCGTCCATGAACCGCTTCGCGAGAACGGGGTCGAGCCCGTCGAGGCCAAGGACTATGGCGCGCCTGATCTCAGCGGGCCCACGCAGATGCCGCGACCTGATGGCGCGGCGAAGCGCGCGGAACGGCCAGGAGATGAGCGAGCCAAGTGCCAGGAAGAACGTGATGAAGACGACGGCGAGCGAGCCGACCACGGCGAACCCCGCCCCCGGCCCCACGTAGGCGTGGGCGGTGGACGGGTAAAGGACGGCCGCGGCTAGCGCGGCCGTGATGATCGCGAGTGTCCTGTTGTGGCTCGGCATTGCTCTCCTGACGTCTCTTCTCATGCACGCACCATATATAATAGACACAGGCCGCCCCGCTTTCAAGTTCGGGTTCCCACGCGCTCGCAGCCCACGTATGATTACGGTTTCATGCAAGATGGATGCCCAAGGGAGGATCAGGTGGCCCCTGCGCGGCCAGAGCGCACGAACGAGGCAGTCCCCGGTAGACCGCTCGTCTCCGAGTCGCTTCTCCTGCTGGCTTCGGCCATATGGGGCTTCGCCTTCGTCGCACAGCGCGTCGCGATGGACCACATCGGCCCCTTCACGTTCAACGCCGTGCGGTTCGCCCTCGGGAGCCTGCCCATGCTGCCCC